>CAWVYJ010000078.1:0-7258 GCA_963934365.1 uncultured Dehalococcoidales bacterium | reverse complement strand
GCGTTCCAGAGAACTGTGTACGAAGTCGACTGGTTATCGACGGGGAAGTTGCTCTCGAACATGCAACGGTCAGGCCCCAGCGTTTCGATAGCGAAGTTGTAGTACGACGATATTCCGTCTGCCAGTTCTTGAGATGATGGTGGAGCGCTTCGCTCATTCCATCGGTGTCCACCAAGTGGCATTCCGACTCCGCCCAACTTCATCACGACATTCTCGCAGCCAGCCAGTTCGGTGATACCACTTCGCCAGACTTGGGCAACTTCGTCGTCTCTCCCGACGTACGGACCGATGCCAAGCGGCACGCCGGTGTGATTGAGAATTATTGTTACATCGGGGAACGCTCTAGCAAGATCAACCAGTTCATTTAGCTGGGGGTGATAGACCTGAGCATCGAAGCTCAGACCAAGTTTTTGAAGTGCTGCAAGTCCGGTTCGGAAGCCGGCGTCTCCCAGCAAGCCTTGCGGGGGATTCATGTAACCGCCTATTTCGGGGCTGGCATCCCAACTCGACGCGTTACGAACTCCCCTAAAACGATCCCTGCTGGCGGCGATGTGCGCTTCGAGAACTTCGGTTACCTCGTCGCCATGACGTAGATCGGCGTAACCTACTATTCCTGCAGCAACATTAGTATCTCCATACATCCCGCTCGCGCTCTGGGCGGCAATGCCCTGCACAAACTCGGTTTCGCCAACCGGTCGCATTTTTTCGGGGCCGTCTTTTCTGTACATCGCGCTGCACTCGACGAAGACGGTCTCGGTGATGTTGTGTCCACCGCCGGTGTCTATCAGCAATTCATCGAGAAAGTAGCGTCCGTCGGGTCGATCCCAGAAGTGATGATGCGGATCGCAGATCGGTAGATCAGGATCGATCGCTTCTTCGTTTGTTAAGGATAGCCAGTCAGTGCGTGGAGTTGTCATGGGAATTGGTTTCTAGATAATCGATGAGAGAGGTTACGCTTTTCTCCCTCACCCCAACCCTCCTCCACCGAGAGAGGGGGTAAGTTGGCGTTTTGAAGAGGGCTTACTTCACCATTTGGGTGAATATTGGTTTTAGTTGGGCTCGGACTGTAGACCGTTCTTCGTTGTCAGTTGAGGCTTCGAAGGGCGACTGTTCTTCTGGGTCGGCATTGACGTCGAACAAGTTTCCGTCGTCGTAGAGCTTGTACTGGTGCGTGCGAATGAAGCGAGCGAATCGGTAGACACGACCACTCATTGGCTCGAAGTGGAAGTAAATCCAATCACGTGAATCGCCGTCTTCTCCTTTGAGCTGTGGCAAGAACGTTTGCCCGTCCATAACGTAGTCGGCAGGGGGGGTGATTCCGGCTGCATCAAGGATCGTTGGCAGGAAGTCAGACGAATCTACGAGATCGGTTTCGACGTGACCTTCTGGAATAGTGCCTGGCCAACTGGCGATCAGCGGAACGTGAGTGCCACGGTCAACAGTTAGGCCCTTTCCTCCGCAGACTTCAGTGTGTGAGTGCACGGTTGAGCAGACTTCGATCGGTGATCCGTTATCGCCAACATAGATCACCAGCGTGTCATCGGCTATGCCGAGTTCTTCGAGTTTGTCGTTGACTCGTCCGATCACCTTGTCGTGATATTCGACCATATCCTTGTAGTACTTCGCATCGTCATCCCAGCCTTCAAGTTCGTCCCATGTACGACCACCGAGTGTCAGGTTGGAAGGCGGGATGAAATCGTCGTACTCAGGACTATCGGGAGTTGGCTCTAGCGGACGGTGAGTCAGGGCCATAGGGAAGTAAACGAAGAACGGATCGTCCTTATTCTTCTCCATGAAATTCATAATGTAGTCGGCGAATATGTCTTCACCGTACTTGCCGTCCATGTTCTCTAGGAATTTGCCGTTTTCGTAGATGATTGGGTCCTTGTAACGGGATCCCTTGTCCTCGGTGTGGTGCGGGTGCCAAACACAGAATTCGTCGAACCCGGCATCTTCGATAGTTTGACCTTTTGAGCGAGCTTCAGGCATTTCATCGGGTGGGTTGTACGAATGAAGCTGCCATTTACCGGCGATGCAGGTTTTATAGCCGGCATCGGAGAACAAGTGTCCAAAGGTGACCTCTTTGGGGTCGATTAACCCGAATCCAACATAGTTTCGGAAGTTGTACTTGCCCGTCATCAGTTGAATACGGGTTGGGGTGCAAAGTGGCTGTACGTGGGCATTTTCGAAGCGTGCCCCGGTGGCGGCCATATTGTCGAGAACCGGCGTCGCGTACGACGTGCCGCCGTTCGCACCTATGGCTTCGTATCCGAGGTCGTCAGACATGATGAGAACGATGTTGGGTCGGCGGTTAGATGGCATGTTATCGATCGTGCTTTCCGTGGAATGAGTTGTCAGCTGATTGTCGTCCTGTCGTCCTTTAGAGGAGCTCAGGATTACAGATCGGAACATTAACTCAAGTAGTTGAGGGCGTTGAGGATTAGTTTTTGGAACTGCGGGTGTTGTTGTGATGAACCTGCGTGCCCAAGCGCTATGTTGGCTACTTTTCCTTCGCCGAACTGGTGAGTCCAACCGAGCGGCTTGATGTCGCCTTCGACTACACCGTGCATGAACACGTCGATGCCAGACTGAATGTCGAGACCGCAGTAGCACTCGTCGTAGGTCCAGAAACTTGGTGATACACCCGCTGTAATCGGGTGGTTAGGGTTTTCGATAATCACTTCAAACCAACCGAATGGCGGGTGCCAACTTTCGCCAAGAACCCATCCACCACCGGTGATCTTCTTGGTTTGTGACCAATCAGGGCATGAAGCTGCTGAGATGTGAATTGAAAGAAGAGAGCCACCACCTGAAACGTACGATAGGAACCCAGCGCGTTGTGCGTCGTTGAGATCGTTATCGGTGGCTTCCTGTCTAAGCGTATTGAGCACGATAGCGTCAAAGACCGACAGATCGCCAGAAAGTTCGTTGGCGGATTCTGACAAGGTAATCGAATGTCCGGCTGCCTCAAGGAATTCCTGTAAAACCGGCGTCGATTCTTCATACGGATGCTTGCCACCCGTGATTAGAAGTAAATTCATTGAGGATTCTCCTGAGTTTTTTTGAGTAGCTTTGGATTAGGAACCCATTTGTGGGTCAGTGTCCGGCTGAGGGGCGTCCTCGGACGTAGAGAACGGCATAGAGATTTCAGTTTGTGGTTGGGTTTTAACCGGGTTTGCGGCTTCCCATTCTTTTCGCCAAATTTCCATCAACATGAATTCGTAGCCGTCGCGCCGAACTTCCCGCAGGGGCTTGAAACCGGATTTTGTAAACGACTTTTGCGCCCGTAAGTTGGTCGAGAGCGTGTGGAGATAGACCCGATGAAGCTCTGTTGTCGTGAATATGTGTGTGAGAGCGGTTTTTACGACGTCGGTGCCGTAGCCCTGGCTCCAGTAATTTCGGTCGCCGATCATAATTCCGAGTTCGCACTGCAATTTTTCTGTGTTGATGTCATAGTACATGCAGTTGCCAATATGGCGGCCATCGTCGGTGTCTATTGCCATGCGCACTGACCATGGGGACGGATAAGCGACATCGTCACGGTGGTATCGGAGATATTCGCTGAACGAGAGAGTTACAGGGCGTGTTGCGTCTAGACCCGCAAGTTCGGTGTCGATACGCCATGAATAATCGGCCTCAGCGTCGTCCATCGACTTAGTGCGGAGCACAGTTTTATTTCCGACGAGGCGCAGCTCAGTCGCTGCTTCCTGCTCGCTCTTCATAAAAGGCCACAGCTTTTTCCAGGACTCGCGCTTCATTTCGATGGGTCAGCCTCTGTGATGCTTCTTTAATCTCTATCCATTCAACGTCATCGTACTCATGATCATGATCGGATGTATCGCCGCCAATGAACTTCATCAGGTACCAGTGGACAGTTTTATCTATCCGAACGGTACTATTTTTTTTAAATGGCAAATCACCGAACGTTTCTGCCGCTGTGCGGAAGAAGGAATAATACGTATTGTCGATAGCTGGGCCTGTTTCGACCTTCAGGCCGGTTTCTTCAGTGACTTCTCTGGCGGCAGTTTCTGCCACTGATTCTCCGTCTTCCGGTGTGCCTTTAGGTAGTGCCCATAGGGATTCTGATCGCCTATGGCACAGGGCAACAGATAATTTCCCGCCGTTATTTACGTTGGTGCGCAGCACTACCCCTCCGGCTGACCAGCGGTTGATTGAGTGATCTGTCTTGCGTTGACGATTCATTTAAACGGTATTTACGAGTTAGATTGAGTATGAAAGTTCAATTGAGTTCAGTATATCTGTGAGCGGATTCTAAGTTTGGTGGTGCCAGCGGTCAAACGTTAGCGGTAAAACTTTCAACGCAACTGGGAACCTATGACAAATTCACCACTTAAATAAATTGACACTGAACTCATCGAATTCGATAATTGTAGATTGAGTAAACGCGCAAAGATGCCAGTTCATAAAACGAGATTAATTCAAGCAAGTATTGTTATCACTCGCTCGGTGAGAGCGGTGGGAAGCATTGAGTTTTTAATTTTTCGAGTCACTCACAGGATTTATTAGATAATTAGTAACCGCATAACTTTAGAGTAGTGTGGTTTTTTTGCGCCTGAATCAAAACCATTCAAGCTCATTTTTTACATTTCGCCGAACAGTAAGTTCGCGAGAAGGCAGTAAACATTGGATAAGCACGACTTCGTCATCCGATTCGCCGGAGAGGGCGGACAGGGACTGGTCACATCTGCAGATGCATTGGCACGAGCAGCAGCTCATGCCGGGTATTTTGTACAGACCCACTCGACGTTCCCATCGCAGATCATGGGTGGTCCAGCATCATCTCAGGTAAGAATTTCTACCACACCAGTATTGAGTTCGGGTGATGGCGTCGACGTCCTGGTTGCTCTCAACCAGTACGCCTATGACCATCACAACGAGGATATTCTTCCCGGTGGTGTAACTGTTTACAATGCGGAAGAATACGATCTACCTGAAGGCGGTAGCTATTTCGGCATTAAGGCGGATGAGCTCGCTAAATCGACGGGTAACGCTCGTGCCGCAAACATGGTGACGATTGGAGCTGTTGCGCAACTGATCGACTTCAAACTTGAAGAGATCGATGCATTCATTAGACAGCGATTTACTCGTGGACGCGATGGCGATGCAGAAATTATCGAAGCCAACATCAAGGCAGTTCGCCTCGGTGTAGATGTCGCCGCATCCAGCGGATTCAAAGTTGGTCAGCTCGAACATGCGAACGCTCCTGACTATAAGCAGATCGTAATTACAGGTAACGCAGCGATTTCAATGGGTGCTGTTGCTGCCGGTCTCGATTTCTACGCTGGCTACCCAATTTCTCCTGCCACTACGATTCTGGTTTGGATGGAGAACAACCTGTGGGGTGAGGGACGATTCGTTCACCAGGTCGCATCTGAGATTGAAGCAATCAACGCCATTGTCGGTGCAGGATTCGCCGGCAAAAAGGCGATGACAGCTACTGCAGGTCCTGGTTTTTCTTTAATGAGTGAAGGTTTGGGTCTGGCATGGATGGCAGAAATTCCTCTTGTTGTAACTAACGTGCAGCGTGGTGGCCCGGCTACCGGCCTGCCAACCAAATCTGAACAGTCTGACCTTTTCAGCTGTATGCACCCAGCTCACGGCGATATCAAGATGCCAGTATTGGCTCCGGGCACAATTGAGGAATGCTTCTTCTCTGGTGCGTTGGCTACGAACTGGGCCGAGCGATATCAGGGTCCGGTGATTCTCGTTACTGAGTTCGGTCTTGCAGATCGTGGTGAGAACATCCGCCGTCCTGACCTTTCAGCAATTAGCAGTGAAACCCGAGCAATGGTAAGTGAAGGTGATACCGGCAAGCGATACGATTCGTGGGATGGCTCAACGCCTCTTGGTGGTATGCCGATTCCTGGTGGCGCTGGTGCGTACGTTGCGAACGGTTCAGAGCATGACGAGATTGGCGACACTACACACCTGCCTCGACACCACGTTCGATTGATGGAGCGACGTTTCAAGAAACTTGATCTTCTTAATGGTGCTCATTACGAAATCGAGAATGCCGATGCTGATGTCATCATTATGCCTTGGGGTAGCTCAAAGGGTCCGGCTCGTGAAGCGTACGATAGGCTTCGTGATCAGGGTGAGAACGTCGGCTGGCTTTATTCGGTAGCGCTCAACCCGTTGCCAGAAGAAGTTAAGAACATTCTAAAATCTGGGAAGAAGATCATTGTTCCTGAGCTAAACTACTTAGGTCAATGGTCGGCGCTTCTCCGGATGGAGGGATACAACGCTGAGTCAGTGACTCAATACACGGGTCTGCCTTTCAGACCTGCAGATCTTGTGACAAGAATTGGCGAGCGAATCAGGGCTGGAGTAACAGCATGAGCAAGCGTAATCCTGAATATGATTTCGCCTGGTGCCCGGGATGTGGCGACTTTGGAGTGCGACGAGCACTTCAGGTAGCGCTCGAGGGTTACTCGGTAGAACACGAAGAGCCACAGGCTAACAACGTTGTTGTAGCTGGTATCGGTTGTTCTGGAAACATGGTTCACCTTGTTGAAGGAGACCAACCATTTGGCATCCACGGTATTCATGGTCGGTCTCTACCGATCGCGTTTGGGGTGAAGCAGGGTAATCCCAAGTTGAACACGGTTGTGGTTGCTGGTGACGGTGACTTCCTTTCAATCGGCGGCGAACATCTTGGACCAGCTGCGAACCGAAATATCAACATCACTGCTGTCGTCATGGACAACGGTGTGTATGGCTTGACAAAAGGACAGTCATCGCCAACGAGTGAATTTGGCGCTGTTACCACTTCGACTCCATTAGGTAAGATCGAAACCCCTGTTTCACCTTTGAAGCTATACATGTCGATCGGTGTCACCTATATCGCTTCGTATTACTCGAGCAAACCTCGTGTTTTGGCGAAGATGATTCAGGAAGCTATGAATCACCAAGGCTTCAGCATTGTTCACGTTCAGTCGCCTTGTACGACGTACAACGACACTTACGACATTCTGAAGGGCAAACCTAAGGAAGGTATCAAGGGCCTAGCTTTTGAGATTCCTGAAGACCACGACCCGTCTAGTGTTGAGGATGCTAACGATCTATTGAGCCGACCTGGTGTTCCACTTGGAGTCATCTTCAAGAAGGAAGGTAAGACGCTTCAAGATCGTTATGAAGGTTTGATGGCGAGAGCTCCGAAGCGAACAAATGACGAACTACTTGATTCTTACTTGCTTCAATAGTCATTCGAATAATTCGTTAAACAAAACAGCCCCGC
>CAWVYJ010000077.1:0-7372 GCA_963934365.1 uncultured Dehalococcoidales bacterium | reverse complement strand
TAACCGCTATTACTATTCGAGCCTATTTCACAAAGCAACACGAGTACCAACAAGCGATCCGTTTTACAATCTTCGTTGCACTATGAGTACCACCAACAACTTCTCCAACATATCGCTCTTTGAAGAGACCATCAGCGAAGCAGACTTCTCTGGTGTTTCCGAACTCCAACTACAGGCATGGGAGCTTCTAGAATTCACCAATGTTCGAGAACTACTAGCCAATCAAACACGCTTCTTCATGTCACGTCAGATGGCGCTCGCCACTCGACCAACCGTCGATATCGAAGTTGTCGAACGATTGCAAAACGAAACTGCACAAGCATCCCTAATGCTCGGAACCGTAGGCGACATCGGATTAGTAGGCGCTCGTGACCCTCGTCAACTACTCCATCGAGCTGCCATAGACGGCATGCTCACAGGCGAAGAAATCGTATCTGTGCTTCATCTACTCGACTCAATCTGGTCGGCACGCAACACCGTCGTATCGATGAAAGGGCGAGCATCACTTCTTGAAACGATTGCCGCCGACATCCCTGATCTACGAGATCTGGGTAAAGAAATATTTAAGTCAATATCCGACCGAGGGGAAGTACTCAATTCAGCAACTCCTAAACTCGCCCGCCTCCGCGGAAACGTCAGCAAGACCTTCCAACGAGTAATGCGAGCAATGGAACGCCTAGCCCAAAGCTCGTCAATCAGAGCGTCGCTACAGTCAGGTGCCATCGCCACGAGAGGCGAACGACTCGTTCTGGAAGTTCGAGCCGATGCCCGCGAATCTGTACCCGGCATCGTCCACGACGTATCCGGCAGTGGCGCAACACTATTTGTCGAACCATTCAAAGCAGTCGAACTCTGTAACGACTGGCGAGAAACAGCCGCAGAAGCCCAGCGAGAAGAAGAACGCATACTTCGTAGACTCTCACGGCTAATCGGCGACCAAGAAGACACAGCGATTATTGCCGTTGAAGCCGCAGCTGAACTCGATTTCATCACGGCACGAGCCAGGCTCGCCGCCGCCATGAAGGCACGCCGCATCGTAACCATGCCCGCAGGATCCGACAATGTCGCCAATCTCATTGGCGCTCGTCACCCCCTGTTGGGTAGCGACGCTGTTCCCATCACAATCAACATCGGACCCGGCTTCCGTGGTCTCGTAATAACCGGACCCAACACAGGCGGTAAAACTGTTGCAATCAAAACGATCGGACTATTCGCACTAATGCACCAGTCGGGAATGCAAGTGCCAGTGAGCGATGGAGAAATGGCCATCTTTGATGCAGTCTACGCCGATATCGGAGACTCACAGTCGATCGAACGATCTGTATCCACGTTCTCGTCTCATATGGGGCGAGTCATAGAAATACTATTAGAAGCAACGCCAAACTCGCTGATACTGCTTGATGAACTCGGCACCGGAACTGATCCCGAAGAAGGCTCAGCGTTAGCAAGAGCAGTTCTGGCTCATGCTGCCGAAAACGACATGCCGATTGCGATCACATCGCACTACCGAACAGTCGCCGAATTTGCAGCCGAATCAGAAGATTTCGCAAACGCATCCGTGGAGTTAAATCCCGATACTATGCTCCCGACCTACCAGGTACTTATGGGTATTCCAGGTCGAAGCTACGCCATTCATGTCGCTCGTCACCTCGGCATGCCCAGCCATGTGCTCGACCACGCCCAATCGATGATGGATCCGTCTCGAGCTGAAGCAGAAACCATCCTTCAGCAGCTTCAACGAGAGCGTGACGAAGCTAGCCGAATGCTCGCCAAAGCCGAACAAGCCAAGATAGAAGCGGAAACGACTCGGAAAGATCTTCAGTACAAGCTAAAAAATGTAACTCGTGCGCAAGAGGACATGATCGAGAAATCGCGTATGGAGCTAAAGCGTGAAACCGAAAAAATCCAGCAATCACTCCGCAAAATCGTAACCAAAACCAAGAACGATAACGATCTCGAAGTGGCGAAGCGAGCCATCGGCAGAGTCCGCAGTCAATTTTCCGATCCTACATGGCTTCCTGTTTCTCCTACTGAGAAAGTCGATAAATCTGGTGATGTTGATGAGAATCTACCTCTACAACCGGGCGACGAAGTTGAAATTAAAGGCTTAAATGTTCAGGCATCCGTGATCGAAGTTAGCTCAGGTGGAACCATCGAACTGATGATGGGTAACTCTCGAATTGAACTAAATGAACGGCAGCTACGATTAATAAAAGCCGCCGATACAGTGGATGAGAAGAAATCGCCCAACGAACTTCCCAATATCACGATCAACACGATTACAGCAGGTGAAGCGACCAACACATCTGGCGAATTGGATGTACGCGGTTCACGGGTGCACGAAGCAGACGACATCGTGAGGCAGTTCATAGACGATTCTTCGATCCAAGGGCTAACAAGTGTGAGGATCATCCACGGAGATGGAACCGGTGCTCTCCGAGAAGCCATTCGTACCCTGCTCTCAAAGCACTCACTCGTATCATCGTTCAGCGCAGCCCCGAGAAATCGCGGCGGCAACGGCGCAACGATAGTCGACCTCAGCTAATTTTCAACCTCTCGCTTAATTCTGAATCTTTATGACATACTCCTCACAAAGTAATACATCTGGCAGAAAGAGAATCTATGACGACTAATAAATCTCTCGTACGTTTGATTTTAGCCGCAGGATTTTCGGCTATTTTAATTTTGGTTGTGGGTCTATCTTGCAAATCTAATGAACCTGAAATTGTGGCTGACCTATTGGATTCCTCCGAGTCAGAAGGATCTGTTCAGGTACTTGAGCCAAATGGCTCGTTTACCGTGGATGATGTCGTTGCGGCCGGATGGAAAAAATCTAAAGAACTTTCAGCTGAAACACTTCCTGATGCAATGAGCGTCTGGTACGGCTTCTACAACCAACGGGACGTTGAAGTTCGCATTTATGAATCTCACGAAACCGCTAAAAATTCAGGAGCAGGGCCGGCTGACGAGAGCACGGGCCGGGGGAAGCCTGATAGGACGGGCGAAGGAGCGGGATTCGTTTCTACTCGCATGAGTTATTCGACTTATGCAATTGTCGGGAATCTCATTTTGATGTGCGAGCTTGATATCGAATATTGCCAAGGATTGCTCGATAACATCAAATAGCAGTCCCTCGGTGCCATATCTCATGGCACACTCAGCGTCCTCAGACGATTAACACTAGATTACGACCACGAACAGCAATACCATCGCTAAACGATAAATCAAAACATACTCATATCAGCGCTAATTACAGTTCCAAGAATCACTGGACAAGTAATATTCCGTCTGATTCAACCGTTGACGCCGACCTCACACGGTCAGATAAAGCTTACGACGGTAGCGAGTTAGCGACACCTTCAAGTGTCTGTGCGATGTCTGCATCGCTGTGCACAGTCGAAACGAACCAAGCCTCGAACTGCGACGGTGGCAGATACACGCCGTTATCTATCATTCCGCGGAAGAACGCCCCAAACGCGTCTCTATCAGTCGCAGAGGCACTAGCCATGTCAGTCACCTCGTTACCGGTGAAGAACACGGTCATAAGCCCGCACGCACGATTCACGACCGCAGGAATACCGGCTTTGCTGAAAACACCCAGAACACCGTCCGCCAATAGATCGGTCTTCGCCTGAAGACCCTCGTACACGCCAGGCTTCGATAGTTCATCCAAAGTGGCAATACCTGCTGCCATCGCCACCGGGTTACCGGAAAGAGTTCCAGCCTGGTACATAGGTCCAAGCGGTGACACTTCGCTCATGATCTCTGCACTGGCACCATAAGCACCAACCGGGAATCCACCACCAACGACTTTGCCGAGGCAAGTGATGTCAGGAGTAACGCCATAAACAGACTGAGCTCCACCAAGTGCAACTCGGAATCCTGTAATTACTTCATCAAAGATAAGCAATGAACCGTGTTCCGTCGTCAGATCACGCAACCCCTCAAGGAACTCCGGTACCGGAGGGACAACACCCATGTTGCCACTAATAGGCTCAACAATCACAGCCGCTACTTCACCCTTATTCGCCTCAAGAAGAACCCGAACCGACTCGACATCATTGAAATCAGCAACCAAAGTCGCAGCAGCATAGTCGGGATGAACACCAGTCGAAGACGCTATTCCCTGATTCGCCAAGCCTGATCCCGCCTCGACCAGCAATGAATCCTCATGACCGTGATAGCCACCGTTGAACTTCAATATCTTGTTGCGACCGGTCTTTGAACGAGCTAAACGCAGAGCCGACATCGTTGCTTCAGTACCCGAACTAACGAATCTAACGATCTCAATAGAAGGAATAGCATCAACGACCCGCCGCGCCATTTCCACTTCCAACTCAGTAGGAGCACCGAACGAAGTGCCAGATTTCGCAGTCTCGATCGCCGCGTCAATCACTATTGGATTAGCGTGCCCAAGAATCATCGGACCCCAAGAGCACACGTAGTCGATCAATTCGTTATCGTCGACGTCCCAGACGCGCGACCCGAATGCCTTCTTGAAAAAGATAGGGTCACCACCGACCGATCCCCACGCACGAGCCGGACTATTAACTCCACCAGGAATTAGTGCTTTAGCATCGCTAAACAGCTGTGCTGACTTTGCGCGAGACAATATAGCCCTCCGAATTACAAATCGCTCATACTAAAAAATACAACCTGCCTATTTTGGCGCGGAAAGGGACGCTGTGAACATCGTCAATTAGTCAGATTTAAACCAATATTGTAATTCTGCCGAAATTACTCGAGTTCGTCTTTATCCCAATCAGCGAGTGCAAATACCTTCTGAACGGCCTCGGATGCACTTTCTTCTTCACTTCTTAAGAAGCTAATCGGGTCGGCAAGAATCCGTCGTACGAGCGAACGAGTCATTTTCTCGACAGATGCCGCCTGTTTATCAGTGAGACCATCTAGGCGAGCGAGCGTTTGCTGAACTTCCTCACGCCTCATCTGCTCAACACGAGCACCAAGTGTTCGAATAACTGGCTCGCTCTCGATCCCAGTCAATCGTTCCTTGAAACGACGAACACCATCGTCAATCAGACCCTGGGCCTCTGCAGCAGCCTCTTCACGAAGCTCCCAGCTCTCAGCCGATCGCGCCTGGAGTTCGGTAAGGCTAATCAAATTCACGTTTGCGACATCACCAGATGTCGACTCAACGTCACGCGGCATACCCAGATCGAGAATGCTGAAATTGCGATCAGGGCGAGTCGACATCACATCGGCAACAACAGCAGTGGTAATTACTGAATCAGTCGCAGCAGTGCAGGTAATCAACACATCAGCTTCGATCATCGCTCGTGAAATATCTTCAAATGCAACCTGCGGAGCACCCAGCTCATCAGCCAAAATCCTGCCACGGTTCATAGAACGGCTAGAAACAACAATATCGTAAGCACCGTAACGGGTCAGCGCACGTGCAGTGAGCTTGCCCATCTCGCCAGCACCTAGCAATAGGACTCGAAGTCCCTTCAGGTCGCCGAGCGTGTTCTGAAGCTCCTGAACTCCGAGAGAAGAGACCGAAGTTCGATTGCGACCAAGATCGGTTTCTTTGCGAATCTTCCGGCTAGTTCGCAGAGCTGCGTGGAAAAGCCTTGAAAGAATTGGGGCAACAGTGCCGGCCTCACCGGCTGCCCGCATCGCTCGGGTCACTTGACCAATAATCTGAGATTCACCGAGAGCTACTGACTGAAGGCCAGCCGTAACACCAAACAAATGCTCAGCTACTTCGTCACCAGTCTTTGTATAAATATAATCACTGATACTGGTAACACCAGAATGTTCAGGTACAGCGTCGATGTACTCGCGTAGTTGGCGAACACCAACTTCAACATCTTCGGCAACCGAGTAGATCTCGGTACGGTTGCAAGTAGAGAGAATTACCCCTCCTCCAGCATGTGTTGCCAGTCGCTCAAGGTGTTCCCCAAGCGCGTGAGTTGGAACCGCTACGCATTCCAGTATTTCTACTGGTGCACGGTCAATATTTAGCCCTGCGAGTATGAAATTCAAATTATCAAACCTGTCGATTTGTGCCTTAGCTGGCAAATTCAATAATGAAAATCCCATCCCTGACATAAACCGTAGGTCAGTTCTTTCGTTCGTTAGACTGTAAAACTTATCACCCTTACTTGGAAGTTCCGCCCAGTAATGTGATGAGTTCATGAAGCTTGGTGATAGCATCAGCGAACAAGTTAAAGGTATCAATCAATCGAAAGATTTACACCCCATATTATGGCTATTCCATCAATCATACCGCCGACAGACCGCGGCTACACAATACCGGAAATTTTTGTCACCACCGATTGGCTCGCAGAACATATTGATGACCCAAACGTGCGACTCGTCGATACCGATGTACCCGAAGACTACGAACAAGGGCATATTCCGAATTCGGTTAACCCTGTCGACCACTACTACAAAACTTCTCCTGAAGAACGCATTCATATCCAAAACCCCAAGCAGTTCGAACAAACAATGGACGAACTCGGTATAGGCGATGCCACAACTGTAGTCGGATACAACCGCAAAGGCGGCGTCTATTCGTTCCGGCTCATGTGGGCACTCCACTACTACGGACACACAAACGTAAAAATCCTCGACGGCGGGCTTGAAAAATGGACCGCTGAAGACCGAGAAACTACGAAAGCACCATTCACCGCAGCAGGAACTGCAGGATCGTTTACAGCGGAGGCCAATCCTGAGATTTTCGCGTCGCGAGAGCGTGTACTCGACTCAATAGATGACAGTTCAACGATCATCCTCGATGTGCGTTCGGATGATGAATGGACTGGCGCAAACAAACGCGGAGGACCACGAGGAGGTCACGTACCAGGAGCAGTTCATTTGGAATGGACGAACTTCATGACTGAAGGCGATATCCCCGTTTTGAAGACAGCAGAAGAAATTCGCAAACTACTCTCGAAAGTCGGAATTACGCCAGATAAAAACGTCATCACATACTGACAGGGAGGCATCCGTGCGGCGCACGGATTCTGGACTCTCAAACTAGCCGGTTTCGACAAAGTTCGTGATTACGACGGCTCATGGCGAGAATGGGCAGAAGTGCCATCTTGCCCAATAGAAGCGCTTACATAGTCGATGATTAACATTCAGGTTCGTATCCCACCACTCTTAAATCGCAAAGTCGTGTAAGCCCTAAATCCGAAATCATAATGGCCGCCGTACATAAGTATGACGGTCAGCCATATCGACACAACTCCCGTCGCGCCCGACTTTCAACCAAAGTGGCTCATCGCTCTCTCTAACTCGGAATGAAGAACTACAAAACGCTCCTAATATGGCCGGCACTCGTTGCATTCATCTCTATCGTGGTAGTCGCTTGCGGCGGGGGTCTCGACCCAGCCGACGCGCCAAC
>CAWVYJ010000076.1:0-7405 GCA_963934365.1 uncultured Dehalococcoidales bacterium | reverse complement strand
CCAATGACCTGTCGTTCCGAAGTGACCAATCCCTCTGCACGACCTATGTCGAGAGTTTCCCGGTACCCGGCAAGCGCTCCACCAATTTTCTCCATGCGAGAAGCGATGTTTTCCCATGCTTCTAATGAATTCTGCGGCATCAGATCGAACACTGATCGAATGCTCTGTACGGGCGAAAACATAACGTTCATATCGCGAAGATGTTCTCGTGACTCAAACTGTTCGTGTGAAAGCGAAGCCTCGTCGATGAACGTGTCTTTGCAAATTCGCTCGCGGTCGTTGGTAGGCTCGGCGGCTTCCATCGCTCTAAGGGCTGCCAGACTTTCCGCGTGAAATGCCTCGGCCGCTTCGGGCGAATAGTCGTTCATCAAGTGATCGTGCCCACCCACGCCCATGTAGGTCGCCGATATCGGGTGATGTTTAGCCACGGTGTCTATGAACCCGTCGGCGATCTCAAAAACTCCAGCCATGATCGTGTTTCTCTCTGTGCTCACTGTTAGTAATTAATAGAAATTAGTCGACCCGTTTGTATAGAAATCCACCGAGTCTGAATGACTTTGCCTTGCCATTTGAATCAATAGCGAATTCGGCGAGTTCACCAGCACCTCGCCCACCAACAGTTCGGAATGAATTTGTATCGCTCACCGAAGGATCGTAAGCCAGTCCTGCTGGTCCATGAAGTGCGTAGTCCCCCTGAGAAGGAGCGCCAAGTGCGAAGCCAGATGTTCCATAAACGACATCTACATAAGCGCCGGGTTCTGCCCAATACCGGCCCGTGTATTGTGCCGCATCACTGTCAGAAACTTCGGTAAACGATGATTCATTGAGCTCAGCGACCGGACCCAATTCTCGAATCACGAGTTCAGCTATGTCTTCGGCAATAACGTACGGAGTTGGTGCTGGCCAGATATTCGCCAGCACGACTACGCCTGTCTGAGCAGGAATACTAAACACCATGTTTGATGCGTAGCCCTGAATGCCACCGCCATGATTATGAAGAACCAGATCTTCACGTCGATTCATGCGCCACGAAATCGCCTGACCGCTCGACCAGTCGTTCGAGAGATAGACCGCACGGTGCATTTCAGCGAGCGTTGAAGCCGATAGCACTTTAGACGAATGAGTTTTACGACCAGACGAGAACTGGAACGACATCCACTTGGCGAGATCTTCAACATTTGAATGAAGCTGGCCTGCCGCAGATATACCTCGTAGCGACGCATAAGAAGCGTTGCGAAGATCAGATTCACCCGGAAGAGGATGACTGTATCCGCTGGCTTTCAATTCAGCTTGATCAGAATCCAAATCGAATCGAGTATTTTTTAGACCGAGCGGGCCTGTGATTTCTTCGTAAATGTACTGCTCGTACGGCAGTCCACTGATTTGCTCGATGACATGCCCAAGAAGTCCAACCGCTAGGTTCGAGTACTTCCATTGACTATCCTGCGGAATGACGACGTCAATATCGGAGAGATTGTCGAGCAGCTCTTCACCTGTTGGGAACGATGGAGCATTCCAGTCGGTAAGCGGATGTTCGGTGCGCAAACCTGAGTAGTGAGTCATCAACCTGCGCAAAGTCACACCTTCTAGTGTTCCTCGAAGCGCATTGGCGATAGTGAAATCAGGCATATGAACGAGCAACGGGTCGTCGAGTTCAAGTTGCCCCAAATCTCGCAATTGCAATATCGCAGTACCTGTGAACGTCTTCGTTATCGAAGCGATCCGAGAGATTGTTTGCGCAGTTGGAGGCTTGTCTTCGCCTACTGTTTGCGAACCGAAAGAGTAGTAACTGGCGAGGGAATCGCCACGGACGATTCCGATTGAGAGTCCGGGTACTCGGTCTTCAGCCATGGACGCTGAAGCGAGTTCAGAGATTTGTGATTCCAATGCAGACAGATCGTTACCTCTAGCCAACAGAGCCTCCAAGTCAAGCTTAAATAAATCGACACCTAAGAATAGGTGTCGATAGATTACTTCTACAACAAGCTATATGGGAGTGGTTTGAGCTCTCAGAATCATTGCTGTTATCCTAATTCTTGGTGTGCTGCCGTTACCTGTACAGTCTTCACGATTTGCACAAACAGATTGAACACTTGATTCTCTTGCAAAGAGTCACTGGTTCGATCTTTAGCTCCCGCTCTAAACGTAAATCAAACTAGAGAAGCCTTCGCATAAATGTGGGGGCTTTTCGCGAAGTTACAGAGATAGCACCGAATAAATAGCTTCGGGCTGATGTCGTACCTGTTGCGTCAACGCTTCTGCATCCTATGGAACGTCACGTATACCATCCACCTTGGACTATCTCACGACACGTAAAAGTACTCTCACCTGATCTCATTCTTCGATCACGCAGGCAAATTAATTGATTCTGGGAATATTGGTAAAAATATGAAAATCACCGACATAACCATTGATGTGATCAAACGAAACACCGTATCGGTGCGGGTTCAAGACGAGAGAAGTGATCTAGGCGGAACGACTACCCAAGGTGTACTCAGGGTTAAAACCGATGCTGGTATCGAAGGTAATGCGTTTGTAGGCGATCAGGGCGCAGATTCGTCGCAGCGGATGGAATCGATCATCAAAATCCTAAAACCGGCGATGATGGGTCGAGAACCGTCGGATAGAGAGTGGCTGTGGAATCAACTGCCGGTGATAGTTGGCCACGGTTCGTCAATCGAACCAGTATGGGCTCCTCTCGACGTTGCACTGTGGGATGTCGAAGGCAAGTCGGCGGGTCAGCCAATTCACAAACTGCTCGGCACTGCCCGTAACGAAGTTCCTCTCTACGCCACATACCCACCCCGGCATGGAACTGTTGAAGGGTTCATCGATGAGGCTCTTCAGTTGAAGGATGAAGGATATAGAGCGTACAAGATTCACCCGGGACCTCTACATTACAAGCAGGCCGCAATCGCTGCAGCGAAGGTGAGAGAAGCTGTCGGTGAAGAAATGACGCTGATGCTCGACCGCAACCATGGCTACTCCTTCAGAGAAGCTCTGTACGTTGGACAAGCGCTCGATGAGAATGACTACTTTTGGTACGAAGATCCGATTCCAGCAAACGACATCGAGTCGATCACCGAGCTATCGAATCGGCTAGACACCCCGTTGAACATGAGCGACACGACAGGCTTCTTGTTCCATGAAGCAGCAAGCTTTCTTCAGAACAGCACCACCCGGTTGATACGTGGAACGGTCCGTAAGATCGGAATCACTGGCCTCAAGAAACAGATGTCGATGGTAGAAGGATTCCACAAGATTTGCGAAGTTGGACTAGCAGGTAATTCAGCTCTGAACGCAGCGAATCTCCACGTAATCATGTCATCGATGAACTGCACTTATTTCGAATACTGGCTCCCTAAGGAAGTTCACCAGTGGGGAGTGAAAGAACAACTGAAGATAAACAAGAACGGAAATCTCGACGCCCCAACAGGACCCGGTCTAGGAATCGAGCTCGACGAAGAGTGGATTACTGCGCACAAAGTAGCGACTCTTTCTTGAAACAAAACGTACTGGTACGGCGTATGATTTTGCGATGAAATCAGCAGTGACCGATCACATAGTCGAAATCACGCCACCAAACTTGGACGGATTCGAGATAAAACGTCGTCCAATTGTCGGTTTCGGATTACTGATGTCGTCGGTCATTGGCACGCTTGCCGTATTGATTTATTTTGGCGCTTGGGCATCGTCTGACCGCATTGAAAATCGTGCGCTGGCAGCCGGTATTTACGAAAGCCAAGTAGAGGGCGAATGGTGGGAAGACGGACTGGTACTCGCCTGCCCGCTTCACTAATAGGAATCCATGCGAAACGCTGCACTTTGGTTAGATAGACGCTTCGGGCTTGAAGAACACACAATCTCTCACTACGCATGGGTGATCGTCGCTATCGCGGGCGTTGTTCAAATGGTCGGCGCTGCAATTCGCATGGCATTTGGAGTACTCGTTGATCCACTTGTAGAAGCGTTTGGTTGGACTCCCGGTTCGATCGGACTCGCCTACGCCCTCATGTCGATTGTTACAGCTCTGGCTTCCCCAATGGCCGGATATTTGGGCAACCGGTTCGGAGCACGCCGCACGATGATGGCGGGTACGGTACTTTTCTTCATTGGAATGATGTGGACTTCACAGACTCAAGATATCTGGGAGTTATACGTCGCCTACGGCATCGTTTTTGGTGTTTCTCAAGCATTCCTTCTAGTACCAGTAGTACCTGCCGTCGCATCGTGGTTTAGACGCCATCTCGGTCTTGGTACAGGAATCATGATGGTGTCATGGAGCTTAGGTCCCGCACTTGTCGTTCAAGTATTGGCGGTGCTTTTCGAAAACGTAGGCTGGAGCCAGGCTTTTATAGTCGTTGGAGTGACCGGCACCGGCATCCTGATATTCATATTGTTCTTCTTCAAGAACACCCCGGAAGACGCAGGCAAGGTCGCTTACGGTACGCAAGAAACCGATAATCCATTAATGACTAGCGGCAACATATTCGTTTCAACCCAGAAAGAATTTCAGGGGTTTGTGTACAAGACGAACGCCTTCTGGAATTTGATCAATATCCACTTCCTTGGGTGCGTTGGGCACGCCGTAATACTGGTGGGGATCATACCGCTAGGCATTTCGAAAGGGCTTGGACCTCTGACGGCTGCGGGCGTACTGACGACTATTTCGATAGTGAGTGTTGCGACTCGATTTGGCGCCCCCGTTTTGGCCGAACGCATGAGTCCGAAAATAGTTATGTTCGTTTCGTTCTTCGGGCAGGGCGTCGGCGTATTCCTTCTACTCACAGCCAATACGACACTTGATTTCTACATTTTCGCTGTGGTTTGGGCGATTCCTTACGGAGGTGAAGGCACAGCGTTCCCAGTGCTAATCCGAAAATACTTCGGTCACACTCCCATGGGCACAACCTACGGATGGCAACTGCTCGGTGCCGGGCTCGGGATGGCTCTCGGCGGTGTCATCCCCGGCATGGTTTTCGACATCACAGGTACGTATACATGGGCGATTGTTCTATCAGCAGTATTCAGTCTTGTTGGGTCGATCGCAATTCTTCTTCTCGAAAACACCAAAAAGCAGTTGATACCAAATTGGCCTGAGATGGAAATAAACCCTGCGGACGACGAAGTGACTTCCACAACAATTGGTAGTCCCAAACCCGGCATTGCAGGTCTAGACTGATTTTTTGTTGGCACAAAACGGGCTGCGCTCATCTAAAAATCGCAGTGGTTTATCGATAATCTATGACCTTGGAGTCATTCCGTTCATCAACGCTGGTGGAACCAACAACTACAGGGCAAAGATCAGTTTCGCCGTTGATCAGATTGCAGAAATTCCCAGAATAATTGTCAATGTCGAACAAGATTATGACCACTACATCCCGCACGCAGTGGTAACGTTCACCGAAAACTGTAAAGAGGCCGGCTACACAAAAAACGCCGATCGGATGAAGGTCGCAGCCCCACGCGTATACGTGTTGGTCGACTACCGAGTTCTGGCAAGAAAAATGTGGATTAATCCGTTGAATATTCAGTATGACGAGGTCGAAATTATTGGCTAGCAGTTCAAAAAAATATTGATTGACGGTGCTTTAGGCAAATAGAGCCAAAGCGCAAAAAGTAAACAACTAGTGAAAACGATAAGGAACTAAGGTTTTGGTACGCATAGCAGGAAAGCACGCACTTCTCAAAATGTTCGAAGCGGAAGGTATCGAATATATGTTCGGTAACCCAGGCACGAGTGAAGCACCGATGATGGCAGTGATGGATCAATATCCATCGATCGAATATGTGCTAGTGCTACAAGAAGGTGTAGCTGTTGGATTAGCAGAGGGTTATGCCCGTTCAACCGGCAAAGTGCCGCTTGTAAGCCTTCACATAGACAACGGAATGTCCAACGGCTTGTCATTAATGATCGATCAGCTCTACGGCGGAACCCCAATGGTTATGACCGCCGGTAATAAGGACATCAGGAAGCTCGCTCCGGGTCGATCAGACCTTGCCGATATGGCACGGCCGTATTCTAAGTGGAGTACTGAGATTACCCACGCCGAGCAAGTTCCTTCAGTGATACGCCGCGCTTTTCAGGAAGCACGAACGGCTCCGACTGGACCTACCTTCGTCGCTATGTCGGCAAACGCGTTTGACGATGTCGCTGAAATGGATCTGATTCCTTCCGCCCCGGTAGACATTTCGCCATCAGCCGACCCCGAACTTATTGACCAGATCTGCGGACTGATAGCTGGAGCAAATCGCCCCATCCTTATCGTTGGTGATCGCGTTTCTGATACCAACGGCACAGCGGCAGCAGTTGCAGTGGCTGAAGCAGGGGGAATGAGAGCTTACGGACACGGATCGAACGAAATCAACTTCCCTGCTGACCACCCTCTGTGGCAGGGCAATTTGAATATGCGAACTATCGAATCTGTATCAGCGGTTAAAGCAGCCGATGTTGTTGTAGCGGTCGGCTGCCCTGTATTTGAGGATTTCTTTTATCAGCCAGGCCAGTTCGTAGCAGCCAACTCAAAGTTAGTTCACATCGATATCAATTCGGGTGCAATCGGAAAATCCGAACCGACCGATCTCGGTATTCTCGCATCGCCAGGTAAGGCACTTAGTCAACTAGCAGAAGCGCTTCAAGTTAGCTTCAACGGCTCACAGTCAGAAGCAGCGGCAGGTCGAAAGCAAGAAGCAGCAGCAGAAAGCGCCGCACGGATCGAGGCGTTCAAGCAGTTGGCGGGTATGACAGCTAAGGGTCGACCAATGTCGCCAGCCATGATGGCTGACCACCTTGCGAAGGCACTCCCCGACAATGCAGCAGTGTTCAATGATTCAGTAAGCACCGGTGGTCATATTTTCGATGCACTGTCGCCTTCGGATCAAGGAACCTACTACGGTTGTCGTGGACAGGCTATCGGCTGGGGTATGGGCGCCGTAATGGGTGTGAAGCTCGGTAGCCCCGACCGACCGGCAGTCGGCGTAATTGGAGATGGCAGTGCGATTATGACTGTCCAAGCGTTGTGGACGGCGGTGAATTCCGAAATTCCCGCCGTATTCGTTATTTGCAACAACGCTTCGTACCGGGTGTTAAAGGTGAATATGAATCACTATCACCGTCTAAACGAATTGGAACAACCTGATTCGTATTTTGCCATGGACTTCCCAAACCCGATCGACTTCGCTGCACAGGCTCAAGCGTACGGAATGCAAAGTATTCGAGTCGAAGACCCTGCCGATATCGATTCAGCTGTGAATTCAGCAATAGACTCTGGCAAGCCAGCGGTGATCGACATGATCATCGACGGTGCTCTATAAGGATGTGCCAAGTGTTGAGTAATAATATTTCGTCACACAAGGCGGTTTATCAGTTAGTCCTGCCAGATCAGCGGCAAGATGATACAGCTCT
>CAWVYJ010000075.1:0-7738 GCA_963934365.1 uncultured Dehalococcoidales bacterium | reverse complement strand
TGATGGTTCTTTTCATTAATCAAATATCAAACCAACGAACCCCCACTCGCCACATACCCGGTGAAGCGATAACCTAAACACTTCGATAAATCCGTACTCGTGAACATTTCTTGAACTCGACTCCACCCGAAAATAGCTCTGGCCTCGGCCAATCTCCAGCCTCAGAGAAAATCTCCCCCGCACTGCCGGCATTTTTCTCACGCTATCAATCTCGAATTGATGAAGCCCTCCGCGCTGAACTGGTGGGACTCGAACCAGATATTTACGATATCCACCGCTACTACATGGGCTGGCAAGAGATCGATGGTTCGGACTCAAACTCATCCGGGGGCAAACGCATGCGTCCCACGCTAGCATTGCTGGCAGCCGACGCAGTGGGTGGCGACCTTGACCGCGCAATGCCGATAGCCGTCGCACTAGAATACGTGCACAACTTCTCGCTGATTCATGATGATCTTGAAGATATGGATCGAGTGCGTCACCACCGTCCGACTGTTTGGGCAGTGTGGGGCGAACCTGCTGCAATCGTCTCAGGCAATGCAATGCTTAAAATCGCCGATGCGGCAGCCTGGAAACTACGTGCTGCTGGCGTCGATGACGCGGTGGCCTTAGAAGCTGAAGCCGAACTAACCAGTCATTACCTAAAAATGATGGAAGGGCAGTACCTCGATATTTCGTTTGAATCTGAAGAATCAGTTAGTGTCGACCAATACCTCGATATGATCGAACGCAAAACCGGCGCACTAATCGAGGCATCCATCTATCTCGGCAGCCTCGTCGCTCCAGATTCAGGACCCGACAGAAAGAAAGCTACCGCACTAAAAGAGATTGGTTACGATCTCGGCCGAATATTTCAGATTAGAGACGACCTACTAGGCGTTTGGGGCGGAGTCGAAACCGGTAAGCCAGTTGGCGCCGATATCAAACGGAAAAAGAAAGCCCTGCCCGCAGTCCACGCACTCAGCGCATCCACCGGAGCCGCAGGCGAACGGCTCAAAAAAATCTTCCTTACAGAGGGAGAGCTTGAACAAAAAGATGTTCACATAGTGCTGGAAGAAATGGAGAACCTAGGCACCCAAGACTACTGCCAATCGATGGCGGAAGATCGGTGGCTAGACTGCCAACGAATGATAGAGTCACTCGAACTATCAGAGACCACCGCCGACGAATTCACCGAACTTGGGGAATTCCTTTTAATACGGGAATCCTAGATCCAGCTAGCCATCTCGGACAATATTTAAACCTCTTATGATCGTCGCAATCGGATCTATACGTCGTGAAGCAGCCGGAATCATACGCTCCGGTAAGTACACGGCCATCGAAGCACCTGAAGACTTCGTCGCATATCGGCCTGAATCAGAAGAGTATCCAACAATAGTCCTCTCAGGCTCAGGATCTGAACGAGCCGCCCGAGCCACCAAGTGGGCAATAGAAAAATTCTCTCCAGAAGCAATAGTCTCGTTTGGCTTCTGTGCGGCGACAAAAAACTACGCTCGGTCCGGCGATATCGTAATCGCAGCTCGAGTGATCGATCTGCCCGGTTCTCCTTTGGAATGGTCGATTGTCGACGACATGAACTCATTAAGACCAGATAGAACGATGCTGCTGGCATCCAGAACTGCCGTTGAAATATCTGGACTAGATTTTCATCACGGCACAATCGTAACCATCGCAAAAGTGGCGACCACCTCAGGTGCGAAAAAATGGCTTGGTGAAGCCCCCAATGCAACAGCTGCCGATACAGTAGCGCACGCAATCGCCGCAATGGCTAGCGCGGCCCACATACCCTGGGCAGTCGTTTGTAGCGTGCTCGATGATCGTGATTTCAACTCCCCTACAGTACTCGACAGAATGAGCTCCGGGCCGAACGGACGTGGGAATATGGCTTACATCAAACACGTCTCCAACACCCCGCAAGATCTCCCTGCACTGATGCGCCTCGGCAGATCGGCCACCCGCGCCAACACCTCACTAAACATGTTCATAAAAGCATTCATAAAAGCATACACAGCGCTAACCAAAGCCCAACAAACAGCAGCGTCAGAGTAATCAACATCCTCTGATTCGAGTTGCTTCCGCCTCTAACTGGCAAAAAAATAACAATCTATGCCTGAAATTCAACCGTAATATGAGTAGGCAAGTTCGGTGAATAGATATACTGATTCACCGATTGTGATGCCTATAAAAGCACCATAAATCGGTGGAAATAAGGGTAATTATCCATGAAATTCACAGATGCTTACGAGCATTTGTTGAAGTAACATGTTAGTGACCGTAACTACAATCGCCTCATATCCGCTCTAATGCGGATATTCGATGAATTTGTAACGCGTATCCTCGGTGGGGCTGTCAGAAGGCTGTTTCACTAAGTTTTTTTTGCCCGAGGGGGGGAAATAAGTTTGCATTCGGATAAGGCACGTGCGTTGACTGCTATAGAAGCAGGACGAATCAGCGTGTTGAATGGCACCTCGCCAGGTGGTCTGACTACTGGCACCGAATACAAGGTATTTAGCAAGATCGTCGAAGTCGAATCGACCGACGCTCCCGAGCTAATCGACTTTACCGACACTGTTCGCCAACTCGTTTCCGAGTCTGGCGTGAAAAATGGTCAAGTATCGATATTCAGTACCCACACCACTTTCTCGGTAATGATCAACGAGAACGAGCCCCTTCTATTGAAAGACATGGAGCACTTCCTCGAAAGAACCGCACCAAAAGACGCCTACTACGGTCACAATGATTTTGAACTTCGCACCGTAAGTATGCGACCCAACGAATGCCCTAACGGACACGCACACTGCCAGCACATGATCCTTGGCACATCTGAAATCGTTCCAATCATCGATGGAAACCCGCTACTCGGGGAATTCCAACGTGTATTCCTCGTCGAACTTGATGAGCCAAAGCCTAGGCAAGTAGCCGTTCAGGTAATGGGCCTCTAGCTTCCACATCGATACTAACTCGGCGTCGAGACATTCGCCTATGACTCAGTCAGCTACATCGGCTGTTGAGCTTCCGGTTCCGAACATGGAAGTCAGCTCCGACTCGCCCGACTATCTCCAAGCCACATTCGCCGCCTGCGAAAACCTAGCTAAGACTCACTACGAGAATTTCAGCGTCGGATCACGCCTACTGCCGAAGAATCTTCGTAAGCACTTCTACTCGATATACGCCTTCTCCCGAGGTGTAGATGATCTTGGTGACGAAGCCAACGGCGATCGATTTGCATTACTTGATCAATGGGAAAACGAACTCGACGCTTGCTACGCGGACACACCTCCATCCCAGTCAGCCCACCCGTACTTCGTAGCCCTCGCTGAGACGATCCGTATATTCGATATCCCATCAGAACCCTTCAAGCGACTCATCGAAGCGAATCGACGTGACCAGACAATTACCCGCCACCAAACGTACAAAGATGTACTGGAATACTGCACCTACTCAGCAAACCCCGTCGGTCATCTAGTCCTGTTCCTCAGCGGCATGCGCGACCCAAAACTTCACGAGCTATCCGACAAAACTTGCACTGGCCTACAACTATCAAATTTCTGGCAAGACGTAAGCATCGATATCGAAATTGGTCGAATCTACATTCCCCTAGAAGATCTCGATCGATTCGGCGTATCTGAACAGCAAATCACAGACCGTAAGTACGACATTAATTTTCAAAACCTAATGAAGTTTGAAGTGGACCGGGCACGCCAGCTATTCATCGACGGCTTCTCCCTAGCCAACCATCTCGACAGGACCCTCCGTTCCGACTTCGCGCTTTTCGCTCGCGGCGGGCTAGAAATTCTGAAAGCCATCGAACGTCAGAACTACAACGTGCTCGCCGCACGCCCTCGATTATCCAAGCTAAGCAAAGCCAAAATTTTCGCCTCCACATGGCTCCGCTCAAAGCTCGGAATCAGCATCATACCTAAGAACGCCTTCGAGTCAGCAACAAGGCATACTGCAAGCGATGCAAAGCAAGATGCCTGAAATTACTGCCCCAGCCACCGACCAGCAAATTGTCGATGCATATGAAGCCGTAACAGCTTCTACCAAGGCAGCATCCTCGAATTTCTATTACGCCTTCATCACACTACCTAGCGAAAAGCGGCAGGCCGTGTACGCCGGATACTCATTCTGCCGACTCGCTGACGACATCGTTGACGATGGTGACTATGGCGACCGAACCGGCGAGGCACTCGACTCATTGCAAACGCACCTTTCATCCGCCTACGCAGGCGATTATTCGACCAATGGCGATGCACTAAAAATTACTGAAGCATCAACTGAACTATGGCGAGCACTCGGCGACACGCTCCACAAATATCCGATAGATCAACAGCATCTTTTGGATGTGGTCGAAGGCTGCCGAATGGACCTCGACGGCACGACTTATGAGACATGGGACGATCTTGTTAAGTACTGCAAACGAGTAGCAAGTGCGACCGGATTAGCCCTAATCGAAGTCTTCGGATATGACGACCCAAAAGCAGTCGATTACGCCATCGATCTGGGAATCGCACTTCAACTAACGAACATCCTTCGGGACATCATCGAAGATCTTGACATCGGCCGTGTATATTTGCCCGCTGAAGAACTTGCTGAATACGGCGTAACGGTCGACGATCTCCGAAGCAAAAGAGTCTCACCCGAATTCATTCGATTCATGAAATTTCAGGTCGCTCGTGCAAGAAAATACCTGGAATCAGGCGTCCGACTATTCCCTCTTCTCGACGAGCAATCTCGCAAGTGCCCAGAGACCATGACTCACGTCTACGAAATACTTCTCGATCGAATCGAGAAAAACGGCTATGACACGTTGAATCACCGCGCCAGCCTCAGCATATTCCAGAAATTCAAACTGATGTCCGCCATTTGGTTACGTAGCCGTGGAATCAGGTTCGTTTAGCCAATGCAAACGCTGCCAAATCACACAGTACTCATCATTGGTGGTGGAATCGCAGGACTCGCAACCGCCGTGCGCCTCATTCAGATCGGCATCAAGCCAATCGTGCTTGAGAAACGACCGTTTCTAGGCGGCCGAGCATACTCGTTCACTGATAGTGATACCGGGACTGAGATCGACAACGGCCAGCACGTGTTCATCGGCGCCTGCAACCAGTTCCAGCAGTACATTTCCGACATTGGAGCATCCAACCAAGTTCGACTAGAAAAACGAATCGGATTCCCCGTATTAAAACACGGCAAAATCGGATGGCTAAAAGCCAGAAAACTTCCCGGGCCGCTTGCAAATCTTTCTGCACTGTTCGGCTACAAGCACGTAGGGTTGATCGGGAAGCTCAGGATTCTTTGGGCACTTCTCCACATCAAGACGACACGCCTTGGCCCGACATCTACACATGATCGATTCTCATTCGACGATTGGCTTCGGGATCACGCCCAAACCAACGAGACGATTGAAAACTTTTGGAATCTAATCATCCTCCCGTCACTAAACGACAACATCGAATCCGTTAGTGCCCACACCGGAATCGAATTGTTCAAAGTGGCTCTGCTCGGATCCGCCAATAATCCCGCAATGGGCATCCCGTTATCTGGGCTATCGACCCTCGTTGGCGAAAACGCCAAAAAGTTCATAGAAGGTCACGGCGGTGAGATTCGCACAGGCATCGACGTGCAATCCCTCGAAATATCCAAAGGAAGAATCTCAGGCATTCGTACCGCCAAGTACCAACTTATAGAAGGTGAAGCAGTCGTATCGGCAGTTCCCGCATCCGCAATGACCCCGCTCCTTCCCAATGAATCAAGTAGAAAAAAAGATTTCTTCACACCAGCCGAATCAGTCCGAACCGCGCCAATCGTCGCAATCCACATCTGGTACGACCGGCCGGTAATGACCGATAAGTTCGTCGCAACTATCAATTCCCCCCTCCAATGGGTCTTCAACGACACAGATCTAAAATCTCGAAACGAAAAAGGTCAACACATCGTCATCTCTTTAAGTGGGGCATGGAAATGGCAAGATAAATCTAAAAAGCAGCTACGCGAAATCTTCACCAAAGAGATGACAAATACCTTTCCAGCAGCGAAAGACGCCAACGTCGAAAAATTTGCCGTCGTCAAAATGATAGAAGCCACATTCCAGGTTGCCCCCAATTCCCGCAAACAACGTCTCTCTCAGCGAACACCCCTACCCGGCTTCTACCTCGCCGGCGACTGGACCGATACCGGCTGGCCATCGACTATGGAATCCGCAGTTCGCAGTGGTAATCTCGCAGCCGATTACATTGCAGAAGATATCTGTCGATGATATGAGGTTTATTCACTTCGTATGAGCCAACTCAAAGAAGAGAAACTGCCGAAGCATTAAGAGGAACAGTGTCAATTACAGTTGAAACAAAATTCGGTACAACCACCGAACGCTTAACACATTTCTTCATCCGTGTACGCGTGCCGAGATAATATCGACGATCCCCCGTCAACTGTCACAACAGATCCAGTCACCCATCGTGATTCGTCGCTCGCTAAATACACAGCAGCCCAAGCAACATCCCACGGAGTCCCTTCAGTGCCGAGTGCAGTAGTTTTACTACGGTGCGCCCGCATTTCGTCCGATAATCGCCAAGCTACCATAGGTGTAAAAACTGGTCCAGGTGATATCGCGTTAACTCGAATGCCTTCTCGTCCATGATCTCCAGCCATTGATTTCGTCAGGCCAATCACTGCGGCCTTAGAAGCTGTGTAGACGGTCGATTTCGAAGCTCTCAAACTGGCGATCGAAGCGATGTTAATAATCGACCCACCGCCTTGTTGTTTCATTACAGGAATGGCATAGCGAGAAGTAAGCATCATGCTTTTAACATTCAATTCCATGATCGAATCCCAATCAACAGGATCTATCTCAGTCACAGTCGCCCGATGAGAATTACCCACGTTGTTGTCCAATATATCCAGTCGCCTGTATTCAGTCGTCGTGAAGTCAACAAGTTCTTTACACTGCTCGTCGCTTGTGACATCAGCCTGAAAAACTGAAGCAATTCCGCCTTCATCGATGATGGCAGCATGCGTCTCTTCAGCATGTACCAACTCAACATCTACAAGCACAACCGCCGCACCCTCCCTAGCAAACAAAGTAGCCGTCGCTCTGCCATTGCCAATCCCTGCACCACGGGTTCCGGCCCCTGTGACAATCGCCACTTTCCCCTCAAGCCGTCTCCGCAGTTTAGTCATATAGATCAATCTCCAACAAAGAATTCAATAACTCGCCGTGCCAATCCAAACTTGAACAGAAATTCGGCACAACCACAAACCGATTAACACATTTCTTCATCCCTGTACGCGGTCCGAGATAATATCGACGATCCTCAGTCAACTGTCACAACAGATCAAGTCATCCATCGTGATTCGTCACTCGTTACATACAAGGCAGCACAGGCAACATCATATGGAGTTACTTCAGTGCCGAGTGCAGTAGTTTTACATTGAGCCAAGTTTATTTTGACTGCTTATCAGATTTCTAAGGTTTGATTTTCAATCCATTACTGTCCTTGAAGTTACCAGTAGCGATCAATATCAGATCAATTAAAGGCCAAATGCCTAAAAATCCACCAAGTGTCAAAATTATGAGAATACCTGTACCAGGTTTTCCGACATAGAACCTATGAACACCTAATCCGCCGAGCAGCACAACAAGAATCAGTGCAGCAACAAATGACTTAGGACTAGCGTTTATATTTTCTGGGACAGGCATCTGGCGGACGCCACATTTTGGGCATATTTCCGCGTT
>CAWVYJ010000074.1:0-7861 GCA_963934365.1 uncultured Dehalococcoidales bacterium | reverse complement strand
TAAAACGTGTGAGGAAGAGACCTCCACTTCGCTTCGCTACGGTGGAGACACGAACTAACTACATAACAAACGAACAAACCCGAAGATTTCTCTTCGGGTTTGTTCATATTTCTATCAAAGCGAAGAACTAAACCCTCGTGGGTAAAGCCTCTGCTTTTCGAACGATTTCCTTGGTCGAAACGATGTGCTTCTGAAGACCCAGAGTCTTCTCGCTCATGCCCATCGCCAAGCCAATCAACTGAGGAACGTGAATAACCGGCAAATCTGCCTTATCGCCACGAACCTGTTTGCGAGCCTTAGGCTGGTAGCCGTCGAGGTTCAAGTGACACAGCGGGCACGGAGTGACCATAGCGTCGGCGCCAAGATCCTTCGCAGTACCAGTGTGATTCGCAACCATCTTCATCGAGTTCGCCTGATTGATGAATAGAATCGGGAATCCGCAGCAAGCAGTCTTGCCAGCAAAGTCAGTCACATTTCCACCAACAGATTCAATCAAATCTTCGAGAGAAGTCTCACGAGTTGGATTCGCCTTGAACTCAAGCGCATCAGTGGGTCGAACCATGTAGCAACCGTAAAACGGAGCCATGTTCATTCCAGTGAGCTCGCGAGTGAACGTCTCTTTGAGCTTCTCAAGACCAATGTCCTCTATCAAAGCCCACAAAAGGTGCTTCACGGATGTTGTGCCTTTGTACTCAAGTCCCTCTGCTGCGAGGTGCTTGTTCACCTCCGTAAGATACTCAGGGTCCTTCTTCACACGGTGATTGGCCTGACTCATCACACCTTGGCAAGTTGAGCACAGAACCATAATCGGCAGACCCATCTGCTCGGCCATAGCGAAGGTTCGAACGTTCAAGATGTCACCCATCTTGAGGTTCTTTTCCTGCAATACACCTGCACCAGTACAAGCTGCCTTTGTCAGTTCAACATGCTCAATTCCGAGCCTATCCATAACGGCGAGTGCAGAATCGTACAGTTCGGGAGCGCCACCTCGGGCGACACATCCAGGATAAAAAGCGTACTTCATTAGGATTCATCCTCCACGCTCTTGTAGAGGTCTTTCACTTTTTGATTGTCTTCAGATTTGTGCGGCATCAACGGTGGCAACTTACCCTTGCGCATCGCAGCGATCCCAATAGGAGCGAGATCGAGCAATCGCGGAAGGTTTGTCCAACCCGCAGAATCAATCGCCAGACGAGTTTCGTCTAAGCGTCCATTCTTTTTTACAGAGTTATAGAACGATTCGGTGTGGTGATATCCTGGGGTATTCGTGTTACCTGCTTCGATTGCAGCCTCACGCAACTCCATAATTCTGTCCATAGGCGCAACACCTTTAGGGCAAACATCGACACACTTCATGCAGCGTGTGCAGTCCCACATTCCGCCATCTTCGTCGTTGAGCATCTTCAGACGCTCATCACGTTTACCGTCACGAGGGTCTTCCGTGAAGCGCCATGCTTTCGCAAGCGCAGCAGGTCCGATGAAATTAGCGTCGACTTCAAGCACCGTACAGTCAGATACACAGCAACCGCACATGATGCAGTTCATCGAAGTGAGAAGATTTTCCATCGACGAGTTCGATGCGATGTACTCACCTTGCGCAGGCACATGATCAGGTTGCAGGAACGGCTCAACTCGTTTGATCTGCGAGAAGAAAGTATCGAGCGAAATCACGAGGTCTTTCACTACGTGATGGTTGCCCATCGGCTCGATTGTCATCTGCTCGCCATTTGGCGCAATATCAACGACTCGAGTCTTACAAACAAGTTTGGCACTTCCGTTCACCTTCATACCGCAAGACCCACAGATCGAAGCCCGGCACGCGCAACGCATTGCCAGAGTTCCATCGTTCTGCTCTCGGACCTCAATTAGAGAGTCCAAAACCGTTGAATCCGGATGGATGTCAACTTCATATTCCTGCCACCAGGTCTTACCACCTGAATCGGCGGGATCGTATCGCTTTACCTTCAGTTTGACGTGCATCGTCTCTTGCTTAGTCTCAGCCATTTAGTAGACCCTCTTTACTGGTTCCCACTGCGTGATCTTCACATCAGAAGTTTCAACACGAACACCGTTATCGGCTTCATCATCTTGATACATGAGGGTGTGTTTGAGCCAATTTTCGTCATCACGCTCAGTGATGTCGGTTCGGAAGTGCGCACCACGACTCTCTTTACGAGTTAGAGCCCCGGCAACAACTGCGTCGGCACAATCGATCATGAACTCAAGCTCCAGACCAAACATCAGGTCAGTATTGAATACCTTGCCCTTGTTTTCGATCGAGAAGCCACCCATTCGTGACTTCACGTTCTTTAGATTAGCGAGAGCGCCTTCCATCGACGTCTGGTCACGGAACACTCCGATGCCTTTCGTCATACCACGAGCCATGTCATCTCGGATGGTTGCGACTCGCTCGCCCTTCGGTCGGTCAAGCAACGCCTGTAATCGAGCCTTTTCGCTTAAGAGGTCCGCTTCAGTCTTTGAGTGAGCACCAACACCCTTGATGTACTCAACAGCGTGAACGCCCGATCGTCGACCAAATACAACCGTGTCGAGCAGCGAGTTAGCACCCAACCGGTTCGCACCATGAACACTAACGTTTGCACATTCACCAGCTGCGTAAAGACCAGGAACGTTTGTCGCACCGTTCACATCGGTCTTGATACCACCCATTATGTAGTGCATTCCAGGCTGAACTGGCACCGGCTGTTCTGCCATATCAATGCCTAAGAACTCTACCGACACCTCTTGGAGGTATCCGAGTTTCGCCTCGATGTAGGATCGACCCAAGTGACGCAGGTCGAGAAGAACGTTTCCGTCGATTCCTCTGCCTTCGTCGATCTCGGTCTGCTCTGCACGAGAAACAACGTCTCGTGAAGCAAGTTCCATATAGTCGGGAGCTGTCTTTTCCATGAACCGTTCGCCGGAAGCGTTGAGAAGGTACGCACCCTCACCACGAGCTGCCTCCGACATTAGAATGCCGGTTCGAGCGAGTGTCGTTGGGTGGTACTGGATCATTTCCATATCCATCAACGGAACACCTGCACGGTAAGCAAGCGAAAGGCCATCACCGGTACAGATCAGAGCATTGGTGGAAGGCTCAAAAACACGACCTGCACCACCGGCTGCCATGATGACTGCTTTAGCCCTAATCGTGTGTATATCGCCAGATTTCAAGTCAATTGCGACCACGCCACGGCAGACGCCATCTTCAATGATGAGCTTGGTAACGAACCATTCTTCGTAAACATTGAGCCCTAGCTTGAGCGACTGCTCAAAGAGGACGTGAAGAATGGCTGATCCAGTAATGGCGCCAACGAAGAACGTTCGAGCTACTTTCTGCCCACCAAATGCACGTGTGCCAAGTTTGCCGTCTTCGCCACGGCTGAAGATAACTCCCATGCGTTCGAGTTCGAGCACAGCCTCACCAGCTTCGCTCGACATAACTTCAACTGCATCTTGATCAGCTAGAAAGTCACTACCCTTGATCGTGTCGTAGGCATGTCCTTCCCACTCATCACCACGGTCGGTGAGCGGAGCGTTGATTCCACCCTGAGCAGCGTTTGAGTGGCTGCGTACCGGGTGAACCTTGGAAATAACCGCAACATCAGCACCTGCACTCGTAACCTCAACAGCAGCCCTGAGCCCAGCGAGTCCTCCGCCAATGATCAGAACATCATGCTCATACATAGACTTGCCTCGCGCTACGCTCGTTATTTGGTTTAATCATTCTTTTTCAGCCCTTGATGTGTTCTGTGTACACATACTGAGTCGACAGCAAAGCGGCTATCGACATCTGATCTTCAAGTTCGCCTGATGAAATCAATCGCTGAATGTCTTTGAAATCAACTTCTTCAACAACAATGTCCTCTCCATCATCCGAGGGCAATGGCGCCAGTTCGAGCTCAGTCGCAATGTACATGTACGAATACTCCGTTGAGTACCCAGGCGCGACCCACGAACCACCGATTGAAATTAGTTTACCGGCTTTGTATCCGACCTCTTCCTGCAATTCCCGGTGGGCAGTTACCTCCGGGCTCTCACCTGTTTCTCTCGTTCCAGCCGCTGCCTCCAAAAGAAAGCGCTCAGCCGCTTGTCGATACTGCCGAATAAGTAGGACCTTGCCACCATCTGTAATGGGAATAAGAACTACTGAACCCGGATGCTCAACAATCTCGCGATCAAACTGAGGACCGTCTTCGAACCGTGCAGTATCCACCCGTAGAGAGATTCTATTCCCCTCGTACTTGCGGTTTACAGAGACAGTGCTCGGGCGTTTGGGTCGCAAATCGTAGTTATTTTACCGAATTTCCAGTGCCTAGATACGCCGACGAGGTGGACTTTTAACGGAACCTTTTCGCAACTCTAACCGGGTCGATAAATCTCCCCAGAAATCTGCAGCCGGTTTACGACGCAAAAAAGCTGCGAAATCACCACCCTGAGTAATCGTCACCATCTCACCTGCGCTAAGCGTGTGATCGATGAAACCATCGGCGTTTAGGGTCGCATCATCGTAAGCCTCGACAGTGAGTTCGACAATTGAAGATGACTGCAAAATCGCTCCGCCAAATTGACTCATGTGAGAAGCAATCGGTTTTACTAGAAAATCTTTCGAAGTCGGATCCATTACAGGACCACCAAGTGCGAGACTGTAACCCGTCGAGCCCGTCGCGGTTGAAACAACGACGCCATCACCGCGATAAGTCGCCAAATGTACACCATCAACAACCGTGCTTACTTCGATGACTCTTAACGCTGCCCCTCGGGCAAGAGTGACGTCGTTCAAGGCAAGGATAGGTTCTGATCCGCCGTCGGTGCGGGAGATCACAGCTTTCAGCATGAACCGATGTTCGATTCGTGCGTTACCTTCCAAGTACCAACCAACTTCATTGACGGCGTCCTTGTTCTCGATATCGCTCATGAAGCCAACTCGGCCCATATTGATACCCAGAATTGGGATGTCACGAGATGCGGCAGCGTGGGCGCCACGAAGAATAGTACCGTCGCCCCCGATAGTGACGATCAAATCTGATTTAGAGAGTTCGGCATCACGCTCATATAGATCAGACTGAGTCGCAAGCCACCAATTTCTATCAATGGCGTAAGTGTTCGCAAGTTTACGGGCGAGTTCGCCTGCTTCAGCGAGTTCGCCGTTGTGAACGATTCCGATGTTGTGGTAGCTGGCCATATTGGTAAATTGCAGTGCGTTGAATAGGGTTCTTATCGCAGTCTACAGTCCCTACGACATTTCCCCGACCGCAAAAAAAATCCGAATCCTACTAACCCGTGATAATCGCCGGAATGATCGAGAGTGCCTTTTCGGCAAGATCAAGCATCAGGAATGGTGCAATACCGAACACGCCAGCTCCGATCGCAGCCAGACTAGCAGCAACCAAAATCGGCTTATCAGCACTGAACTTCGATTCGTCAACAGAATCTTCGAACACAATCGCTCGAATCACTCGCAAGTAGTAGTACGCAGCAATCACGGTGTTCACAACGCCGATGATTACAAGCCAAGTCAGGTTAGCGTTGAGCGCCGCACCGAAGACTACGACCTTTGCCATGAATCCAACGGTTGGCGGCATGCCAAGAAGCGACAATAATCCAAATACGAGAAGCCCAGCTAATAGAGGCGATCGCTTCAATAGACCATTTAGTCCTTCGATCGAGTCGTCGTTTGTTCGGGAAGTGATGGCTATCACCGCGAAGAACACAGCAAGGTTCGTGAACGCATACCCCGCAAGGTAGTACATAACACCCTGCGGACCCGCTCCGGCAGATGTAGCTCCCACCTGATTAGCTGGAACCGAAGCTAGACCAACTAGAATGTAACCAGCCTGAGCAATGGTCGAATAACCCAACAGTCGCTTTATATTCGATTGCGATAACGCCAGTGTGTTACCGAGCGTCATAGTCACAGCTGCCAGAATCGCAAATAGTCCCGACCAGTCCTGCATGAGGTTCGCATCGCCAAATGCTACGTACATAATTCGCATGATCACAGCAAAAGCGGCGGCTTTGGATGCTACTGACAGAAATGCTGCGACAGGAGTTGGCGCGCCCTGATAAACGTCAGGCACCCACATTTGCCAAGGGACTACTGCCATCTTGAATCCGAAGCCAGCGACGATCATGATGACCGATAGCAGCACTGCGTATGAACCAAACGGAACCGCGGATTGAGTTGGTAGAACGGCGAGCCGTTCCATAATCACATGGAGGTTCGTACTTCCGGTAAATCCGTAGATATAAGCGAACCCGTAAAGCAAAAGTGCACTTGAAATCGCTGACAGTACAAAGAATTTTGTTCCGGCTTCAACACCCTGTTTCGATCGGTGGATTGCTGAAAGGGCAACCACAGGCAGTGCCGTTAGTTCGAGCGCTACGTAGATCGTAATCAGCTCTGTTGCCGAAACGAGAATCATCATTCCAGTAACAGAAAGAAGTACGAGAGAAACGAATTCGCCACCGTAGTCCTTCATCCGATCGCTGGCAATGTACTTTGCGGAAGCAAGAATTGTGCCTGCAGTCACCGTAAGCAGAATAAATTTGAAGAACAATGAGAAGCGATCGGCTTCGAACGTGTCGAATAGTGCTGGTCCAGTTGCCGGATCGCCAAACCATCCGTTCCAGAGGTTCAGTGTAAGAATCACAGGAACTGCGAGACCAACAAATGCGACAGTCGAGACCTTAGCCATGCTACGAGTGACGAGGTCGACAGAAATCACTACCAAAGCCAACACGGCCATGGCTATTTCAGGGGACAGTACCCAGAAGTCCTGTGCAGTCATTACCTAACCACCGCCTGAATACCAATATCGAACATATCTGTGACAACTGAAGGCCAAATACCAACAATAAAAATAGGAGCCGCCAACGCAATAACCGGGATCATATCGACCCAGTTGGCGTCGGTCAGGTTGTCGTAAACCTCATCAGAGATACCCGGGCTAGAAGGACGTTCTCCAAAGAACACTCGCTGAACCATCCAAAGTGTGTAACCGGCTGCTAGCACAACACCGAATGCCGCCACTCCCGTTGCCCAAGGCCATACCGAGAATGAGCCCAAGAAGATCATTATTTCAGCTACGAATCCGGAAAGCATCGGAAGTCCTAGCGAACCAAACCCTGCGATCAAGAAGAAGATCGCAATCAAAGGCATCTTCTTCCAAAGACCACCAAGGTGAGGAATATGACGTGTGTGAGTTCGGTCGTACGAAAGACCAACCATGAGGAACGCCAGACCCGTGATCGTACCGTGCGAGAACATCTGCAACGCAGCACCGTTCAAACCGGCAGTTGAAGTTTCGGCTGCTGACGAACCGACCGCTGCAACACCCAACATCACGAATCCCATGTGACTTACCGAACTATACGCGATAAGCCGTTTCATATCAGTTTGGCGAATCGTAATAATTCCGCCATAGATCACTGAAATCGCCGCCACGACCGCCATATATCCGGCAACGTCGTGAATGGTGAACCCTTTGGTCTCTTGGAAGAAACCAAGGTTGATTCGAAGCAGACCGTATCCGGCCATCTTCAACAGCACACCCGCAAGCATTACCGACACAGCAGTCGGAGCATCGGTATGAGCGTCAGGAAGCCAGCTATGTAAAGGCCACAAAGGTAACTTCACAGCGAAAGCGATGAAGAAGAACGCAAATATAAGCGCAGCCGGAACTACAAGATCGGCGGCAGCCATTAGTTCAGGAATACCGGTGATTCCTAATTCGGGAATAGAAACCATCGCCAACGTGCTGACACCAGGTGTCACATATATGGCCAGAATTCCAACCAACATAAACGCGCCACCGGCAAGAGTGAACAATACGAACTTCATCGCCGAGTAGCGAGGTCG
>CAWVYJ010000073.1:0-7865 GCA_963934365.1 uncultured Dehalococcoidales bacterium | reverse complement strand
CCCGACACTGAGTTCTGACAGAACAGCGCCGAGTTCGTCGATCCTGTCAGTTGGAAGTTCTGGCGACCGCGGTGTCGTAGCGGTCGGTTGCGTTTTGAACAACCAGATCAACATCCTGTTCGAGAATGAACCCGTTTTGCGTGAGTTTTTCGGTGTCGCGTTTCACTAGTTTGACGTAGCTATCACGGTTTTCATATCGTTCTTCAATTGATGGGCGTATGTCGTTGCTGGCTTCCCGTTGTTCTCGTGTAGCGGGGAACCAGCGACTGAAACCGAGCATCAATGCCTGTTGGTCGGGCGAGCCAGTTTCAGGATCTCGAAGATTCCATCCAGCGTTAGTAGCGACTGGTTGGGTGATGTCGGGGAGCCGAACGCCTGCGAGTTCGTTGCCATCTGAGTCGACTGCCGATACGAAGCATGGATAGGTTTCACCCTCGACCGGCGGGTATATGCCGACACCTTCGGAGCCGCGAGGACCGAGGTCGATAGTCCGGATTACCCAGAGCGTCGACCTGTCAGGGGTGAGTTGGTCTGGTAGCCGGTCGAAGCTGTCGAGCACTGTTTCTCTCGGGACGGCAGTTTCTTCGTCGATTCGTGCGTGCGTGCTTGGCGGTGGCTTAGTGCCGTCGGTGATCCAGCTATCGAGGTTTACCAGTGCTGCACGCTGGAGCGGCGAGTAGTCGACCACGTTGTAGCTGTACATCCCCTGTCCACCTTCAGTAGACATCGATCGTGCCTGTGGGATCGAGCCCGCTCCGTGCTGTGTGCCGGTGAAGTGATACATGCGAGTGTTCGGGTCGAGGGGAACGTCTTGCTTGCCAGCCGGGTCGGTAGTCATAAGCGAGCAGTCACCACGCCAGTATTCCGCAGAGCTGTTGGTGTAGATGGTTTTGGGGACCGCGTTAAGATCATTTAGCCGCTTGAGTATCCCGTCGGACTGTTGTGTAAGCGGGTCGACCATCTCCTGATCGGCAAACGGATACAGGTGTCCGAAACTCGGGTAGGACTGGTTGGACGGTTGGGCATAGCGATGGTTGAAAGAGCCCATGCGTGCTCCGGCGACGTGGGGCAGAAGTCCGTCGAAAACTTTCCTTCCTTCCTCGTCGATATTCAGGGCAAGGTGCAGGAATTCTCGAAGCATTCTGCCGGTTTGCGAAGTGCCGTAGCCTATAGCGCGGTCGAGGTTGGTGATGCCGGGCAGAAGATCAGCTGAGTCGTATTTGAGGAACGATGTGGCATCTCGGAGTGCGAGGAGTCCGGCTCCGGAGACTGGTGTGTCCTTGGAGCTATAGACGATTTGGTAGAACTTGCCGGGTGTGAATCCGCCTTCGAGATAGATGTGTTCGTCGCTTGGTACTACACCATCGGGTGTTTCTTTCGCGAACTTCCAAGCGGAATGAGGTAGTGCTACGTCTTCGCCGTCTTCGGAATCCTTGACGTACAGGATATCTGCCGGGTCGTTATCGTTGGTCGCTCTCAGGGGACGGTGTACTCGATCGGCGAGTAGCCATGTGGTCAATTGTTGATTTGGCCTGATTTCGACCACGTTTTGCCCGGGGTTCGATTCGTTGGAGAGGTCTGCCAGCGGGGGAGTGAGCCCCATTAATATGTCGTCGGTATAGACGTCCCATTGCCATCCGATTGAAGCGATTGAGAGTCCACGCTCGAAGAGGAAGCCGTCACCGGGAGAGGGGCTGGCTGAGGGGGTCTCGCTAGTGCGGTTGTACGTGCCGATAACTGTTCGTCGACCTCGATTTGGGAGTTCGATCAGCAGTCCGTGAGATCCTCTGCTTGGATCGGCTGGCGTTAGCAGTGAGAAATCGGCTGAGAACCGTACTCGACCTTCTTCGTCCCTAGGGGCATATTCGAGATCAACGATGTCTCGATTTACCTCGGCTGAGGGATCGACCGCAAAGGTCAGCAAAGAGTCGATCTGTTCATACGCTCCCGTGTCGCCAAATTCATGGCCTCCGGCGTATGGAAAGCGACGGTTCAGTTTGAATTCGACGACGGCCATTGGGTTTCTCCTGGAGCGCCAAATACTGGCAAAATGGATGTTGTAGTTTAGGGAAGGTTTTGTGTGGTTGGGTGCTGTGACTTTGAATCGCTCCGCAGTCTAACGCCTGAATTCTGTTGTGAGACGCCGTGGATTCGGGTATTAGATTTCGACGTTGAGTTCTAACAGAACCATGACGAGGTTGGAATCAGAGTGCGTGTAGTAGTCGTAAGTATGGTCAAGCTGAGTTCTAATATAACCAGAATAGGAGCACTAAAAGAGTCATGCTGAAAATCGGTCAGAATATCCCTGAATTCGAGACGGAACTAGACAACGGTGAACTGTTTCGAACGTCGGAGTTCAAAGGCAAGAAGAATATCGTTGTTTACTTCTACCCGAAGGACTTTACCCGTGGCTGAACACTTGAAGCCCGCTCGTACCGTGATAGCTACGAGGAGATCTTAGGTCATGACGCTGTGCTAATCGGAGTAAGCCCCAACGACGCTGAAAGCCATAGACAGTTTCGTGAGCAGAATGGTCTTCCGTTTAACCTTGTTTCGGATTCAAATGGCTATTTGAGCAAATTGTTCGGTGTAAAACGCAGCTGGACTTTCGGGTTAGCGTCGGTTCGGAGGTCAACGTTCGTCATTGATAAGGTCGGAATTTGCCAGGGAGCTTTCACCGACGAAATTAATGTGACGAGACATGTTGATGATGTTCTTCTTATATTGCAAAAACTGAGTGGTGTTGACCACAGTGCTTGATACTCATGGGTCCTTACAGATCTGCGGCAATGTGATATGGCCGCTGGTTCTCACGTATTGGGTCGTTGTTTGACCTAAACGATCAGGCCAACTGAGATACGGGACTGAACTCCGTAACTTCATGGAAGATCGGCACATTGAGACATCAATTCCTATCCTATAAGGACTGCCTACCGTGATAATTCAAACCAACTTGAAACAGCGTATTCGTAGTGGTGAAATAACTATCGCTGCGATAGCTTCCGTTACGGCAACAAAGAGCCTTATTGAAGACATCAAGGGCGTATATAAACGTCGATGGCCAGCACAGGCCATACGGTGAATGGTGTCGATGGCTTCGAGAATGCCTTTATGCGACGTTTATCGCCGATCAATTCCGCCGGTAGCTATTTTGTATATCTCCTTTATCCGCCTCTCGAGTACGATCTCTAAATCGGGATAAGGCGTTCCGTGACCATCCAAAAAGCCTGAGTGCTGACGCAACCGCTTGTGTGGAATCAGGTTTGGGGTGTCGATTAATCCGCAGTAATGCCACCCGACGAACTCCGGACGAGCAAAAGCCTTGATGAACAATTCATCCGTCCACTCAGCTCTTTGGACAAGATCGTCGGCAACAGGCCCATATGGTCGTGGCATGTTTTCTTTGATCATCGTGTAAGACGTGTCACCGTTGATAAATGGCTTGTCGGTCACTTTTGTCCAGCGGTCTAGGCCTCTTCCTTGCACATCGTATCGGCCGTACATTTGGAGGAAAATTACGTCTGTGTATTTGCTGGTGATCGGTAGAAGCGTGTCTAGAGAGTCGGTGTTGGCGTTCAACTTGTCGCCAATGAATAGGTGGTTTGGATCGTGTCGAAGAATTGATTCTCTTGCAGTCTGGTAGTACTTGGAGACGACCTGTTTAAGAAATTCGACGTTGTCTCGAGTTTCATTTCCATTCGATAGGTCGGTGTCTGGTCTCCAACCCTCTGCATCAAGTAGATCGTCGAATGACTTGAAGCTAGTACCGTAGCTATCGTTGAAGTCTGTGATCCGAGATCGGTAGATCACACGCATGGTTTCGGTATATGCCTGCTTTCCGGGTGCTGTTCGAGGTAAGTTTCTCAGCCGGCGCGGCCACCCGACTCGAGACTCCCGAGGTGCACCGCCAATCGTGTCAGTGCGTTCACGACAGTCTTCCTCGGTGAGTAAGGGGCAGTCGGTCATTGCGTAGGCGAAGAGGAATGGATCATCTCGCAGTGGTTCTGCTATCTCTTTTGCCATCTGGTCACAATGAGTCCAGAAATCGTCGGAGAACACGTCGACGAAATCTTTATCTGCAACATCGTCTCGATAGTGGGGGATGTCAACAAACTCGATTGGTTGCACGTAAGGCAAGGAAGGCTGATGGTGATTGGCGATTGATAGGTCCGAGTGGACGCCGACGGTATTGATTCCATATCGCTGGCACGTTTCGACAAACCATGCCTTCAGCCTAGGTACGAACTCGGGACCATGAATGTCTTCCACACCGAGTCTCGACTTCCATGTCGCCGCGTTATAGCTCTGCTGCCACAGATCAGGGTGTAGATGATTAATGCCAAAACTAAGGAACGCATTACCTTCCGGAGTTACCAGCCACCACCGTTCATCTTTCTCGACACGAAAATACCCGGTCGCCTGGAAACGTTTTCCCTTCCATCCACCGAACCGGTCAAGTTCGTAACTCGCCATATTTGCCCCTTTGAATTGGGATCTTTTAGTAAACCGTTTATGAAAAAGACTAGTGCGTAACGGCGACGTTGGTGATAATTCTGCACTTTGTTCGATAATCCTGCGCAGCTGATCGGGCCTCAGTTTGTTATCTGTTCAGTAATACGGACCATGATCGATTATGACACTGCCATGTAAGTGGATGTATTTTTTAGATCGTCGACCCAAATGCAGATATATCTGAACCTTATCGCAGCCTTTTAATCCGCAAGTCGTGTGTTAGATCCTCGTTTACTACCGCATACTGCTCTCACTCAACATTCGGAATATTCATGTGCTCTTCATAAACGCCGTAGTAGACTGAGTCAGTGAATCAATATCTATACGATATTTTGATAAACGTAGACAGCCACGGTTTAGACGCTGTCGCCCTGAGATTGATCTCTTCTTGCACCGATGTTAGCGGTATTGCCGCTAGTGGACATAGAAAATCCTAAGACATCGTTGGGCACACCATTACAGGCCAGACTTTCTTGACCTGGCCCCAGTAACCCGAACTTATTTAACCATTCAGGAAGCGCCAGGGAGAAGCCACGTTGTCGACAGCACGCTCTTCACGCATGCAGTTGATTCTCACCGGGTCTATCTCAGAACTACTTGTTCGGCTGGCCGCACCCAATATTCTGGCGACCGGGGCCATGACCGCCGTGATATTTGCAGACGTCTACTATGTTGGGCAATTAGGCACTAAGGCTCTCGCCAGTCTTGCGATTGTGTTTCCATTCCAAACACTGATGGGAATGATGTCTAACGGTGCTATCGGCGGAGGGGTCGCTTCCTCGATAGTGCGGTCGCTTGGGTCAAACGATGCGGGCGATGCTGAAAGCGCTGCTTGGCACGCTTTGGTAATAGGTGCCGTTGGGGCGGTGATCTATACCGTCGTACTCGGAGTTTTTGCTCGACCTATGCTAGGACTATTGATCGACTCCGGTGATGTATTAGACGGTGCCGTGTCATACGCCTACATAGTATTTGGCGGAGCAGCAGTGATGTGGACTACGTACATGCTCTCTGCAATCTTGCGGGGAATTGGTGCCATGGGAATCACCGCAAATGCAGTTATCGGTGCAAGTATTATCCACGTGTTTCTGGCCGGTGCATTGACTCTTGGGTGGGGACCGTTCCCAGAGGTTGGATTAAATGGACCAGCGATCGCAATGGTGGTGTCTCACGCACTTGCATTAGCATATTTGTCGACCCAAGTGTTTCGAGGTACGGAGCGGCTAAATTTGAAGCGTTATCCAATCTCTATCGAAAGGCTCAAAGACATCATGCAGGTCGGTGGGCTAGGTCTCATCAATAGCTCGGGCCTTGTGTTGACTGTGATTGTTGTAACGGCATTTGTTGGAAGGTTTGGAGAAGAAGCTCTGGCTGGGTACGGACTTGGTAGCCGTCTGGAATTGACGCTTGTACCGCTTGCCTTCGGTGTCGGTGGCGCACTGGTTACGACTGTCGGCGGAAATTTCGGCGCAGGCCAATTTGGGCGAGCTAGAAAGATAGCTTGGACTGGTGCTGGAGTTACTTTCGGTGTCACGATGACACTCGGTGTTTTGATCTCAGTTGTCCCGGAAATATGGCTTGATCTGTTCACAACCGAACCCGAAGTGTTCAACGTGGGTGCGCTCTACCTAGGAATAGCGGCTCTGACGTATGGGGTTTTCGCCGGTGGACAAACGTTGTACTTCGCCAGCCAAGGAACCGGAAACATGGTCATCCCTGTCGTTATCACTTACACACGCTTCGCCGTCGTCGCAGGGTTTGGAATGGGTGCCCTGTGGTTTGATTGGAGTTTGGAGACAGTCTTCACGGGAGTAGCGATCGGGCTTGCGGTTGTCGGACTCGGTCAGATTTTGAACGTTGCCTTGAGTCGTTCTTGGAACCCCGAGTAATTTGCTGTTAGCTCCACAGTGACTAAGGTTAATCGACGTAAAAACTAGGCGCGTAAAGTAACAATCTCTGGGTTGACGCCAGACGATTCAACCAACCTAATAAATTCAAAACTGGAGTCATACATGAGCGCCCACCCAAATATTCTCTACATCATGTCGGACGATCACGCTGCCCACGCCATTTCGGCGTACGGAAGCCAGATCAATCACACACCGCACATCGATCGACTTGCCGATCAGGGTGTAAGACTCACCAACACCTTCTGCACCAATGCCTTGTGCACACCGAGTCGAGCAACGATTCTGACTGGTCAGTACAGCCACGTTAACGAGGTTAAGACCCTCGATGACGAGATCGATAGTTCACGTCCGATTCAATCCCAAAAATTGCTCAAGCAGGCTGGCTATGACACAGCGATCGTCGGCAAGTGGCATCTTGGAAACAACGAAGAAAGCAATCCCCAAGGATTCGACCACTGGAACATTTTGCCGGGTCAGGGTGACTACTACGATCCTATGATGATCGAGAACGGCGTTGAGAAACAACACGAAGGCTACGTAACTGACCTGATTACCGATTTCGCTATCGACTGGCTCGATTCTCGCGATAGCAAAAATCCGTTTTTCCTGATGGTTCATCACAAAGCCCCTCACTCATCATGGATCCCCGCCAAACGCCACGAAAACCTCGGAGTCGAAGGTGAGTTCCCGGAGCCGGAAACCCTGATGGACGATTACAAGACGAGGTCAGAAGCTGTGAAGATCACCTCGATTCGAGTTGAAGACACACGCAAGCCCAATCTCAAGTTCGATCCACCCCCCGGGATTTCGCAGGATGAAAAGCGGAAGTGGGCGTACCAGCGATACATCACTGATTACACTCGCACTATTCAGGCCGTAGACGATAGTGTCGGCACGCTGCTCGACTACCTCGACGAGCACGATCTCGCTGAAAACACGCTGGTGGTTTACACCTCCGATCAGGGCATGTTCCTTGGCGATCACGGCTGGCACGACAAGCGATTTATGTACGAGGAATCACTCAGAATGCCGTTCATCGCACGGCTACCAGGGAAAATAGAGGCAGGGTCGGTCGGTTCCGACATGCTGTTAAACGTCGATTTCGCACCGACGTTTATGGACTACGCAGGTGTTGAAGTGCCCGAAGAAGTTCAAGGCTCATCAGGCAGAAAAATGCTCGAAGGAGCGGCTCCGGATGACTGGCAAGACAGCCTCTACTATCGCTACTGGATGCACACGATCGGGCACAAAGTTATCCCGAATTATGGTGTGCGAAACGAGCGGTACAAACTGATCTTCTACTACGGAGTCACACTTGAAGATACGCATAATCCCGAAATAAATATCGAAGCCGAGTGGGAACTCTACGATCTCGAGGTCGACCCGCGCGAAATGAACAATGTTTACGGGCGGCCAGAGTTTGCAGAGGTACAGGCCGTGATG
>CAWVYJ010000072.1:0-8316 GCA_963934365.1 uncultured Dehalococcoidales bacterium | reverse complement strand
TTAGGGTGTTATTCTCGATGCATACCTATTTTTATGGTTTGCCCTCTAGATAAGGGCTGAAACACAGAACCACAGCCGATCCGATCGAATAATCGGATCGTTTCGCGCAGACGAATCTCGCTGCGACGAGCCTGAAAGCCCCCCGTAAAACAATGTCGAAGACCCTCCGCAACGATCGTCGCAATGTCGCGATCATCGCCCACGTAGACCACGGTAAGACCACATTGGTCGACGCCATGCTCAAGCAGTCCGGTTCGGTTGCAACCTACAAAGAGCTCGACGAACGAGTTATGGATAACACCGATCTTGAGAAGGAAAAGGGCATCACGATCCTCGCCAAGAACACTGCTATTCGTTGGGGTGACACCAAGATCAACATTATCGACACTCCGGGTCACGCCGATTTCGGTGGCGAAGTTGAACGCGGTCTCGCAATGGTCGACGGTGTTCTTTTGCTCGTAGACGCTTCAGAAGGACCTTTGCCCCAAACTCGATTCGTTCTGCGTAAGGCGCTTGAGGCTAGCCTTTCTGTAATTTTGGTTATCAACAAGATTGACCGACCTGACGCTCGCATATCCGAGGTCATCGACGAAGTTTACGAACTTTTCATCGACCTCGATGCTACTGAAGATCAGATCGACTTTCCGATCATATATTCTGTTGCACGAGACGGTCTCGCAACGATGGATCTTGAAGTGCAAGGGACTGATCTGACTCCTATGTTCGATTTGATTCTTGAGAAGATCCCACCACCTTCATTCGATGACGAGCATCCTCTTCAGGCGCACGTTACGAACCTCGATGCTTCGCCGTATCTTGGCCGATTGGCGATTTGCCGAGTTCACCAGGGAACGATCAAGAAAGACCAGATTATCTCGCATTGTCGTGTGGACGGATCAATCGTTCAAGCGAAAATCACAGAGCTATACATAACTGAGGGTCTCGAACGCATCACCGCATCCGAAGCAAGCGCTGGTGAAATCATCGCTATTGCTGGAATGCCTGAGATAACTATTGGTGAGACCATCGCTGATCAGGATGACGCTCGTCCCCTCCCTACCATTCGTATTGATGAGCCAAGCCTTTCAGCTACCATCGGCATCAACACATCACCGTTGACCGGACTCGATGGTAAAAAGCTGACTGCTCGTATGATCAAGGACCGCCTTGAAAGCGAACTGATTGGTAACGTTTCTATCAATATTTTGCCTTCCGATCGCCCCGACTCCTGGATATTTCAGGGTCGTGGTGAACTTCAATTGGCGGTACTAGTTGAGACCATGCGCCGTGAAGGATTTGAAATGACCGTTGGTAAGCCCGAAGTGGTTACTAAGATTATCGATGGCAAGCTGCACGAGCCAATGGAACGACTCGCAGTTGACATTAACGAAGATCACCTCGGTGCTGTTACGCAGCTTCTTGCACACCGCAAGGGCAAAATGGTGAACATGGTAAACCACGGTCAAGGACGAGTCCGAATGGACTTCATTATTCCGGCTCGTGGACTTATAGGTTTCCATAACGAGTTTGTTGTTGAGACCCGTGGAGCAGGACTTGCACACCACGTGTTCGAAGGTTATGAACGCTGGCAGGGTGAGATGAGATCGCGTCCAACAGGAAGCCTTGTTGCGGACCGACGTGGTGTAACGACTACCTACTCTCTGCTAAGTGCGCAGGAACGCGGACAGTTGTTCATTCCAGTTGCGACAGAGGTTTATGAAGGCATGATCGTCGGAGAGAACCCACGTCCACAGGACATGGATTTGAATATGGTCAAAGCTAAAAAACAGACCAATATGCGATCTGCCGGTGCTGATAAAGCGGAACACCTCGATACTCATAAAGAACTAACGCTCGAACAGGCACTAGAGTTCATGATGGATGGCGAGTGCTTGGAAGTTACTCCTAGCTTCGTACGGGTTCGCAAAATTGTTCTCGACCAGAACAAACGTGGACGCGATAAAGGCGCAAAGAAGCTTGCGGCTGTTTAGTCGGGCTGGCTGATCACTAATGTGACTCAGAAAAAAATAGATCGCGTGAACGCTCAGGTGGTACTCGTTTGGGCGTTTTTGTGTCTAGATTTCCTAGCAATCGTTGAATCAGTGTTGCGGGTGGTTGTGTGAAGGTTCATTCTTTTGTCGAAACATGTATAGCCTTACATCAATGCGTTAGAAGGAATGAACAAAAATGCTCGAACGATTCCTGGTTCCTGAAAAAGATCGTGTTTTCGTGCGACCCGAAAGCATGCTCTCTGCGACCACTGAAATCTTTGAGAAGTGCGGTCAGTCTCCCAAGGATGCAGCCTTATCGGCCGAAGTTCTTCTTACCAGCGACATGCGAGGTTGTGAGTCACACGGCGTTTCGAACCAGCTCAGAGTCTACGTTCAGATGTACGGCGATCAGCAAATTAACCCGACTCCCAACGTGCGGGTCACTCGCGAAACGGATGTCACTGCCAACTTAGATGGCGACACCGGACTGGGCTTGCATGTGCTTCCGAAAGCTATGGAAATGGCTATCGAGAAGGCAGACAAGCACGGCATGGGTGCCGTAACCGTTCACAACTCTCGACACATTGGCATGCTCGCATATCACTCGATGATGCCGCTCAAGCACGATATGATCGGTATAACAACGTCGGCTGGTAACCCGCTGACGATGGTTCCCACTCACGCCAGTGAAAAGATGCTTGCAACGAACCCGTGGGCATGGGCAGCTCCGGCTCGCAACGAAGCTCCATTTGTATTTGACGTTGCAACTACTCAGGTTGCTGGTAACAAGCTGAGACTTGCTTCACGTATTGGCGCACCTATGGACCCGGCATGGATCAGCGATACTGACGGAACACCGATAATGGAAGAAGGTCCGCTTCCCGACGATTACCACATCCTGCCATTTGGTGGAACTCGCGAACAAGGTTCACACAAGGGCTACGGATTTGCTGCAATGGCTGAAATCATGGCTCCAATTCTTTCGGGAATGGGACCTGGATTTCTTATGCCTACGTCACCTCGAACCATCATGGGGCACTACGTTCAGGCGATAAAGATTGACGGATTTATCGATCCTGAGAAGTTCAAGGACGATATGGACAAGTTCCTTAGTGGTCTTCGAAATGCTAAGCCAGCGCCTGATCAGAAACGCGTTGTTTACGCAGGTTTACCTGAGGCTGAAGAAGTCGAAATTCGCAAGCGAGACGGAATTCCTTACCACCGAGAAGTAATCGAGTGGTTCGAGTCGATCAAAGCAGAACTCGATCTCGGTTTTGATCTCGTTTAGTTTCGTTTTTGCCTATTCTCTCTCCCACTGTCGGAGAGAGGACGATGTTCGACAGTCGCCACGAATTAGTTGCTAGCTCGCTGAAATAATCACGACTGCAGCTACAACCATGCCAGCCGATACGAGCTTCAGAATCAAGTCACCGCGCGTGAACTTTTCGTAGATCAATTTGGGCGTAAACTTCGCCCCCAGCGCACTCATACTGAATACAAAAATCGGCCTCGCTCCGCCAAGTGATGAAACCAGAGCTATAGGACCTTTGCCAATCGCGTAGGTTATCAGTAGGTGCCCATTGAACGGCATCACACCCTCGGCAATGATCAGCCAGGGAGCCTGTTTAGGCCGCTTCAAAAAACTTGCAAGTTCAAGAAGGGCTTTGGGTCGAGCGAATACAAGCCACATGACTGTGAAAAGTCCGGTTCCTCTCAGCGAAACAATATGCAGCGTCGATAGATGGTCGACGATAGATTTTGTGATTAGCTGAGAGCTTGCCATCAAGAGGGCGCCAACTGCAAGCAGCAGAAAGAGCGGCTGGAAAATTATGTTGCCTTTACCGCTCGACGTTCCGATTTTGATCGATGCCATCACGCTTCCTCCGACGGCAAGTAAGACTGCAGTCCATTGCAGCACATTGAGCGATTCACCAAAAATAATCCAAGCCAGCACAGCGACGTAGATTGGTGACGTTTGCATCGCCGGAATTACTCTTGAAGGATCCTCACGCTTCAACATCCAGAACATAAAGATCAACGTAAAAGCTTGGAGGGCTCCGATCGACCAGGCTTTCGCTATGATCTCGACTTCAACGCCAGCAGGAAAGTTGAATAACAGAACCGTTGCGCCGAATAACCCTTGGCTGCCACCTACGAACAGGTTGAAACTGGGAAGTCCTAGTCCGAAACCTGACAACACTCGCTTATCGATGAGGGTGACGATCGAGAAAATAAGCGGATTACCTAGAGCCGCAAGTATCCAGAGTTCCGTGACGAGCTTCTTTCGTTGAGGTCGGAGTTCGTAAGACCGAGCGATTGTACGCTCGCCCATGGGCGTATGATGACCCCAATCTGAAATAACTAAACGATCGATTGAATCGAGAAATCGCTTGTCAAACAAACGACCTTCGTACAAAGACATGGATCGTGATGGCGATGGCATCACAGGGCATGAAAAAGGGTTATCGAATCAGGGTCCAAGTTGGGTGTCTGAAAACACTGGAAAATTAGTGATTGCAGGCGTGGTTTTTATCATAGTGATGTTTATTTTATCAATCATTCAGGATGCCAACGCTGCGAAGGAAGCGATCAATAACTAGCACAGATGTGATCGTAAACTGGCTATTCGAGATTCCATTGTTCGAGCCGATTCACCCTTTCGACCTAGTTTTGATCATTGCGTCACCAAACCTTTTACATACCAGACGAAATCTTCAACCCCGTACTCCACTCCACGGTTTAGCCATGATTTTATCGAAGGCTTGAGGATCGATTTCTATGCCGAGTCCGGGCCCTTCAGGTGTCGCCACGTAACCCTCTGAATCGAGTACATACGGATCTTTGAAGAAGCCACTGCCGATCACTGTCTTGCCAGCGTGTGGACCCTCGGTTGGGCGTGAATCGTTCACTTCGTTGTGCTCTTGAACTAAGAAGTTCGGCGTACATGCATTGACCTGTATCGAAGCCGCCAGCGCAAGCGGACTCAACGGGCAGTGGATCGCAAGCTTCGCGTATGCCGCTTCTGCCATGATCGCTATCTTCTTCGTTTCAGTTATGCCACCAGCGTGAGCGATGTCGGGCTGTACTACTGAAAGAAGGCCTCGACTTAATGCGTCGAAGAAAACGTACTTGCCCATCCAGCGTTCACCGGCGGCGATGGTCGCAGTGGAGCCATCGACGATCTGGGCCAGTGCATCGACTCGTTCTACCGGCATTGGCTCTTCGATAAAGAGAGGTCGGTGAGGGGCGAGCGCTTCGATTAGTTGGCGCCCAATTGCAGGATTGGGATTGTGGATGTCGATTGCGACATCTACGAATCCTGCACCAACGTTTCGGGCGCCCTCGCTTGCACCTTCTTTTGCTGCTGCAAATTTCTCAACGACGCTGTCGACCAGACTTGTTGCTTCTAGTCCATCACCCAGCGAAATATGCATCTTCAACGCTCGGTAGTCCCACTCTTCGATGAGAGTTCGTGCGGCCTCTTTATACGTTTCGGGCTCGTTCGTTTTGAGATCGGTCTTGGGCGGATTGCCGGGGTGGTACGGCTCGCCGGGTTCTATCACCCAAGGGAGCTGTCCGCCGGTTGCTCGATACATCTTAATTCGGTTGAACATCTTGCCACCGAGCATCTGATAGACCGGGACTCCGGCTGATTTTCCGGCGAGGTCCCACAACGCCATGTCTATGCCCGAAATCGCCGACAGTTTGATAGGTCCACCGAAGTAGCCGGTGCCCGATTCATACATGATTTTCCACAGTTTTTCGACCTGCGTCGGATCTTTACCAATTAGGAACGGCTCAAGTCGTTTTACTTCAGCGATGACAGTTTCTGGGTGGTTTTCCAGATATGGCTCGCCGAGTCCGGTGAGTTCGGTGTCGGTGTGGATTCTGAGCCAGACCCATGATGGTGGGACTTTGATGATTTCGAGTGATGTGATTTTCAAAAGCTAGATTTGTTTTCTGAGTGCATATGTGATTTTCGCCGAGTTGAGAGGATAACGCCTTGGGGCACATAAAAAACTTTGCAAGATGGTCACAAGTATCCAGTATTCCTAGGACAGTAGTTTTGCGAGTATTTTAGAGGCGGCGGTAAGTTCTACGGGCTGCTGCTTACGACATTCGCTGAGAGTGTTGGTCAGGTTGATGGTTCAGAAATGCTCAATGAAGTTATCGAAAGTGTCGCTGAACGAGACTATGCTCAGGGGCTAGCTGAATTGTCCTAGTTCGGCTAGCAGCCTGATTTATCTATAACTCGACCCGCCATCACGCCTAATTTCGATACTAATTCAGGATTTCTGTGTACCGTGCTGACAGTCGATGGCGGATCGTCGATGGTTTCACGACACGTTTACTCAGATGAGGTGATGGACGCTTGAGTAGTAGTACTGGCCCCTACGTCAAAATGAGATACGAGCGAGTCACTGACGTAAAACATCCGGTTTCGAAAATCGTTATGGGCACTCTTGGTGGGCAGGAGATCGACCATGCCGGGACTCTTTATGATACCTACGCCGAGCAAGGCGGCAATACTTTCGATACGGCGCACCATTACGGCAAAGCGGAAGCGGTGTTTGGCGAGTGGATGAATCGGCGTGGTGTACGCAGCAACACCGTCGTCATCACGAAGGGTGCCCACACTCCGAATTGCAATCCTGAAACTCTCACCACCGAGTTTAACCAAAGCTTAGATCTGCTTCAGACTGATTTTATCGATATCTACTTTCTTCACCGAGATAATCCCGAAATTCCTGTGGGCGAATTCGTCGATGTTCTGAACGAGCACAAAAGGGAAGGGCGTCTGGGAGTCTTTGGCGGCTCGAACTGGAGTCTGGCTCGGATGGACGAAGCGAATGAGTACGCTGCCAAAAACAGTCTTGCGGGATTCACGGTTCTCAGCAATCACATGAGCCTCGCCCGAATGGTCGAATCACCTTGGCCCGGATGTTTGGCATCGTCTGATGTCGAATCACGAAATTGGCTCGCTGAACGCAACATGCCGTTGTTCCCGTGGTCGAGTCAGGCAAGAGGATTCTTCGCCGATGGTCGAGCACACCCTGACGATCACTCCGATCCGGATTTGGTCCGAAGCTGGTACAGCGATGACAACTTCGAGCGACTCGCACGAGTCCGTGAAATGGCAAGCCGTAAAAACGTCGCCGCAATCACAATCGCCCTCGCCTACGTCCTAAACCAACCAAACCCAACCTTCCCCCTAGTCGGGCCATTATCGGCCGATGAGACGAGAAGTTCTATGGCGGCGTTGGATGTTGAGATGGCGTCAGCTGATTTGGCGTGGTTGAACTTGGATGGATAACTCCCTACCACCCATCGCTGCCCAACACTCGCCCAGCCACGACTTCCAGCTTTGCCACTATCTCTGGGTCACGATGCTCGGGGGCGGTCACTACGGCGTGCTCCAATGCTGTGTGTGCGCCTGATTCGAAGGGAGCTTCGAGTGATGCTAATTTGGGGATGATGGCTTTGATTAGTTCTTTGGCGTGGATGGTGTTGGTTTTTAGTACTTCGAGAATGGATGCGGTTGAGACGTCTTCGTGGTCGGTGTGCCAGCAGTCGTAGTCGGTGACCATAGCTACTGTTGCGTAGGCGAGTTCGGCTTCTCGGGCTAGTTTGGCTTCGGGCATGTTGGTCATGCCAATAACAGTGCAGCCCCATGATCGATAAAGCTCGGATTCGGCTCGACTGGAAAATTGCGGTCCTTCCATCGTTAGGTAGGTCCCTCCGACAGCATAGTCGAGACCCAGCTCACTTGCCGCTTCGGAAATAACTGTATGGGTCGTCGAGCAGATAGGATCTGCCATGCTCACGTGTGCTACGAACCCAGTGCCGAAGAATGATTTTTCTCGTGCAAACGTGCGATCGATGAACTGGTCAACCAGTACGAAGTCGCCCGGCTTGTACTCTTCCCTGAGGGATCCCACAGCCGAAAAAGAAACCACCCGATCGACTCCCGCTCGCTTCAGCGCGTCGATGTTGGCTCGGTAGTTGATTTCGGTTGGTGGAATGCGGTGCCCGCGTCCGTGTCGGGGCAGAAAGACGAGTCGGTGTCCTTCGTAGTCGCCGATGAGGAGTTGGTCGGATGGTTCACCAAATGCAGATTCGACTGTGACCCACTGGGCGTTTTCAAAGCCGTCTATTTCGTAGAGACCGGTCCCGCCGATGATTCCGATTGCCATTGACACTTTTTCTCCGACATATCTGGATGGGGCTAATTTGGTTCATATGAACCGTGGGTTAGGTATGCGCTAAATATTTTGGTACCGAGGGTGGGACTCGAACCCACACGTCTGTTAAGACAGAGGATTTT
>CAWVYJ010000071.1:0-8433 GCA_963934365.1 uncultured Dehalococcoidales bacterium | reverse complement strand
ACTTTCGGTACCCGAGATCGTCGAGCAGAAACCGTAGCGGCCAATATCGACCGCATTGCCAAAGGTCAACAACTGGTAAACGTGCTGACCGACATTTCGACTATCTAGGCCCTGCGCTGTCTGAACGCTTCGTACAACACCAGTCCCGCACTCACAGATGCATTTAGCGAGGACAATTTGCCAGCCATAGGAATCGACGCAATCTGATCGCAGTTATCTCGTACCAATCGAGAAAGCCCATTGCCCTCTGACCCAATTACGATCAATACAGGCCCCTTGTAATCGGCTTCCGTGTACTCAACATCACCTTCGGCATCCAAACCGACCACCATCATCCCGGTCTCTTTGAGTCGCTCGATAGTTCGATTCAAATTCGTAACTCGTGAAACTTTGACGTGCTCTAGTGCACCAGCAGAAGCCCGAACTGCACCAGCAGTAATTCCAACAGCCCTGCGCTCAGGAATAATCAACCCATGTGCACCGGCAGCATCTGCTGTCCGAGCAATGGCACCAAGATTATGTGGATCCTGAATTCCGTCGAGCATCACTAACAGCGGAGGCTGACCGTTCGTGTCGGCACCCATCATCAACTCTTCAGGCTCGTGATAGCGAGGATCGGGAACGACAGCGATCACGCCCTGGCTTTTTTTCGTCTGCGACTGAGCCTCAAGTTCTTTACGAGAAACTGCCTGAACTTCAATACCTGCCTCGGTCGCCAGCATGACGATCTCTTGAAGCTGTGGACCCAATTCAGTCTCTTCAATCATTACCAATCGTTCGATATCACGACCAGCGCGAAGCGATTCCAGCACAGCGCGACGTCCTTCGACAGTTTGACCGTGAACCTTTTTAGCTCGAGAGAATCGTGACATTGTTGACCTGAAATTTCTGATATCGATAAGGATGCGTCCTGTGATTACACAAATAACGCTTAAATAAGTGTAAGTTTCATCGACACTCAACGCCATCGACACTCACACTTATTCGACCTCAAGGTTGACTGATTGCCTATGGATCAAGTGAATCAGCTATATAACCCAATCTATCAAGGAGCCTGCAATTGGCACGGGAACGCGAGTACAGCACCAACCAGCTAAAAAAAACCATTGAAGAAGGCGGAGTTGGCATCATTGCCAACGGGCCTAACAACTCTGAGATGTGCGATTTTCTCGGTCACGTTGGATTCGACGCAGCATTTGTAGACTTTGAACACGGCGGAGTTTCATGGTCGGAACTAGCCGACATCACCCGTACGTGCGAGCTGTGGGGCATGTCGAGTGTCGTTCGAGTAAACAAGCTAGATGAAGCGCAGATACTAAGAACTCTCGACCAAGGCGCAAGCGCTGTGATGATTCCGCACGTAATAACAGTTGCCGATGCCGAACTCGCCGCAAATGCCTGCAAATACCCGCCAAACGGCACTCGTGGTGTCGCAGGTAGTCGTCGAGCATACGGAGTAGACGACTACTTCCGTAAATCTGATGATGAAGTGCAATGCATCGCCCTAATCGAAGACTTTGAAGCCATCGAAAATCTTCCAGAGCTAACCAAAGTCAAAGGCATCGACATCTTCTATGTCGCACCGTCCGACATGGCAGCTTCAATGGGGCACACCGGCGACCCGAGTCACCCAGAAGTACAGGAAGCACTAGAACGCGCCATCAAACTCATAATCAAAGGTGGCGGAGTAGCCGGAACGCTAACAAATGATTCGAATATCGAAAAATTTCTTGCTATGGGAGTCAAGTGCGTCGGCGTCCCCTGGCCGATCTGGCTAAAGCAGTCCGGAGAAGCGTTCATCGAAAAAACTCGCTCTTGAACTGGCGTGAAACCTGGTCTCTGTTATACCAACCACCACTGTATGAGCCTTCCGGCTCAGTGATTCTTTAAGGATTACACGTACTGAGATACGCGAGAGTGCGGACGAGAATAATGTATTCAAAATCCATTGGGGTAACACCCGTGTGGGTTCGACTCCCACCTTCGGCACCACAATTCCTAGTTCAACTTAGGTATTTTGCTCAGTTATCTCGGTTATTGCCGGGAGGCTAGTACTGGGCTGCCGGCGCGGGTTTGTACGCAGTTTGCAGGGTGCGAAGGTCGAATTCGGCTGGCTTTTCGCCCATTGCGTATTCGTAGAGAGCTGCTTTAAAGATGCCTTCGAGCGCCTGGACCGTGCAGACAGCGAGACCGACGGTCATGATGCCGACGGCAACTCCGGCGATTCCTGAGACGAACCCGACGAGGATTGCGGGAATGGCTCCGATTATCACGGCAAGTATGTAGACCAGCATAAAGCCGAATGACGCCGTGATTTGGCGTCCCCAGGTTTTACGAACAAGTCCGGAAGATCGCTTAATAGCGCCAATTGCTCCAACGTTTTCCGATACGAGAATCGGTACGACGAAGAATGTAAGGAAATCCCACACTCCACCGATCATATCGATAATCATTCGAGCGAATATGTTCCTCTGGTTGGCGCGAAGGAGTTGCAACGCAAGTCCGACCGTCGCAGCAATGAGTGCCCATATAAAAATGGTGTGGATATGGGCGAAGGCGTGGCTAAGTCCAGATGAGACGTTCGGGTCGCCTCCTCGGAGTCGGTCGAGTGCGGCAGAAATGAGTGCAGCGTTAAAGAAAATAACTACAAAGTAGGAGCTAAAGAACGCTAGCACGTACAAAATTTGATCACCACGACTGATTGCATTGGCGTCAAGGCGTGTGAACGCTCCTGTACTGCCGGCAATCCCAGAGAAAATACTGATTACTGCTACCAGACCAATCACGGTAAAAAGCGGAAAGAAGAGCAGCTCTTTGTCCTTCATCAGGACGTCCCAACTCATCTTCATTAATTCAAATGTGTGACCAATCGTGGCGAACATTGGAGTTCCTTTTTATTCGTAAGAGTCTATTGTGATTTCAACGTTCGCCAGAGAGTCTACCAATCCCCAGTATTCTGGATTTCTCTTCAAGGATGGGATCAGCTTGTTATAAATGTTCATCTGGACCAAACAGAAGCGACGCAGGAATGGCTAAAAGTACTTAGGTGCACCCCAAGCCTAGGTGGAGTGAAGTAATTGTTTCTCCCCGAAGGGCACATTGCCCGTTTTGGAACAATACGACTTTCCGACTAACCCACTATTTCTCATAGGTTCACTACGAAAAACAAGCCGTCTTAGCGTAATGTATGTGCTATCGAAACCGATAGTTTGTGATACGGAAGGAAATGTGATGGCTGAGCGATACCAAAACTATGTGAATGGAATTTGGAGCGACGGCTCTTCCGGAGCGGTTTCGACCAGCACCAACCCGGCTGATCTATCTGACGTGGTCGGCGAATTTCAAGCCTCCACCGCGTCCGACGCCGGCGCCGCCATCGACGCGGCACACAACGTAAAAGAAAGCTGGCGTCGCACCTCTTCGCTAGCTCGCGGAGGCTACCTGTTAAAAGCCGCCTCGTACCTTGAAGCCAATCTCGAAGAATTTGCCCAAATGGTCACTAGAGAATGCGGAAAAGCGATTCTCGAAGCCCGTGGTGAAATAGGTCGAGCAGTAGCCCTACTTCAGTACTACGGAGTCGAAGGATCAAACCCAGTTGGATCGGTTGTCCCATCGGTCAACCCAAACATCCTGCTCTATACGAACCGTATGCCGCTCGGCGTAGTCACCCTCATCACCCCATGGAACTTCCCGTTCGCTATCCCGATCTGGAAAATGGCTCCGGCACTGGTCTACGGAAACACAATCGTTCTCAAACCAGCCTCAGCAACTCCGGGAGTCGCAACTCTCATCGCTCGAATGTGGGAAGCTGTCGATCTACCAGCAGGTGTATTCAACCTCATCACCGGATCAGGCGGAACAGTCGGAAACGAACTTATAACGAACGACAAGGTAGCCGCAATATCGTTCACTGGTTCGACTCGCATCGGAATGAACATCGCATCCGAATCGGCAAAGCGTGGTAAGCGATACCAACTCGAAATGGGTGGTAAAAACCCGGTAATCGTTCTCCCCGACGCCGACCTTGAACAAGCTGCTGAAATTACCGTTTCAGGAGCCATGAAGTACTCAGGCCAGAAGTGCACGGCAACATCCCGTGCGATCGTGGTCGGCAACGTCATGGAAGAATTCACAAATCTCGTTGTCGAAAAGACAAACGCCCTCAAGATCGGCGCTGGTGCCGACCCGCAATCGATTATCGTTCCTGTCATCGACCAAGCATCGAAAGACAACATCGCCTCGATGATCGCACGCGGCGTCGCCGACGGTGGTTCGATTCTTGCCGGTGGCGGAGTTCCAACTGGTGTCGGATTAGACAAGGGAACCTACGTCGAACCAACCGTAATAAACAACGTTGCGAGCGACGCTTTTGTCGCCTGCGAAGAGATATTCGGCCCAGTACTGTCGATTCTTCCTGCAGCTGACGCAGAGGATGCGTTGAACATCGCCAACTCTGTCGAATACGGACTTAGCGCAGGTATCTTCACCAAGGACCTCAACTCCGTTCTAGATTTCGCCGACCGCATCGAAGCGGGTGTCGTAAAAATCAACGGCGAAACCGCAGGACTAGAACCGCAAGTTCCGTTCGGTGGCATGAAGTCGAGCTCCTCTGGTGACCGTGAACAAGGCAAGGCTGCAATCGAATTCTTCACCCAAACGAAGACGATCTACGTCGACCGCAGTGCAACTTAGCCCTCATCCCTGATAGCTTATGGGTCCGGTGATCGACATCAAACAAGTCGACCATCGGACCGTGCTAAGTCGCTCAATCGCGACTGCCACATGATTGACACGATTTCCGACACGGGGGTGAATCTATGCCAGACCGCAGTTTCAGCGGGGTCTTCCCGATCCTTCAAATGCCGTTCAATGAAGTGGGCCAAATCGTTTTTGAAGATCTTCGAGCCGAAGTCGAATACGCCATACGCGGCGGAGTTCACGGCGTGGGAATTGCCTATGGATCAGAAGTGAACAAGCTCGACGATCACGAACGCGATGAAGTTCTCAGCGCGGTAGTCGATCAGGCAAACGGTCGAATCAAAGTCGTGATGAACACAGGAGGTCCCTCCACCGTTCAAACCGCCCACTACACGCGAGTTGCCAAAGTACTCGGCGCAGACGCCGTAATGATCGCTCCACCAGCTATCGTAGGCATCCCAACACCTCTCGTTCGCCAGCACTTCTTAGATGTCGCTGAAAGTGCCGAAATGCCCATCTATATGCAAGACATGACAGGCGCAGCCATGTCACCAGCGTTGCTTGCCGATCTTGCCAATCAAAATGAAAACCTCTGCTACGCCAAAATCGAAACCCTTCCCACCCCCAATCGATTCTCCGAAACTGCCGAATTGGCAGGGGACAACATATCGATGTTTGGTGGCGCAAACGGAGTCTTCTTCATCGAAGAAATGCGACGTGGAGCCAATGGAACAATGCAAGGCATCGCCCTGTGCGACATCGTCCGGAAAACGTGGGACCTCTTTCAATCGGATGAGGAACAAGCCGCAGAATCGCTATGGCACCACTATCAGCCGCTGGTAAAGCTCTACACGCTTGCCGAAGGCCAACTCTACTGGGTTGCCAAAGAAATCCTCAAACGCAGAGGAGTGTTCACCGACGCGTACCCACGATTGCCAGCAGTGAAACCTGACGACGGAATATATCGTGAGCTCGACGCACTTATCGAGCGACTCGGAGTCGCTGCGATTTGAACGAGTTACGCACATCAGACGGACAATCTATTAAACCGCAACTAGAGATGATTAGGGGCAACGAATTGGTCCCGTCCGTTCCTTCCCCGGCTGCCGGATATCGATTGCGACAAGCAACCATCGACGATATGCAGTCGTACTCTCTAACGTTGGCCACAGCATTCGAAGATGCCGTTCCCTTCGGCGATCTGATGAAGCGCACGCTACCTGATGGCTTTTTCGTAGTCGAACATATTCCGACCAGTACCGTTGTCGCTGCATCGACAGCAGCGGTATATGTCAAGCCAAAACACCCTAACGGTCACAGCCTTCAGTGGGTAGTCGCACATTCCAACCATCGAGGAACCGGCGCGGGGCAAGCAACTGTCGCAGCCGCCACACAAGTACTTGCCGATACAGCGCCAACTTACTCGTATCTCGAGACGGATGATTTTCGATTACCAGCTATCAATATCTACCTAAAACTTGGGTGGAAACCGTTACTGTTCGAAGATAGTCAAATTCAACGTTGGGAACGAATTTTCGGATTTCTCAAACGAGATTTCAACCAAACCAATTTTCCAACTACGCCCCCTAAATAACCCCGAACATTACCAAGACTCGAAAGACTCAAACCCATGCCTTGGGATCCCTCCCAGTACTTGAAATTCTCCGGACACCGACTTCGTCCTGCAGTCGACTTGTTGAACCGAATTAACCTCGAATCACCCTCAATTGTTTATGATCTCGGTGCCGGAGCGGGCAACGTAACCGAATTACTTGCCACTCGATGGCCCGATGCCCGAATTATCGGAATTGATGATTCGGAAGAAATGTTGCAACAAGCAGCCGAACGCGCCACCAATATCGAATGGGAAGTCGGTGATATCGGATCATGGGCGCCCAAAGAACCAGCAGAACTTATATTCACAAACGCTGCGCTGCATTGGATCGGCGATCACACAGATTTGTTCACCCGTCTGATGTCGTCTATCGCGATTGGCGGAGTCTTCGCTGTGCAGATGCCTCGAAACTTCGGAGCGCTCTCGCATACGTCGATTTCGGAAGCAGCACTAAACGGACCGTGGCGTAGCAAACTGAAACCTTTGTTGCGCCCAACCCCCGTCGAGCCACCCTCGTTCTACATAGGTCTGCTCTCGCCTCTGGCAAGCTCTCTGGATGTCTGGGAGACCGAGTACCAGCAAGTACTTACAGGTGAGAACCCTATAAAAGAATGGACTAAAGGGACGTGGCTCAAACCGCTTCTAGACGCTCTTGAAGAGCCGGAACGATCGGAGTTAGAAAATTCCTACGCCGAAATCGTCTCGGAAGCCTATCCAAAACAATCCGATGGTACGACGATATTCCCGTTCAAAAGAATGTTCATCATAGCCCAGCGCTAAAAAAAATTTAAATCCCAGGAGGCGCAACGACCACGTCATTATATGAGTGACGAGATCCGACCATTTCCGAGTGTTCAAATACATCAAGGGCAGACTCATAAAGGTCTCTCTCGATAGTAATTCCTCCAGACCACGTTCCGAGTTTCTGATAAGCGCTAACTGCCGAGGCAATTGCCGATTCAGCCATATCAGGGAAAAAACTAGCCTCTGCCTTCGCTATCTCACCAGGATCAGCGGTATTCACCCATTCCCTAGAAGCTTTAAAAGCAGCAGCAAATCGCTTAGCCTCGTCAGTTTCAAGCCAGTCCCAACGCCCTACCAAACTTGAGAATGCGACAGGCCCTACCGCCTCACCTACAGACGCAAGTATGTGTCCTTGATCATCGTGTTCGAGCTGTTGAGGGAACGAACCCTGCTCATGAAAATAATCACCTTGGCCGTTACGCCACTGGGTCATCATTTCATTCCCTCCGGGCGAATCTATATCATCCACAGCCGACAAATCGATGCCCATCTTGTGAGCCCCATATCGAAGCATCGCTTCAGGCTGACCGCCGTGAACATATAAAAATCTGCCGCGCAACAGATTGTTCCAGGAGAAAGCTGAATCGGCCTCTCGTCCGGCGATGAAAAAACCGTCGTATCGATTAATTTGTGCAAAGTGAGCAAACGGCGCTCTTACACCGCTATCCATTGGACCCCAACTAGCCGAAACCGCTGCCTGAGCGACGTCCATTCGACCCTCAGCAACGGCTCCACCGCTGCTTCCACCCTCTTCTACAACGTGGTATTCGCCCGTCAATCCTTCTTTCTCGAGAAATCCACCGGCGATTGTGCAGATCATTGGACTATAAAAAGCAGAGTGGCGAGATGCCATGATGTTGAGCTTAGTCATTCTTTTTTCCTGAGCGATTGGTGAGCACCGTTAGTCGAACCTAGGTCGCGAGGCCGATTCTAACGCTTTGAAATCGATCCGTAGCTACTCAGAGTTATGCCATATGCCATCTTCATTGGCAAGATTGGAAGAACTAATCGGTGATTATTCGGGCTCAATTACGGTTTGTACTGACTCATATTGGATTTAGATGCATTCAGTCAGTTTGACATCGAAGAAGTTATGCTTGATCGCATGATGCAAAGTTCTAGTCACCGGAACGAAAACAATCCAACATCCGAAATTCCATATTCTCCTTTGATTATGAAAAACAGATCGCTATTTGAACGGATGCTGGTAACTGCTGCATTGCTTATTGCTATTTTTCTGATCGCACAGTGCACCACTTCAGGCCCTGAATCGACCACCACGTCGATTGCCTCGGCACCCACAGTCACACCCACAG
>CAWVYJ010000070.1:0-8693 GCA_963934365.1 uncultured Dehalococcoidales bacterium | reverse complement strand
GCTTCCATCCACTCGACTGCCTCCGCGATCGCTTTTGGCTCCATGCGTTCGACCATGTTTGCGCCATAGAAGGTTTCGCCCATCGTGCGGCGGTTAGGGAATGGATCAGTTTTGATCGCCTGATAGCCGGCTGCCATAGTGAGACGTGCTTCTTCTTGCATCGTTTCGATGCCTTGACCGGCACTGATGTCACGAACGTGTGTGTAGAGCGGCACGCTCTCCCTAACTGCGCCACCGAGAAGATCATAAACAGGTACACCAAGCACTTTGCCTTTGATGTCCCAAAGTGCGATATCGATCGCGCTGATTAAGTGAGAAATATAGCCGCGACCGTTGAGATCGGAATTTACGTGGAAGATGCGCTGCCAGATTTCCTCTATGTTCTTGGGATCAGAACCCACAACAAGCGGCTTGATCGCTTCGATTCCGCGGACTAAATGGCTGTTTACTGCGTAATCGGTGCATTCGCCTAGGCCAGACACGCCTTCGTCGGTTTCAACTTCGACAAAGAGCCATGCGAGACCCGGAATCGGCATGACAACGTGAGTTTTTATATCGGTGATTTTCATGACAAGGGATTTGTACTCGGAGAGTTTTAGTTAAAGTGGGGCAGATTGTAGCCGTAAATAACACCAGCGTCTCGGTTTGACTAAGACCGCTCTTTGATGATCAATGAGAAGAAACACTGGACTGATCTGGGTTAGTGGCGTGATGAAACGTCAATTGATCCGTCCGGACCGACATCGACCGTGTATCCGTTTTGATACTTAATTGAGCTCTTGAGCACGGATCTGCCAAAAACCGTTGCAGTTAGCGGTATTATTCTCCCAAGAGTTCGTTTCATTTATGATTTATCGACGGGTTTGATCTAGATTGCATGCCGATTGAACGCCCTTATCAACAAAATATCGACAGGAAAAGTTAATGACCTCACGTGTCAACCCAAACAACGACACAGCAGAAGTTTCCATTGCTGATGTACTTGGCACTGGTGCCGACCCTTCGACACGTGAAATTCAAACTCACGCTGACGGACCTAAAGGTACCGTTCCGTTTACTGCCGAGTTCCTGATCGAAGAGCCCAGTGGCAACCACTTCGGGATGACCCAGAACGCTGGCATGGGATGGAACCCGTCTGAGCTCATGCGTAAGCAGTTCATCATTCTTTCTACCGTTGGTGGCGTGAAAGAAGAGGACGGCTCTCCAATTGCTTTGGGCCTTCACACAGGTCATTTCGAACTTGTGGATATGGTCAAAACTGCCGCCAAAGAGTTCAAAAAACTAAAGTCGGTACCATTTGCAGCCTTCTGTTCTGACCCATGTGATGGTCGAACTCAAGGCACGACTGGAATGCTCGATTCACTGCCATATCGCAATGATGCCGCCCAGGTGTTCAGGCGTATTGCACGATCACTTCCGACCGTTCGTGGAGTGTTAGGAATCGCATCTTGTGACAAAGGGCTCCCGGCTATGATGATGGCTGTTGCCGGATTGCATCAACAGCCAGCGGTTGTCGTACCAGGTGGAACTACTCTCAAGCCTCATATTGGTGAAGACACCGGTCAAATCCAGTCGATTGGTGCACGATTTGCTCAAGGTGAAGTCACGCTCGAATATGCACAAGACGTCGGATGTCGTTCATGTGCATCGCCAGGTGGTGGCTGTCAGTTCTTAGGCACCGCTGGCACGTCTCAGGTTGTTTCAGAGGCGCTGGGACTATCAATTACTCACTCTGCTCTGTCTCCAAGCGGTACACCTGCCTGGCATGATATTGCAACACGTTCAGCACGCGCACTTGTGATGATGGAACGTAGCGGAATGACTTCGCAGGATATTTTGACAGATGCTGCGTTCGAGAACGCTATGGCGGTTCACGCTGCTTGCGGTGGTTCAACCAACTTGCTGCTGCATATGCCTGCGATTGCACACGCAGCAGGTCGACGACGTATGACGGTCGATGACTGGAACCGAGTGAACTTGAATGTTCCTCGTTTGGTCGACGTTCTTCCAAACGGACCTGTTGGACACCCGACCACCCAGCTTTATGCAGCTGGTGGTGTTCCGGAAGTAATGCTTCACCTGCGTAAGCTGGGATTGATAGACACCAGTGTTATGACCGCAACTGGTCAGACTCTCGATGAAAACCTGAACTGGTGGGTGGACTCAGAACGCCGACACGACGTTCGCAAGTACCTAACGGAAGTCGATGGAGTTGACCCTGACAATGTAATCATGTCGCCAGAACGTGCGAGTTCGAAAAATCTCTCAAGCACGGTAACGTTCCCGATGGGCAACATTGCTCCTGAGGGATCGGTAATTAAGAGCACTGCGATTGACCCATCTGTGGTTGATGATGACAATGTTTATCGAAAACTAGGACCTGCTCGAGTATTCCGTTCTGAGCGATCTGCGATGGCTGCCATCAAATCGCGTGATGATGACCACAAGATCAAAGCTGGCGACATTATGGTCGTAACTTGTGGTGGTCCGCTTGGCACCGGAATGGAAGAGGTGTATCAACTCACCGCTGCTTTAAAACACCTTTCCTACGGCAAGCAAGTGGCACTGATTACCGACGCAAGATTCTCTGGTGTATCGACTGGCGCATGTATCGGTCACGTTGGCCCAGAGGCACTGGCAGGAGGCCCCATTGGTCGGGTCGAAGATGGTGACATGATCGAGATTAGCGTCGATCGTAAAAACCTTTCAGGTTCTTTGAATTTGGTCGGTATTAATGGCGAAGTCAAAGGATCCGACTGGGGTACGATTGAACTCGAAAAGCGTATTGAACCCAGTGATTTGGCTCCACACCCTCAACTGCCAGACGATACACGCCTTTGGGCTGCATTGCAGTCAGCATCAGGTGGAACTTGGGGCGGTTGCGTATTCGATGTCGACTCCATAGTTGAGATCATCGAAGCCGGTAAGAAATCACTGGGTAGGTAGTTATAACTAACAGTCTTGGCCTGAGCTAACGATTCGAGTCTTAGATATTCCATGACTTTATTATTTAATCGAGTTATGCCATCAAGCTAACACTTTGTTATTTAGCTTCAATATTTGACCCGACTTTACTACGGTCGAGGCTTGGTCCATCTCACGTATATTTTGTGCAGGGTCACCGGCAAAGGCAGCCATATCGGCGAACATACCCGTTTGAAGGCTGCCGATTTGTTTAATGAGCCCCAGCGCTTCCGCTGTGCCTGCAGTCGAAGCGTTGATCGCTTTCCAGTTCGCCCAGCCGAGCGTTTCAACTAATGCCCAAGCGTTCGCTGCAGATCGATCGTGAGTGCCGTATGTCATTCCCATATCGAGACCAGTAGTAAATCTGACTCCTGCGTCGTGCATCTTGTTAAGCGTGTCGACGTGCTCCTCTTCAGGAACAATCTTGTACGAAACGGCCCAATGGGGATCCATTGGCCCAATCTCGCCGCGTGCTTTCGCTTCGATGCCGAGTAAGTGATGCCCAATCGTAGGGTCGACCCACTGGCCCTGATCGACCATCTGCTTGACGGTATCGGGGCTGTAGTCGAGTCCTTCGTTGGGGTCGGAGTGGTACCAACGAGCATGAATGAGTTGATCGACTCCCGCTTCGACAACGTTTCTAACACCCTGAGCCGAAAGCGTGTGGGTAACAATTGGCACGTTCATTCGGTGCGCTTCTTCAACTGCCGCCTTCAGAACTTTTACTGAATACTGCGGGGTTCGAGGATTCGCTGTCGGTGTGAACATTCCGCCGGTTGCCATAACCTTAATGACATTGGCGCCTAGCTTCACTTGAGTTCGTATCGCAGTTCGAACCTCCGCTTCAGTATCGGCTTCGGTTCCAAAGAACCAACAGTGTCCAGCAGTGATCGTTATTGGTGTGCCGGCTAGCAGAAGACGAGGTCCTGGCACATGGCCATCTTCTATCATCTGCCGAACTGTGAAGGCGACCTCGTTACGTGATCCCAAGTCGCGAATCGTCGTGGTTCCAGCTAGTACTGCCTTACGCATGTTGTTTGTTGCACGGATCGTTAGCTGCTGATCGTTTTCGCTCATCGCCAAAGCCTGAGCATCGTGAGTCGCACTGCAGTGCATGTGCGAGTGAGCGTCGACTAAGCCTGGCAACAGCGAAACGTCGCCGAGGTCATGAACTTCATAGCTATCGCCAGATGACGCTACATTGGCAGCAGGTTCAACTGCCGTAATGACGCCGTCTTCGATAATTACCGCGTGGTCATCAAGCCAGCTTGAAACATCGGCATTCGCCACTCGTTTTGCTTTAAAAATGCGTTTAGTCGTCATGAGTGCTCTACTTATGTGCTACCTGTATCGTCCTGTACAAGGCCTCAGAAATGTGAGGATTACTTTTCGTTTTTCTAGTGGATTTCTAATGCGCCATCAATGATGAATATGCGCACCATGTCGCCTTTATCAGTCGAACGGTGTTCCATAGTTTCACCCTGTGGTAACCATACCCAAGTTCCGGTACCGTACACGCCCTGATGCGTTCGGATTTTACCTTCGAGAATGAATATCCTAGTTCGATCGGATGAGTGTGCTCAGGGTTTAAAACGTCTTTTGGGTAGCGGATCATGCGTATTTCCTAACCATTTGCCTCGATATCTGCTTACCGAACAAAAACAAAAAGCCCCCGGCAACATGCCGAGGGCTTTTTGTTTTTTCTTATATGGCGATCCCGAGCAGATTCGAACTGCCGATCTCCTCCTTGACAGGGAGGCGTGTTAGGCCGCTACACCACGGGACCGCGTCAGCAACCGTTATTTCAAGTCGCTCCTATTGAGAGTAAGGCTGCTACCCAATGCCAGTCAACACTTCGTTTAAGCTAGCTGGCGTTTTAATTACGTTCATTTCTAATCGAAATGATGAAATTAGAATCTTATCGCTTGTACTCACCACGATTATCCGTAGTTGCAGCCTATGCCTTTGTAACCAATTTCGACTTCGCCCGACGCGGTGACCATGACAGGCGTTATCTTGTCGCCGCCGGAAAGTCGTTCGACTTCCACCCACTTCTCAGGCTCTTTCGAAACGTCGACTTCTCGGTAGGCTATATCGTCCTTGACGAGGTCTTCCTTGAGCAGATCGCAATAACCACAAGTTGGGTGGGTGTAGACGATCGCTAAGCCATCGGATGGCGGCTGTTCAGTAGTGGGCATTCCTGGTCCTGATTTCATCCCGAGCCGCAGCCAACGCTGCGTACGTGTGAACGTTCTAAGTTATTTTGAAGGATATTAATGTGATGCTGGATTATTCGAATTGGATGAACCCAGAAAAACAAATCTAGTCCAAGATATTACATCTCGACAGATTTTTCTCCAGAAAGATACCCTTCGGGGTCTTTCCCGAACGCCACTTTACAGCCGGGGCCGCAGAAGTAGTAGACCTGCCCGGCGTGAGTCGAAGCACCGCCAGCTGGATTACCTGTATCGACATTCATGCCGCATACAGGGTCGATTGCCTGTTCGGGCTTTTCGCTGTTTAGGAACGGAATTTTCATTTATTCGTGTCTCCTAGTTCGTTTTCATTGATTGTTTAGATCGTTTACTTGAAATAGACATCGATATCAGTTGACAGTTGCTTGTTTGCTGGGTCCCCCACGACCAAGCCGGAGCGAGTTGGTTACGACTGTTACCGAGCTGAGCGCCATCGCTCCGGCAGCGACGATTGGATTGAGGAATCCGATCTGGCCAATTATCGGTTGTAAGATTCCTGGAACGGTGCCGTCGCTGAACACTGGATACAGAATTCCGGCGGCGATTGGTATCAATAACACATTGTAGAAAAACGCCCAGAACAGATTCTGCTTGATGGTGCGCATCGTACTGCGGCTAAGATCGATTAATTCCGCCACGATCGCTGGATCGCCCGAGGTGATCGTTACGTCGGCAGCTTCAATCGCAATATCCGTGCCCGATCCGATGGCGATGCCAACATCGGCAGTTGCTAGGGCGGGTGCATCATTAATGCCGTCGCCAACCATCGCTACGATTCTGCCTTCGCTTTGAAGTTCTGTAATTACATTCGCCTTGCCGTCGGGAAGCACGCCAGCGACAACATGTTTAATACCGATCGATTGAGCAATTTTGTCGGCTGTGCGTTGGTTGTCGCCAGTAAGCATTACTGCCCGTATGCCACGGTTTGTGAGTTGGCGAATCGCTTCGCTTGCTCCCGGCTTGACCGTGTCGGAGATACCGATAAACCCGATAGGCTCGCCGTCTTTCGCTACGCCTAAAACCGTTTCGCCTCGTTCGGAAATCGTAAGGCTTTGATCGGTGAAATCGCAATCATCCGATGATGCAACGGCTACGAACTCGGCACTGCCCACAGTGATCTGGGCACCTTGTACTGTAGCGGTAATGCCACGACCCGGAACTGCCACGACCTCGGTTGCAGCGGAAATAACGATATTGAGTGCTTTGGCTTCGGCAAGCACAGCTCCCGCGAGCGGATGCTCTGAGCTAGCTTCTACGGCAGCTGCGAGTTCAATTAGCTTATTTTCGCTTATACCGATCGCGTTCATGCTTGAAACAACAGGCTTTCCTTCAGTGAGCGTGCCAGTTTTATCGAATACGACAGTGTCGATACGGTGGGCACGTTCGAGTGCGTCTGCGTTTCTTATAAGAGCGCCTGACGAAGCACCGCGGCCCATGCCGACCATGATGGCGGTAGGAGTTGCTAGGCCGAGTGCACAAGGGCAAGCAATGACTAGAACAGCGACCGTCATCAACAAGGCGTTGATAATTGCGGGTTCAGGTGCGAGGATCGACCAAACGACGAAAGTGGCGATTGCTATGCCCAACACGGCTGGAACGAATCGGGCGGTTACTTGGTCGACCAAGTGCTCGATTGGTGCGCGCGACGACTGGGCTTGCTGAACCATGCGCACGATTCCAGCTAAGACGGTGTCGCGTCCGACCGATACTGCAGTGAATCTAACAGCGCCCATCCCGTTCACTGTTCCGGTATACAAATGTTCGCCTTGCTGTTTTTCGGCTGGAACCGCTTCACCGGTGAGCATTGATTCATCTACCGATGTAGTGCCTTCAGTTATTTCACCATCGACAGGCACTCGCTCTCCTGGTCGAAGAACAATCGTATCGCCAGAAACGACATCAGCAATTTCGATCTCGACTGATTCACCATTCCGTACAATCACAGCCGTCGCGGGCTGTAAGCCAATTAACTTCTTGATCGCATCGGAAGTTCTCCCCCGAGCTCTCGCTTCAAGCCATCGTCCCAGCAGTATGAGACCGATTATCGCCGCCGATACGTCGAAGTATGTTCCTGTCGAATGCGATCCACCGACGGCAACGCCTGAAAAGGTTAAGGAATCTTCGAACATTGGTCGCAATATCGTTACTGAGACGCTATAGAAATAAGCAACTGATGTGCCGATAGCAACAAGGGTGTTCATGTTCGATGTACGTAATCGAGCTGCCGCCCATGCCGATCTGTAGAAGCGAGCTCCAGCCCAGAATTGAACCGGTGTAGCTAATACGAGGAAGAATATGTTGACCGCTGTTGGTGAAATATTCGAGAGTGAATCGATCGACCTGTAGTTCATAGAAATCATGACGGTTGCAGCAACTATCAAGCTGAGGCCCATCATGTAACGGGTGGTTTTTAGTTCGGCCTCTCTGATTTTTTTATCGCCGTCAGCAAATATCGAAGTATCTTCGTCTTCGAAACCTCTAACCGAGTACCCGGCTCCTGAGAGTGCGTCACGTAGATCAGGTTTAGTAATAGTGTTTGGGGAGAACTCTACGGTCGCTGTTTCAGTGCCGAGGCTTACCTGTGCATCGACAATCCCCGGGAGATTACGTAGTGCGTTTCCTACGTGGTGAACACAGGCGGCACATGTCATTCCTCCGACGCTGAACGTTAAGGTTGAGAGAGTTTCGTCGACTTCATCTTGGGTGGGAAGCGGCTTTGGATTAGCGGTCTGCAATTTCGTACAGTTCCACTAGTTCGCTAAGCACTTGTTCTTCACGGCCTTGCTTCACGCCATCGACAACACATGTGCGCAAATGACCATCAATTAGCTGTGATTCGAGTTTTTGGAGCGCCCGTCGTACGGCGAAGGTTTGGCGGAGGACGTCGACACAGTAGCGGTCTTCCTCGACCATCTTTTTCACACCTGATAGATGCCCCTCGATGTAACTGAGCCGTTTTATAGCGTCGTTTCGTGTATCGGTTTTGGCTGCATCTTGCCCTGCGTGATCATGTTCGTGATTTGCGTGGTCGTGGATCATCGTTCATTCACAATTCTAGGTTGAATTCAGGTTGCTACATGTATGGTACACCCCCACCGGGGGGGTCTGGGTGTTGTGATGTTGTTAGGAATAATCTTATGGTGGCGATAGAAGGTTGAAGAGTTTGTTAAAAGATCATTTACGGTAATGGCATTGCTGATCTCAGTAGTGATAGTCACCACGTATGGGGCAACTAGATAGATACACGCGTAGAACCGCAGTCGGAATCGTCGTTGAAATTTCCTGTGAAGCTTACTAATGATCAAATAAGTGTGTACTCCGGTAACTGCGCTGCTTGTCATGATCCAGTAAATCCCCTTAGGGATATCGCTTTTCCTACGCTTCAAGTTTTTTTGGGGGGGCGCATGGCATCATCCTGACCGGCTGCTTTATCAGTGGATTCTTGATAAACCGCCGCTAACAACTGAGATGCCG
>CAWVYJ010000069.1:0-8744 GCA_963934365.1 uncultured Dehalococcoidales bacterium | reverse complement strand
CTTGGAACGATTTTAAGTGAAGCGGAGTTAAGTTCGATTACTTAAAACTCGGCGAAATAGAGCATAGAGATGCTCTAGGTAAATGAATTTCCATGTCACTCACTTTTTGTTCCTCGCAATGACAAGCCATGCCGTGAACTCAGCAGGATAAAAAAGAAGAGGAAGTTCTATTTCGAAGAGTCGTCCGGTCGCTTGAACTGGGCGTGCGTGTCGACGTCTTTACCGACTTCGGTTAGCTCAATTTCACCGTTGTGAACCGTGTAGATCTTGTCGGACATATCCAAAAGTGTACGGTCATGCGTGGTGGCAACTATCGACATGTCTTCTTCAGAAACCATTTGGCTGAACAGGCCGAATATTTCGGCAGCGTTGACAGAGTCAAGCTCACCAGTTGGTTCGTCGGCAAGTATTACATTTGGCTTCATGGCGACTGCTCGAGCGATGGAAATTCTCTGTTGCTCACCACCAGATAGCTCGTAAGGGCGATGCTTTGCGCGTCGGCCGAGTCCAACTATGTCGAGAACTTCATTTGTTCGCTTTGATCGTTCAGATGCGCCGATTCCTGCTATTCGCATAGGAAGTTCGACGTTCTCGTAGGCCGAGAGCAAAGGTAGAAGCGCAAACGACTGAAATACGACACCGATGCGATGCCTTCTCAGCTGAATAAATTGCTTCTCGCTGAAATCCGCCATGTCATTGCCTTCAAACATCACCTGCCCTGAAGTTGGGTGGTCAAGACCTGCCAACATGTTGAGAAGCGTCGTCTTACCCGAACCTGAACGTCCGACAAGGGTAATGAATTCGCCACCGCGTACTTCGAGGTCAACTTCTCGAACGGCGTGGACGGTTTCGCCAGCCAGTTCGTATTCACGAGATGCCTTGATCGCGTGAATTATCGGAGTTGTTGCTATGCGTGATTCTCGGGCTGTAATTTGCTCACTCGCCTGACTCAAGTGTCACCCTTCCATCTTTCATATCAACTCTAACTCGTCGTCCAATATTCAGTTCGTCAAGCATGTCACGGGGAATCTGGACCGACCCTGCGGAGTCGATCAGCAAGAATTCTTCAGTATCCGATGAATCACCACCGAGTTTTCGTTCTAACGAAACTTCTCGAATGGTTTCGGTGCTCGTCTTGCCATCTTTGATCGCTACGGCTCGCCCCACACTTGTTGCGATTGCGGGATCATGAGTAACGATAACTATAGTCGTTCCGATCTCTTGGTTAACCTTATTAAGCAGTTCGAGAACTTCGGTGCCCGTTTGGTCGTCTAGCTCACCAGTTGGTTCGTCAGCGAGCAATAAAGGAGGCTCATTAGAAAGACCAACTGCAATAGCGACACGCTGTTGCTCACCACCCGAAAGCTGTCCGGGTTTGTGACCAGCTCGATCGCCCAGACCAACAACATCCAATAGCTGTTGGGCACGCTTCCTGCGGTCGCCCCCAGGTGCTCCGGAGATGACCATTGGTAGCTCTACATTTTCCAGAGCGGAGAGATAAGGGAACAGGTTTCGAGATGTTTCCTGCCAGATAAAACCGACCTCGTGCCGGCGGTACTGGACGACCTCTTTGTTGGTCATTTGAAGCAAATCAAAATCGCCAACTCTGATAGTTCCTGCTGACGGAGCATCATACCCCGCAAGAATGTTCAGTAATGTCGATTTACCACTACCTGAAGCACCCACGATGGCTATGATTTCGCCACGTGCTACGGATAGTTCTAGACCACGCAGCGCAACGACTTCTAAGTCGGCGGCTTTGTATATTTTGAACAGTCCGCTGCATTCAATGTAAGTAGAGTTCGATATTGTCACTTAGCGTCACCTCTATTAAAAGAGTTGTTGATCAACTTTCGCCCATCCTCATTATTCGGTGTATCGACATTCGGTATACCGAAATTAGTATCAGACAAATCACCACGAGAAATACTACGCCTAATAGCCCGAACGTGATTCCAAATCCAAACCAATCTATTTGAACTGCCATCGGTGGCACAACTACAGCATTTTCGCCTGAACTGGCGAGGTACGGCATGATAGTCGAACCCATGCGGGCACCCATGAATATGCCCAATGTAACGGCGACTCCGATGACCATGACTTGTTCGAGAACCACCAAAAAAAGCATCTGCTTCATCGATAGGCCAATGGTTCTCAACAATGCCAGTTCAGCACGACGACCGTCGAACGAAACTTTGGCATGCACTAGGAATCCGATAGCACTCACAACCAGAACTGTGAAGAATGCTATTCCCAATAGAGCTCGCCATCCTGCGGATACTAAGGGGTCGAAGGCCACGCCTGAGAGTTCGACGCTGCGGTCGGTAATATTCGATCCAGGGCGGATTCTTAGCCCGGACAGTCGCTGCGCTATAAGTGGAACAGCTCTATCGCCAGCCACTACCGATTCTAAGATGCCGTCTTCGGCTACCAGCAGTTCTGATCCTTGAAATGTCGAAATCCATAATTCAGTCGGTTGAATATTTCCGATCGCTCGCGTGATATTTAGTCGTTCGTGAACCGCTTCGTAATCTGTGAGAAGGAAGGGTTCTTCATCGAGTGAGAGAGTGGGGAAGTACTCGACGATATCTCGAATGGAAATGTTTACTGGCACGCCATCGAGTGAAATCTGGAATATTTCGCCATCTTCTCCACCGAACTGCTCTATAAATGACGTGCTGGCAACGGCTGGAACAACTTCAAGTTCCGATCCGTGAGCAAGTCCTCTGTACTCATATGGACCTGCAGATGTCCAACGAAGACGAGCAACACCGTCGATCAAAGATCCGTCGGGAGTTGATGCCGGTGCAATGCTGTCGCCAAGTGCCTCGCGCGTTGGCGACATAGTTCGCCAATTGTTCACAGAATCAAACGTTTCTATGATAATTAGTTCTGTGCCTGTCGCGTTAAGAACAGCGATATCGTCGATATCAAGAGCTGCTGGGCCTAGGCCTTGCTCGTAGTTGATCACACCAATAGAGTGCAAGCGCATGGGCGCCCTTGGGAGCAAGGTCGGAACACCCCGGAAAGGCGCTGCTTGAATGCTCGATCCAATTCGACACCACTCAGGCGGTTCGCCGTCGACAGGAATCGGACATTTGAATCGAAGCTGATCGGACGCCAGCGGAACCATTGATCCAAGCGGAATAGAGAAAAAATGGCCGTTCGCATCGGATAGCCGAGCGACCATGAATGTTGATGGCTGCCTTACAAGCGGCAAGATGTTGGCTGTGAGCCATCTGCCTTCTCTCGGAAGTTCTATTCCCGCGTCACCACCAACATCGAGTACTGATACTTTTGAATCGAACGGTGTTAACCCGAAGTCGTCTCTAAACCAACCGACATCTTCGATTGTTTCTAGATCAACTCCAATCAGTTGGAATCCTTCAACCGTCACACCCGCATTGATGTTCGCCGTTTCTCGATAGATAGGCGAAACAGACTCGACGTCTTGGACTGCGCTCAATTCTTCGACGATGGACAGTGAAATACCGCCCGGGCGAACGTTTAAGGACGTGATTTTTACGTCGGCGCCAGTTCGATAGTACGTCTGGTCTATCGCACTTTGCTTTAAAGTAGCTCCAAAACTGGCGGCGAACACACCGAGTGCGGCAGTGAGGATCAACAACAGCGAAAGTCGTGAATGATGAGCTGGGTTTCGAGCCATCTGCCAGATGCCCAAAATCAAAGCAGGCGGAGTGATCGACGACATAGGACGACGGGAAAGTATCCTACCCGTTAAGTCCATTCCAACCGGGAATATTCGCAGAAGAACGAGACCTGCTGATACTAGGAATATCGCTGGAACTCCGAGTATGAGTTGGTTGACCGTCGTTTCACCAAATATGCTCACAGCTACGAACGATCCCTGCTTTGTGAGTTGCCAGAAGAGGAACATCACCAGTCCGAGGAATCCTAGGTCTAAGTAGTACCGCTGGACAATGGCAAGTCGGGCAGGTCGAGCGCGAGTGACACGGCTCGCCATAAGTCCGAGTCGTGTCGCCCTGAGAGCCGGTATGAACAACGCCATCAAGCCTAAGAGACCGCCTAAGAATGCCATTTGGAACGCTGCGAACGTCAATCTAACAGGAAGAGCATCTCCGTTGTTCAGATCGCCGTAGATCGGAAGTGTCCCTATAAGTCCAACACCCAATACTGCGAGGAACGGTCCTGAAACCGCTGCGATTACCGCTAGGAAGCCAGCTTCGATAATGAACACAGCGAGAATCTGTCGTGAAGTTGAGCCACGTGTGCGCAGTAGTCCGATTTCGCTTCGTTGAGCATCTACCAATAGTGATGCGAGGGTAACGACGTAGTAGAGCACGACAAGGACTATGAGTATTAGGACGATAAACATTGGCAACCTGTTGAAGAACAGATCGGTCTCAAATGCACGCAGTACTTGGGGTAAGTCTGATCGTAAGAGGAAGCCGTCGACAATTGCCTTGAGTTCGCGTTCAGTAGCGTCGATAGTAATCCGTATTGATTCAGTTTCTGAAGCAACGATTCGCTCAGGATCTACGTCGAGCCACCACGCGTAGTCGGTACCCATATTGGGGAAGTAAGGGCCGAGACCATCGAGGATAGTCGCTTCGGGAACAATGAAACGTGCGAATTGCAAGGTGTTAGTTCGAGACCCAAATGCTTCGTTCTGAATTCTCCAATGATCCAATTCAGGATTGTTTCGTTCATATAGCCCCGTTACGAGAATGTTTACCTGATCATGAACGTCCTCCCAATGAGGTTGCACCGGATAGACATCACCAACTTTGATGTCCATCGTCTGGGCCGATTTGACGTTGAGTACACCTTCGACTTGGAACGAATCATCATCAGCCACTTCGGTAGCCGGGAGAGACATTCGTCCTTCAACAATGTTGAGACGCTCATCTGCCTCGGGAATTGTCATCATCACGGCGCGGCGGCAGTCACACTCGATTAGTTCATCGCTATTGTTAGAACCTAGGTTTGATCTACATGGGCAATCAGCGGGCCGAACCATAGCCGGTGGTAAATCGACGAAGAACGTCCATGTTTTTAGTGCAAATTCGTGTTCATCTAGAAAAGGCTCGAATCGTTTGACGATTGTTCCGTTCATAGCATCGACGATTGTTGAATGAGTTTCTCTATTGGTCGGAACCTGACCAGCTTCAACTAGAAGGTCGATATCGGATTGTTCATGAGTTGAAAGTGAGCGTTGCAGTGCAACATCACGCAAGGCATCGAAGAAAATTACCGAACTCGCCATGATTGTGGACGCGAGCACGACGCCAATAACGACTGCAGATAGCAGCCGCCAGTGGGCAAGCGTTCGCTTGATTATGAGTTGAAAAGAGTTGCCAATCATGTTGACGTTGCCGAGAATCCTTCTCGAGCCATATGCGCAATTTCTATCTTACGAAACGACCGAACTGAGTTGATCACTCCGGCTAGGACAATTACAAATATCACTCCAATTGTAACCACTGGAAGAAGCCAATTTATCTGCAATATAAACGGCGGAATAAGTTGATATCCATTTCCGGTGTGAGCCATTGCTCCGACCATCAGCGAACTGACGGCGAAACCAGTGCCGATTCCGACCATAATCCCAGTGATAATTGCCGGAAGTAGTTCGAAAATTGTGCTTAGCCAGAAATCACGGGTACTTGCTCCTAAGGCGAGAATCAAAGCTGAATCACCCTTTGTTCTGAGGGAATACGCTGCGAGGAATACCGCGTACGCCATGATTACGATGAGCCCCGAGACGATCGTGACAACGATGCTCATTACTCGCCAACCAGTAACTGCGATTGGGTCGACGAAAGTACTGTCGATTTGCTCTGCTCGAGAGTCGATTTTGGCAAGCCGAAATACGTCACGTACTTCTTCAGAGATTTCGTCGGTTGAAAGATCAGATTCATCCAAACTTATGAACAACTCGTTCGGTGTCACGTTTCGACCACCACGAAGCTCAATGAAGTCGATTACGGCATCGACATCTACAACCGCAAACGGCGCCCGCTCGGGATCAAGAGTCGGGAAGTATTTGATCGTTTCGATGACCTCGACAGGTACTAACCCGCCTTGGATATCGATCATGAAAGGTCGTCTTATTCCGACACCGGTTTGATCTAAGAATGTTTTACTTGCGATTATCGGAATTGGTCGCTCGACATCTCTACGGTATATACCTCTAATGCCATGGTTCGATCCTCTTCCAAGTGAAATATTTCCTATCCCAGTGCCTGCATCACCTTGGATTTCTCCTGAAATACCTTCTGGTTCAGGAGCGATAGTGAATCCTGCATCTTCACCTTCGGTGGTGGGGAGGCCAGTCCAAAGTTCAGGGATATCGAAATCGATGACGAGATGTTGCTGACCCGATGATGTGCTCGCAGATAGATCGTCGATTAGTACGTTCGTAGGTGGTGCGCTGTCGGTGCCTACCTTGAGGAAGGTTTGGATCGACGTTATTTCAACAGGCTGCGGTAAGTTCGATATTCGAGCAGATGTCTTAAACCACCCCTCCTCAAATGTGCCCATGTTGATGGTGTGTGTGTCACGAATTCCGTCTCGTAGAATTATCCAAAGTTCGTGATTTGGGGTCACTGGTTCGCTCTTCGCCCAGATGGAAATCTCTGACGTATCGGGCGGAAGGAAAATAGGATCAGGTACTCCTCGAACAGCCAATTGATCGACCAGTTGATGAATCCCTGTTTCAGAATCAGAGAAATCATCTCGGAACCAGGCGACTTGCTGGAAGTCGATCGGATTGATAGCGAGAAGAGTAAATAATGAACCGACAGAAGTCGTGCCCACTGTCGATTTGGTCCTAAGTGCGGGCGTTGCAACATCGATGTAACCGAGTTCGCTCACTTCTATTAACTGATCCCGACCCACCTGCCCTGTTGACCCAGAGGTTGTGACATGGATGTCGGCACCGGTATCGTATAAAACTTGCTCGTTGGTAGAGCGTTCAAGAGTGGAAACTACTGATCCGGCGATTATTGCCGTGCTAATAGAGAGCGCTAATGCCAGCATTGGCCAGCCATGAAAGAACGGTCGTCTCGCGACGTTGGCGAGTCCGAGTCCAATAGCTGTCGAGCTGGATCTCAGTCCAATGCCTGCAAATATGTTTGTGACGATTGGGAATAATCTTAGCGCTACGAGAGAAGTTGCAACCACTATTAAAACTGGAGCAGCTAGCAGGCTTAGATCGAGATCCAATTCGCCTTCGCTTTGCGAAGTTACGACGCTGGAACGACTGCTTACTTCCCACCAGACTATGCTGCTGAGTGCGACCAATAATGCATCAATATAGAAGCGCTGAAACCACGGAGCGGCGATAGGGCGGGCGTCACTTGATCGACTCGCCGCCATCGTCGAATTATCCCAAAACGATGACGCCGTAGTGACTGCCACTACTGTGCCAATCGCTGCTCCGAACGACCACAGCCATGCCGACGCCGATAATTCAACAGGCATACCGCTTCCTGCGGTAACTGCACTGTAAGTCGGAAGATAGCCAATTATTCGGATGAATAGCAACGAGATCAACGGAGCGATCAGTGCGGCAGGGACCGAGGCGATTGCTGCTTCGAGAAGATGAATCCCTAACTGCTGCTTCAAATTGACTCCACGGCTTCTGAGCATCATGTAGTCAGAAACTCGACGACGTTCTAGTAGTCCCGACGCCATTGTTAGGTAAAAGGCGACACATGCCAGTAGTAATAGCGCCATTAAAAGTAGCGGTATGCTGCCAAAAAGCGCTCGTCGCTTCATCGTGTCGAGTCGAGGAATCAGCTTGGTGATGATGAATGGTCGCACAATCGAGTCATCGAGCTGAAGTTGGAGATTGTCGAAACGGGATTGCAGGTCATCAACCGACTTATCGGCGAGCAACGCTTGGTCGGTATAAAGGAACCAGTCGTAGTTTGCTGGTAAACCCGCATTCGCTTTTGCCACGATCGTGAACATTGAGTTGCTCGTGGTAAGCATGATGAGCGGCTGCTCACGCCCTTCGATGGCGGGAGCCAGGTATGCTTCGCCTAATTCGATCCAGAATACTTCTTCGGAATTAACCTGCTCGAACGTTCCGGTTATAACTGCCCTTACGAGACCTGCACCAGTATCGATAGGCTGCGAGTTGATTACGTCGCCTATCGATAGCTGGAGCAGCCTCGCTCGATCAGCGAATACGGCGACTTCGATAGTCGGTTCGCCATCGATAATCGATACGGCATCAGTCGGTGCTACTCCTTCGAGGTAGGTCACATGTTTGTCGAGATGTTCTATGAACTGAAATGCACTCTGCGAGGCGAGGTCGTCTTTCCTCATCGGTTGACCAAGCCAGCCCCACCAATGACCACGGGTTTTTGTAAGCCGTGTCGATGATAGAACTAGGTTGCCTAGGTGCTCGTCGACCGCTGAAAATACTGCAGCGTCGGCAAGTTGGTGATCTAGTGCGGCAAGTGGAATCCACGAACTGTTGATGTGGACATTTGTGTTTATATGACCAATATCTTCGACCGCAGCCCGCATCGATATAATTTCTAGCGACCGACCGTACTGAGGTATGCCCGATGCTATTGCTGAAGCAAATAGTGCTCCGAGCATTAGCCCGACGATCATCCATGAATCGGAATTGGCACGTGTTCTTATTAGTCTTAGCAGGCTCAGATTTGTTCTCGAATTATTCCGGTTCGACGATGTAATAGCGGCGTTTTAGGCAAATCATAAAGAGAAGTAACTTGTTTCACTGA
>CAWVYJ010000068.1:0-9007 GCA_963934365.1 uncultured Dehalococcoidales bacterium | reverse complement strand
GCGGTACGATCTTTGCCAAGTTGATTAGATGTTCAAGTTGTTAGTCAGCGATCGGACATTATCGCTATAAGCCGAGATTATATTCCTGAATCTGCCTCGTTAGCAGCGCAGTAATTAATGAGACGAAGTAGAATTTGAGCCGACCTGTTTGTAGTGAATCCGGTCTCGTATGCACAGTTGTATGGAGTAGTTGTATGAAGATTGCCGATGTAAGGACTGTTGTAGTTGGTAACCCGTGGAAGAATTGGATATACGTTGTAGTTGAAACCGACGAAGGACTGATCGGAGTTGGCGAAGCAACCGGCGGATCAGAGACCCAGCCCCGAGTTGCAGCTGTCGAAGAGGTCAAGCACCTCATCATCGGAATGGACCCTCGCAACGTCCATGAGATATTTCATAAGCTCTACCTGACCGCATTTATCAAAGTGACACCCGCGATGGCGGGAATCGAGATGGCTTGCTGGGACATCCTCGGGAAGTCTCTTGGGGTTCCCGTTCACACGCTTTTGGGCGGCAAAGTTCGTGAGAATGTGCGGGTCTACGCCAATGGCTGGTACTCCGGTGATAGAACCCCAGAGGGCTTTGCCGAAAAAGCTAGCGCAGTAGTGGCCAAAGGCTACACAGCTCTCAAATTCGACCCGTTCGGCGATGCCCATATGCAGATGTCTCTCAAAGAAACGGCCGAGGCTAAGGCGCTGATTGGTGCAGTTCGGGAGGCCGTTGGCGATGAAGTGGATATTTTGATCGAAGCACATGATCGGTTCAGCACATACGCCGCAATCGAGATTGGTAATTGGCTCAAAGACTACGATGTCACTTGGTTCGAAACGCCTGTTCTGTCGACTGACATAAGCGCTCTCGTGGAAGTGGCGCGTAGAATCCCTGTTCGGATGATTGCGGGCGAGAGAATGCACGCTATTCATGAGTTCGGCGAGTTCCTTTCGCATAATGTGACCGACGTTATTAACCCCGAACCTATGGGAGTCGGTGGCATATGGAGATCACTACAAATAGCGGGAATTGCGGAAGCCCACCACGCTGAAATCGCTCTGCATAACGCCGAAAGTCCGTTCAAAACTATGGTCGCTCTTCATATCGATGCCGTGACCCCAAACGTCTTCATTCAGGAGTGTTTCGATGATTTCTTAGAGCCGTGGGTGAGTGATATTTTAACGGGATTTCTTAAAGTCGAAGATGGTCATCTCGCTATGCCAACTGCACCAGGAATCGGCGTCACACTGAACGAAGATGAAGCCAAAAAACACCCATACGGAAAGAGCAACTTCCTAAGAATGTTCCGCCCCGGCTGGGAGAAGCGCGACACCGCAAAGCAGGAGTAGATTGACTTCATGCCAGCTGGATCTGGCAAAATCACTGTTGGCCGTTAATTGGCGTTGACCCGTTCTTTCGATAGCGTTAATCTTCCGCTCTATACATACCCGGAGTTCGTGATTTACGGCTTACGCAATCCAGTACAGGGGTGGAACCGTGGAGCCCAGCGGCATTTTGGTCTAGCGTCGCTTCTGTCGCTAGAAACTCTCGACTGTCCGCTAACGCGTCCGTACGCTGCCCTTGACCATGCTGGCTTCATCGCTGGCTAGGAAAGCGTAAACCTTAGAGATTTCATCAGGCGAAACGAGTGCTCCGATCTTCTCGTCGAGGTTGCCGGATTTTCCACCAGCTGCGTGCATGTCTTCAACGTTAGCGACCTTAAGTGGCGTGGCCACGGCACCCGGAAGAACATCGTTTACGCGAATGTTGTACTTCTCAAGATGAGTTTCCATCACGAGCGAAAGACCGTGTACTCCGCCCTTTGAAGAACCGTAGGCGAGTGACGAGCTACCGCCGTTAACGCCTGCGCCTGAAGCTGTAAGAATAATTACACCCTTGCCCTGCTTTTTCATCACGCCAGTTACGTACTTACAGATAGTGAACGATCCGCGAAGGTTGATATCGAGAACCGTATCCCAAATTTCCTCTGGGAACTCATCAAGCTCGATCGCCGCTCCCTGGAGTACCCCGGCAACATGAATTAGTATGTCGACGCCCCCTAGCCATGTCTCTGCTGCTGCCACAGCGCCCGAAACCGCAATTTCATCGCGCACATCAACATGCCAGTAGCGGGCGTCGCCACCGGTTTCGTTCACTTCACCGATCGTGGCTGCTCCGTCGGGGTCATTTACGTCAAATGCAGCTACCTTTGCTCCAGCCGCCGATACTCGAAGAGTAGTTGCTCGCCCGATGCCAGTTGCAGCACCTGTGATGATTATTCGTTTGCCAGAGAGATCGACGGGCATGATTAGCTCCTGAACTGCCGGTGCAGATTTTTGTTATTGAAACCGCCAGAAGACTAATCCCAAAAATGTTTATATATAGTCGATCTAAATTAATATCGACTCTTTATTTTCTTTTAGTCCCAAACAATTCCAGCAAGCTCAGCAACCTTGCGAATTCCTGCTGCTGCAACCGGGATTTTGTCGTCGGGAAGGTGCTCGACTAGAACATGAGCGTTCGGGTTGACCTTCTGTAGACCAACTAATAGCGCTTCGTTGTCGAGCAGGCTTTCGGGCTGTCCGATGATCGACTCTTCGAAGTGAGGTAGAAGTGCGTTTACGACTGTGAAGTCTTTCGCGTGGGCGCCAACGATTCGATCTGGGATTAGTTCATAGAACTCATTGATGAGTGCCGTGGTGTCATATGCAATATCGAGAGAACCTACAAAGTTCACTGGGTCCATGTTCAGTCCCAATGCCTTCGACCCAACTGAGTCGATGAGATCTTTCATTCGCTGTGGAGAGTCGATAGGGCAAACCGTACCGCCTTCGACTGCCATCATGATTCCTTCGTTCTCAGCAACTGCGCAAATCTGTTTCGTGCTGTCGACGAGTCGATCGAACACTTCCTCAGAATGGTTCAGCGGGTGAGGCATCCACCCGCCTTTTGGATTCAAGCTGCCGGGTCTAAGATAAGTGTTAGGGCTGCCGAGTCGAGCCGTAACGTTGACCATTCGTTTTACGAACTTGATCTCGTTTTTTCGCTCGGTGTCGTCTTCAGCAATCAACTTTCCACCGTAGTTTCCAACGGTTTGCGGCATCTCAAATCCACGCCCCTCGAACATGGATTTTAGGCGTTTAACGTCGCCATTCCCCATCGACTGCGGATCGTCGACTCGAATTTGAACGGTTTTGAATCCGTGCTCTGCAACGTTATCGAGGACAGTTCCATCGATTGATTTCCAGTCACCTGGCACTAGACCCGCAACACCTAATAGCATGGGAGAACCTTTCCACAAATATCACGTTGGATCGCATGATTTTTAACGCCGCATCGACATAATTTGATATACGAGTTTCATGTATCCAACAAGTTAAACCTACGAACGGTGACCAAGCTTATCGACAACTTCGACAATTTGGGGAAAATTATCAGATAGATTTCGTAAATCGAACTCAGGAACTGGTGTGTATGACTGAATTAAAGACGACAGTATCTGAAATTGCCTGACAGAGAACTGTCGAAGCCGAGCATGCTCAATCAGATAGCATCCTAGAAGAAGTAGAGCCTGGCAATTTTTGGCGTCTGGTTGCTCACAAATTAGTCCCGCCTAAAAAGATGGAATCTGCCCACTAACATACGGTTCAGAAGCTCGCCTAGTTCATGACTCCATATGAAACCGGTTTTGATGTTGGTGCCGGTGGTGATCCTATTACTATTCCTTTGGCCGAATACTATTCACACGTAACAGCAGTTGAGCAATCTGAGGGGATGCGCGAGCAACTCGGCGGAACAGCCTAGCGTGGGAGGTAAAGAATCTATCGGTCATTGCGAGGATGTTGAAATACTGCGAAGAATAGTCATGTTCATACTTGGGTGTTCAGGCACTAAAAACACTAGACCTAATCTAATAAGGAACGCCGTCACCAAAATCAGAAATCTCTATCCTCGCACCAGCGCACCTTATCTCGTGAAACTACTTACCCTCAGCGAATGCCGCAACCATGTGTCGGCGCTGTATCTTGCCAGTTGCAGTTCGCGGTAGTGAGTCTGCGATGTAGATCACATCCGGAACCTTGAAACCTGCCATCTGTTCACGACAGTACGCCCGAATGTTTTCTTGATCGGCGTCGCCCTTCAGAACTACAGCAGCATGAACAACTTCACCGTACTTTTCGTCAGGTACGGCGAAACAAACCGCTTCTGCCACAGCAGGGTGCTTCAATAGGATTCCGTCGATTTCGAGTGGCGAAATCTTCTCTCCACCTCGGTTGATCAGTTCTTTAATTCGACCCGTAAGCGCGAGATAGCCCTCGGCATCTAGGAATCCTTGGTCTCCAGTACGGAACCATCCGTCAACGAAAGCTTCGGCGTTGGCTTCAGGGTTGTTGTTGTAGCCGTGCATGACATTTTCGCCCTTGATGACGATTTCACCGATGTCGCCAGCTTTCTGCAATTGCCCTGTAGCCGCCATATCCATGATTGCAATTTTTACGCCTGTTGCCAGTCCGACCGTGCCTGGAATTCGCTTTCCGGGAGGCATAGGGCTCGATGACATCTGGTGTGAAGCTTCTGTCATTCCGTAGGCTTCGAGAACAGGTGTACCGAATCGTGCTTCAAGTCTCTCGAAGACTGCAGGGGCAAGTGCTGACGAGCAGGATCGAATGAACCTGAACGATTCCTGGGGAGCGTTGTCGTCATCGGCTCGCATAAGCAAAATTTGGTGAATAGTCGGTACTGCCGAATACCACGTTGCCGAGTAGTCCTTTTGTAAACCCCAGAAGGTCGATGCCGAGAATTTCTCAGGAATGACCAATGATCCACCTGAGTTCAGGGTTGAGAGCGATGCTCCCATTAGTCCATGAACGTGGAACAGAGGCATTACGATGATCGAAGTGTCTTCAGGTGTTAGCTCGTAGTGGTTCTTGATATTGCTGATCGACTTCATAAGGTTGGCATGGGTTAGTGGCACGCCCTTTGGTCGACTCGTCGTTCCTGATGTGTGAAGGAATAGAGCTATGTCACTCTCGGAAGGCGGCTGTGCATCTGACGATTTTGTGACTGCTCCACCGCTGTTACTTAGTACGACTGATCCGCCATCTAGCGAAGCGTCGAGTACTGGAATGCCGAGTTGGCTCGCTGCGTCTCTACCCATGTGTGCTCCCGGTGGAACAATTGCCAGTTGCGAATCGGCATCTTCCATGAAGAACTTGAACTCATCGACTGTGTAGGCCGAGTTCAGTGGGGCAGCTACCGCACCGGCTCGGGCGACGGCGATGAATAGCACCATGAATTCGAGATTGTTTGTCAAAACAATAGAAACAGGTCTACCCGGTTTTACTCCGGCGCCAGCAAGTAGACCTGCTACCCGTTCAATCTCTTCGGCGTACTGACCGTACGAAAGCTTTGGTCCGCCGGGAATGATGATCGAATCATCTGTCGATGACGATGGATTGAGTAGGTTTGCAAGCGTATTTGTGGACATGAGTACCTGAAACTTCGGATCTTCTAGCTGAGTCTATTGATTAGGTATATGCGCATCGTCTAACTGCGAGCGAGTTCACGAATTGTAGTACTGTCGGACCGATTTGGTGCGACTATTTTCTTACGGGAAGAAAATTAGGTTTTGCGCACGGTTGCGACCGTAGCAACCAGCATCGCTAGCGAACAAAGCTAACACGCCGATTTCCGTAAGCGAACTCTAGCCCGCTAATTGAGATAGCCGATTCAGATGATGCGATATTCAAAGCGGTAGCCACTTGATCTCCCTATTCCCAACTCCAAATAGTCGTGGCTATCAACGGATTCTCTCGATCGACAAGCACGTGGCCGGTGTCCGCATGCCCTTTGTCGGCCAACTGTGCGGCGTCGACCGTGCAGGTTTGCGGTTCTACGCATAAAGCGTGTTCTGGTGAGAAGAACATGAAATGGGTGATTGTTTCCGACCCTGTCATAGTCATCGTTAGCTCTGGCCATCTCAGCACTGCGCCGCCACCCGGATTTATCAGGAAGCAGCCGTCTACTTCTCGAACTCCAAAATGAGTTCCTTTTTGGAGTCGCTCTGTGATGCTAGTTACTTCGAGTTTCCCGCTAGCAGTTCCCATATCGTGTAGTTCCCACTGCTTATGAACGTCGGCTTTTGCGATGACAGATTCGGATCCCAGAGTAATGTTGAACCACGGATGCCAACCAACGCTTCCCGGGAAAGGTTGACTCTCGTTTTCGTCGGCGATGAGCCCCATAGTCTGCACCAGCGAAGATCCTTCTAACGCCAGTGAGTATTCAACTTTTCCAGCATAAGGCCACGGTTCTGCAAGAGTTATTTCGAGTTCGAGAGAGCTTTCGGTTGAGGATTTAACCGTCCAAACACGATCTCGTACCAGACCATGAATAGCATGCGGTGGCTGGTTCATCGGCAGTTCATGAATGCCGTCTGGCGTAACGAGGCGTCCATCGCGAATTCTGTTCACCCACGGTGCCATTACGAACGATCCTTCTCCATGTGGAAGTTCAGTTGGTACGTGTGCTTTATCTCCACCTGAGAGCAGTTCGTATTGTGTTCCACCCTTATTCACCTTAAAAGATCGCATTGAGGCACCCGCATCTGGTGAGATAGTTACTGATGCAAATTCGTTTTTTATCGTTATGTTTGCTGGCATGTAGGTTCTTGTGGTCGCTGGTGATAATTAGGCAGTATGATTCGGTCTTGCTAGAAATCGCGACAAAGGAATCACAGGTTGCCTGCGTATATGGTCGATCTTGGTTCCATTGTTGTCCAGAACTTTGAGCGTTTTTCGTGTGATTATTACTTCGATTTGGAGAAGTCATGTCTGAAAGTTTTCCGTCCGCTGCGGGCACTACCGTCCACTTTGCTCACGTTGCCTATCGGATGGAAGAGCGCTACGGCGCCCGAAGTCCTGAGGTGAAATATTTTCAGACTTGGACGCCGGAGGACACGATGAATCGCATCGAAGAAGCAGATGTTTTTGTTTGCTCGGGTTTCTGGGATAACGCCTTGCTCGAACGGGCGACAAAACTGAAGTACATTCAGTCGATCGGGGCCGGGTACGATCAGTTTCCACTGGAGGAACTTAAAAAACGTGGAATTCGACTCGCCAACGCGTCAGGTGTGAACCAAAACGCAGTTGCCGAACACGCGATGTCGCTGATCTTGGGTTTGAATCGACATATCCACACGGGTCGAGATAACCAGAACAGCCGCACGTGGCGAGGCATGCTTGGTGATCTAACTCAACGTGAAGACGAACTAATTGGCAAGACGATTCTCATCGTGGGCATGGGTGCGATTGGCTCACGGCTGGCACGATTCGCCAAAGCGTTCGACATGAACGTTATCGCCACCAAGCGCGACCCTTCCACCGCCGAAGGCCCCGCTGATGAAGTAGTTACACCCGATAAGCTAATGGAACTCGTTCCGAGGGCAGATTTTGTCGCTTTGACTTGTCCGCTTACGCCCGAAACGACCAATATCGTGGATGTGGACGTACTGCTGGCGATGAAATCGACTGCGTATTTGATCAACGTTGCAAGAGGGCAGTGCATCGACGAACCAGCTCTGACTATTGCATTAAAGGCGGGTCAAATTGCTGGCGCAGGAATTGATCATTTCTGGAACGAGCCTCTTGAGGCGGAGTCGGCATTCTGGGATTTTCAAAATGTGATAATCACGCCTCACACAGGTGGTGAGACTCGACTTTACGAAGAACGTGTAATAGACATTCTCAACGACAATCTGACTCGACTTTGGAACGGCGAACCGGAACTGCGTAACCAGATCGTGTAATCGGCTGAGCCTTCGTTAGCTAGCGAGAGAAATGATTACAACGCCGCCTACCACTGCGGCGGTCGACACCGTCTTAGTAATGATGTCGGCTCTCGTAAATTCCTCGGCTAGTGCCTTCTTGGCAATCGGTGCAAAAGCGAGCGTAATCAATAAGATGAATATCGGTCTAGTGCCCAGCAATGCGCTCACGAGCGAAACTGGTCCATTCGCTAACGCTAGCAGTAAGAAACCGTTGCCGAGTATCGGGCCTAATCCTTCAATAATCAGTACCGGCATTGCGGTTTTCTTGGTGGTGATGAAAGAACCAAGATCCCTAGCAATCGACGGTCTTAGGACCGGAATAGCGAGTGTTGTAAAGAGTCCGATCCCGCGAAGTGACATATTGTGCCACACGTTCAGTTCATCTGATGAGAGCTTCAATAAAACTTGGGCGATGCCGATTAGTGCGGCAGCGAGAACTACCCATAAGTAGACCTTTCGGAATCCTCCAGAAAGTAATTGGTGCGGATCGGCCGAAACTATAACTGCTCCTGCTACTACCAACAGAACGGCTAGCCATCCCCACCATTCAAGATTCTCGCCGAGAAGCACCACACCGAGAATGGCTGCAAATACGGGTGAGGTTTGAGATACCGGAACGATTCGACCGATCTGTTCGCGACGCAGTGCCATAAACAGAATTATCAGCGCAACTCCCCAGATCATTCCACCACCGATAGCAGCAGCTAGCGCTTCTGTCGAGGCATCTGGAATTCCAAGAAGCAGAAGAATTACCAGAGAGATTCCCAGCTGGGTTCCACCTACGAACAGGTTGAAGCTTTCGATCCGCAGTTTGAGTGTCGACAGAATCCACTTGTCGCCAATCGAAACTATCGCGTATATGAACGGGCTCGCTATCGCGGGCAGTACCCAGCTGAGTTCCAAAACTTATCCTCAAATATCGAAAGAAGTAGTGACTTGGTTAAATCGGGCGGAACAGGATTCACGACTGCGCAGCATCTTACCGGCGTTAAAACAAAAAGCCGGTACATTTCGCCTTTTCTATTTACTGTCTGAACTGCTAGGTAAGCAGCGTCCGCAGCTTTCGCAGCCGAGTCGATCATGGTTGACGAGAGAATGCCATAGACCTCAGTCCATGCTTCACCTAAGCCTTGTTAGACAATCCATAAAATGGCAGCTCTAATTGGCTTGACCAGTTTGACCAGTTTG
>CAWVYJ010000067.1:0-9266 GCA_963934365.1 uncultured Dehalococcoidales bacterium | reverse complement strand
AAATATTCTGTTTTGCTTGCGCTAAATTCCACGTGCGTTATTAGCCCCATAGCAAGAACGCTGCTATTACTGCGACCACGCCGATAACCATGCCAACTGCGTAAGTCTGTGTCTGACCATTTTGAACTAGTGCCCCACTCTTTCCGATTCGGCTTATCCAATTCGAAAGGTGGACATTTGCATTGTCGATCCAGTGCTCGTCAAACCATCGCAAAGCGTCAGCTACATAGGTGTAGAACCCTTTGCGAACGATTATGTTCTCGTACGCTTCATCGAAGTAGTACTTGCGGAACATAAGCTTGTAGATCGGCTGGAATCGAGCACCCATTACGGTCGGCGAGATCGATCCTTTTATGTACATGAGATAAGCGAGACCGATACCGGCCAACGCTAAGACAGTAGAAATCCCAGCGACAAAATAGTTGAACTCCGGCGCTGCACCGGCATGCTCGGCAGCCGAGTGACCGCCGTCGGCATCCGTCGGGAATACATCGTGATTCTCTACAGTCACATAGTGAGCGAATGCGTGTTTATCGATACCGCCGACTTCTACAACCGGGTTAGAGAAGAAGCCGATACCAATTGCGAGTACAGCAAGAACCATGATCGGGCCGACCATCAGCCACGGTGATTCGCCGAAGTGCGAATGGGCGCTTCCGACTGGAGCTTGATCGCCAGCGACCTCGGCATCCTCGATTTCCTGTTCTCCCCCACCCTTCCACTCGCCGTGGAACGTAAGGAATATCGCTCGGAACATATAGAACGCCGTCATTAATGCAGCGACAAGACCAAGCGCTAGAACGATGTTGCCTGTGGTCGTACCGACTTCAGCAGCGTGACCCAGAATCTCGTCTTTCGACCAGAATCCTGAGAACGGGAATAATCCGGCAAGACTCAAGCTAGCAATAATCATGCCCCAGTAGGTTTTAGGCATGTGCCTCTTCAAGCCGCCCATGTAGTTCATGTTGAACGTACCTGATGCGTGATGAACCGAACCGGCCCCCAAGAACAACGCTGCCTTGAAGAATGCGTGAGTGAACAAATGGAATAGAGCAGGAGCGTAAGCACCCACTCCCAAGGCCAGCATCATGTAGCCGAGTTGAGAGATCGTCGAATATGCCAAAACACGTTTTATATCATTGGCTACCAAGCCCATTGTTGCGGCAAATACGGCAGTAAATCCGCCGATTAGCGCAACAAGAGTCATGATGTCCGAGTGCTCGAACAACGGGAAAAATCGTGCAATAAGAAATACACCGGCCGTGACCATCGTAGCCGAGTGAATCAACGCAGATACAGAGGTTGGCCCTTCCATGGCGTCTGGAAGCCAGTTGTGCAGTGGAAACTGAGCTGATTTACCAATCGCTCCAGCCAGTAGTCCAAGCGATACCCAAGTTGCAACCGAAACTGCAATACCACCTTGATGGATCGCTTCGTACAGATCCGTTATGTCCATATAAGACGAATCTTGTGAGTATAGATAAAGGATTCCGAGCAAAAACCCGAAGTCTCCGAACCGCGTCATCAGGAACGCCTTTTTAGCAGCTGCTGCGGCCGTTGGTCGATCCATCCAGAACCCAATCAACAAGTACGATGAAACTCCAACAAGTTCCCAGAAGACAAATATCTGAATCATGTTGCGCGAGAGAACAAGACCCAACATCGACGCTGTAAACAACGCCATGTAAGTGAAGTAGCGGGTGTAGCTTTTATCGCCATGCATGTACGCCTGCCCATAAATTTGGACAAGCAAGCTAACTCCGCTGACAACCACAAGCATGATCGACGTTAGCTGGTCGACCATCAGACCAAACGTGAGATTCAGACCACCAATAGAGATCCACTCGTGTGGTTCAAGATGCAATGGACCATCGGACATCACCGTGCCAAGAGTCATTACTGACAGGATGAACGATCCACCGATAGCCGCAATAGTTATGTAACCGGCGTATTTAGAGTTCGATCCTAAAAAGGCGCGCACCAACACTCCATTCACCAGCATTGCGGCGATGGGAAGGGCGATTATTAGCCAGGCTAAGCCTTCAGTAATCAACAGATAGTCCCTGTTACAGCTTTCTCAAAATTTCGTCGGCAACATGCTCCCGACCTTTGGGAACCATTACCCGAAACGAGGAATCTTCAGCCCAATCGAGGATATCGCCCTCCGGAATGATCTTAGTCGGCAGGCCTTCTCCTTCGAGAAGGTCTTTCCACATCTGCGCAGAAATTAGGTTCGGTGTCTTCTTGTAGTCGACCCACATAGCTAGTTCTTCATCTCAGAGGCATCCGTAATTTCTACCGATTCCGTCGCTCGATACATTGCGAACACGAGAGCGAACGCCAACGCAGCCTCACCGGCAGCGACAGCAGTCACAAATATTGCGAAAACGTGACCTGTCAAAGCTGATCTCACGGCTTCAGCGGTAAGTGGATCACCACTCAACAGCTCGGCGGCAGGAGTAAATCGGCTGAAGCCAACCGCAGCAATGACAACGCCGTTGAACATGAGTTCAAGCGACATAATCACTGTTATTAAGCTTCTACGTGAAACAGCCCCGTAAGCGCCAATGGCGAACAATGCACCCGAAACTAGAAGTACGTTTTCGATAGTCATACCGAAGCGCCTCCATTCGTGACTGATCCAGGCTCTTCAGTCGATTTCGGGTCACGCATCAATAGCAACCCACCGATCAACGCGGCAACTAGGAGCAATCCGACGAGTTCGAAGGCAAGCATGTACTTACGAACTAGCATCACACCAATAGCTCCAGTGCTATCGACAAATACACCATCGTTTTCGATGGCAACTTCAGTACCGTCAAAAGTGGTATTAGTCAAAACTACGATCTCATCGCCGGTGCCAACCTCAACGAACCCTTCGGTGAGTGCGGCAATTGCAACAGGATCAGTAATATCGTCCATCGACGACCACTGTGTGTTGTAAGCAGTAAACGCCAATGCGGCGAAGATCAGCACAGCCACCGTTGCCCCAACGAGCCTGCCCTGAGCCGGGCGACTTCCAGATACGATGTCCTGTATGAACATAACTGCGAAAGCCATGAGCACAGATATGGCACCGACGTACACAAGAATCTGCACAACACCTACGAATTCGGCGCTGAGTATGAAATACAAAATTCCTACGCCTAGGAACGATCCCGCCAGCGCAATTGCTGCACGGAACACATCACGCTGAGTCACCACGATCGCCGCCAAGCCAAGCGTCATAGCCGACGCCGCCCAGAATGCGATAGTCGTTAGTGTCGATACTTCCATCATTGCCATCATCTTTCGTCGACCCACTTCCGTTTGAGGTCTTCGTCAGACGGACGTTCATGACGACCAGCGTCGTGGAAATCTTCGATCGTTTCTTTGAATGGATCGAAGCTATTTTCCTCGAACTGAGGACGATAGAAGGAACTCGGTCGCTTCGGAGCGTCGAATAAGTCTTCCTTAGTGATAATTAGCTCATCACGCACATACTTCGATCGCTCGAAGCTCGTACCCATGTGTAGAGCATCGTAAGGGCAAGCCTCTACACAGAGACCACAGAACATACAACGCCCAATATCGATGTCGAAGACTTCGAGTTTGTAGCTCTCACCCTCTTGTGCATCGATCTTCCCAGGAACACTGACAATCTCAATAATCCCTAATGGGCAGTACTTCGCACAGCTCGCACACGCAGTACAGCGGTCTTCGAAAAATGTGAACTCGTTTCCACGGAATCGAGATGACTGCTTTACGGCGACAGGAACAGTCGCAAGTCCTACAATCGCTTTTAGTGAATCAGTCGGCTTATTAACTAAGAACTGGAATGGGTTCATACCAGCCGCTTTTGCAGCACCAATGAGACCCACGTGACGATCTGGGTACTGTTCAGTAACCGCAGGTCGCAGGAAGTGCTTTAGCGTAACCACGAAGCCACGAGGCAAACCAAGACCGATCATTAGTCGCCTCCTTCTTGAATTCGAGCTTGAGTAGATGCAGTTTCGGCACCGAGTACAGACGAAGCCGGAATAGACTCGCTACCTACCGGGTAGGCAGGAGCGTTACCGTCAGGCTGCTGTTGCTCGTACGGAGCAGTGCCAAGCAACTTACTCACCAAATATATAGAGATAATCGCTACAGGCCAGTTGACAGCCGCCATCGCCCACAACTGAGCAGTGGTTGGATCTGGCCAGATCGCTATAAGGATCGCAGTCACAATGATGTTGATCATCGTCAACTCGAACAGACCCTTCCAAGCGAATTTCAGCACTTGGTCAATGCGCAGTCGAGGTAACGTCATTCGGAACCAAATAATCACAAACAAAACTGCGATCAGCTTTGCACCGAACCAGAAGTGTGAAGGAATCTGATCGAACCCTCGCCATCCGCCTAGGAACAAAGTCGTGATGATCGCGGATGTGCTTATTTCAGCCATGAACTCAGCAAGGAAGAACAAACCGAACTTCATGCTGGCATAGTCATTCAAATAACCGGCAGCAAGTTCCGATTCAGCCTCTGTAAGGTCGAACGGTGCCCGAGCCATCTCTGCCATTGCAGCGATGAAGAACACAAAGAACCCAAGCGGCTGTACCAATATGAAAGGCACGCCCTGAGCATGGATGATATCCCCGAGCGACATTGATCCAGCAAGCATGATTACGCCGACAACAGCCAATGCCATCGGAATTTCGTAGCTAATCAACAGTGCGACAGATCGCAAGGCCGAAAGAATCGCTATTCGGTTGCCTGACGACCATGCTGCAGTAAGGACAGCAAGTGTCGTCAATGAAGTTATCGCCATGACGAACAACACACCAACGTTCAAATCGACAAGATATGTGCCTACTCCGAACGGAATAACGGAGAAAACCAATAAAGCCGGAGTAGCGATAAGTATCGGAGCGAGGTTGAACAAGATTCGGTCTGCATCGGCCGGAACAATATCCTCTTTGAACATTGTTTTGACGGCGTCAGCAACCGAAGTAAGCGTTCCGAACGGCCCCCACCTATTGGGTCCAGTTCGTGACTGGAAACGACCGAACAAACGTCGTTCTCCCCAGATCAATACGATCACACCACCAAGTACGCCGTTCACTATTAATCCAATGATCGCCACTGCAGCAAGCAGGAAGGCGAGCCATTCCAATCCACCGGGGAAAAACCCGTCAGAGTAGCCTCGGCTAGCACAACTGGCACTATCACCCGCGAGTAAACAATAAATATTTCGCCAAAGCGAGTTATCGAGGAAGGCTTCACCCATTACCGGTCTACCTCACCCATGTTCAAGTCGATGCTACCGAAAGTAACAAACAGATCACCAAAATGACCACCGATCAACATGTCTCGCAGAAGAGTCAGATTGATTAGCGAAGAAGCGCGCACGTGCATGCGGTACGGAGCAATTCCGCCATCGCTCACCAGATAGAAACCAAGCTCACCTTTAGAACCTTCGATGGCTACATAAGCATCACCAGCGGGCGGGCGAATCAATCGTGGAACATCGTCAAATGAAGGCCGAACTTCACCCGGTTCGATCTGCTCGATGCACTGGCGGATGATCTTTACACTCTCCCGTGCTTCCTGAACTCGTACCCAGTATCGAGCGTAATTATCAGAAGCGGTGTGAAGCTTTCGCTCGAAAGAAATACGGTCGTAATAGTCGTAAGGTGCACGATGTCGCAGATCCCAGTCAACTCCGCTTGCACGAAGCATCGGACCAGTAATTGAAGCGTTAATTAGCAACTCTTTAGGAAGCACCGCAGTGCCTTTGGTACGTGAGAAAACGATTTCGTTCCCGCTCAGGTACGTTTCCAACTCGTCGATAGTGTTGACGATATCGCCAAGACCACGATCCAGAGCTGGCCAGAATTCGTCAGGTGCGTCCATGAATACACCACCTGGTCGCAAGTACGAGTTGGTAATGCGGGCACCACAAAGCATCTCGAACATATCAAGAATATTTTCACGCTCACGCATCGCGTAGATGAGCGGAGTCCCCAACGCACCGAGGTCTTGCAAAAGGAACCCGGTTGCCACTAAGTGACTAGCGATGCGTTGTAGCTCACTGGCGATCATTCGAAGCCAAACACCGCGAGGTGAAGGCTCGATACCTGCCAGCTTCTCAACAGCCAGAATGTATCCCTGGTTGTTGAGCATCGAAGATACGTAGTCCATACGGTCGGTCAGCGTGACTATCTGAGTATATGTACGTTCTTCAGCGAGCTTTTCAGAACCGCGGTGCAGGTAACCGAAAATCGGCTCTACATCTACGATTTCTTCACCATCAAACATGACACGCATACGGAACACACCGTGAGTCGATGGGTGCTGAGGACCGAGGTTGACGGTTACTGGCTGTGTCTTAATCGCCATTATTCGACACCTGATTGACTATCAATTGCACCGGGATCTGTCGAAGCTATTGACTGATCGTAAGTGACATAGTCCTTGCGAAGCGGGTGGCCGGGATAGCCTTCCCACAACATGATTCGCTTGTGATTAGGGTGACCATTGAAGCGGATTCCCATCAAATCCCAAACCTCACGTTCTTGGTAGTCAGCCCCTCTCCAGATTGGCACGACGCTAGCAATCGAAGGTTCCGTGCGTCCGTGCCCAACGCGTGACTTCAACACTGCTGAAGCGTTCATAGGCAGCGAAGTAAGGTGATATACGACTTCGAAATGATCGATGTAGTCGACTGCCGTAAGACTGCTGAGTAGATCAAATTTGAACTCAGAGCGAATCTTAAGACCTTCACATACGGTCGATATAGAATCCGGCTTGAGCCACACATCTGAACCTGCACTCGACTCAACAGAGCCCGGTGCAAAGGCCTCAATGGCTTCGGCTAACGCTTCTCCACTCCAAACGGTGGTCATTCCTGCCCTGCCGCCTGCCCTTGAAGGCTGTATCGACGAATTTTGTCGTGAAGCTGCATGATGCCGTAAAGAAGAGCATCTGGACGTGGAGGACAACCGGGAACGTACACGTCAACCGGCATTATGTGATTCACACCTGGAACAACTGAATAGCTTTGGTAGTAAGGACCGCCAGAAGTTGCACACACGCCCATTGAAATAACCCAGCGAGGTTCAGCCATCTGGTCGTAAAGCCTACGTAGTGGAACCGCCATTTTCCAAGTCAAAGTTCCAGCAACAATCAATAAATCAGCTTGTCTCGGAGAAGCTCGTAAGGCTTCCATACCGAAACGAGCCAAGTCGAATCGCGCCATCGCAGCACTGATCATTTCGAACGAACAACAAGCAAGACCTGACTGCAGCGGGAACACCGACGATTTTCGTGCCCAATTAAGCAAATAGTCAACAGAACTTACGACCACACTTCGCTTCAGGTCGTCGGGAACTTCGAGGACAGGATCAGGAAATGGCTCAAGATGAGTCGACTTCATCCGATTAACGGATTCACCCTCAGTGCGATCAAGGTCGAGGGTAATCGACTGTAATGCACCTCTAGGATCGGCACCTTTAGGCGTACCGTATGGATCGATCAGTTTTGGACCAGTCATTCGTTTGTCACCCACTCAAGAGCACGTTTTCGCCATGCGTATACGTATGCAAATGTCACGACTATCAGGAATACCAGCACTGCGCCCAGCGCAGCAAATCCAAACTGTCGGGTCATTACACCGTACTTAACCGCCCATGGAAACAAGAACACTGTTTCAACGTCGAATACGACGAAAAGTAGGGCATAGTAGTAGTAACGAAAATTGAACCGAGCAGGTCGATCGCTGAACGGAGGCATCCCACCTTCGTAAGCGCTTTCTTTTACTGCTGTAGGACGAGAAGGCCTGACTTTTATGAACTGAGCCAGATAGCTCATCGTAAGCATCCCAATAGGGACGGTTACCGCAGCGGCGGCGAAAATAATGAGCAGTGCATACTGCCTGAAATAATCCTCGAACATCAACTACTAAATACTGATTACCAAATACAGGTTAAAGAGCTTAACAAAAGCAGGTTTGGAGCATAGCAGTCGCCCGTTTTAGCAGCAAGTGAAAAAATGAACAAACTATAAAAGATCACAATAGATTCCAAATAATCAGAATCTATTATTTGACCTAACAACTAAGAAACGACTAATCGAAGACGATCACTCCCCGACCGTCTTCACCACGAGCAAGCGCATCGTACGCCTCGTTGATTTCTTCAAGTTTATACTTGCGAGTCACCATGCCGCCAACATCGATTCGACCCTGCCGGTAGAACTCCAGCAGCTTGCCGAACGTCTCGTGCGGACTAGCAGAACCATAGTAACTGCCGACAAGCGTCTTCTGGTTTCGGACCAGATCTACCAGCGGGATATCAGCACCCATGCCGTCGGGAGCAAGCCCCACCACGACAGTAGTTCCGCCTTTACGAGTAGATTTGTACGCTTGCTCGGTTGTGATCTTGTGACCAAACGTATCGAACGCAAAATCGACACCGCCGTCGGACAATGCCTGAATAGCAGCAACAGGATCCTTCTCTTTAGAGTTGACTACGTGCGTTGCGCCAAATTTGTAAGCGAACTCAAGCTTGTGATCAAAAATATCGACAGCGATGATCTTGCTGGCATTCATCAGCCTAGCACCCTGAAGGGCGTTCAAGCCCACTCCACCAGTACCGACAACCGCAACCGTCATTCCGGCTCGCATGCCAGGCTGGTTGATTACTCCACCAACACCTGTCGCAACAGAGCAGCCGATCAATGCAGCAACTTCCATTGGAACGTCATCCGGCATCGGGTAGCAAGCCTGTTGAGGAACTATGATCTTCTCAGCAAATACTCCAAGCTTTGCAAATTGGTGAACTTCAGTACCGTCAGAAGTGTGTAGACGGAAAGTGCCATCGTACTGACGTGTGCCGGTCTCTCTGTTCGTGTCACAGATGTTAGATAGACCGCTTCGACAAGATCGGCAGTGACCACAATTAGCAACGAACGACAGCACGCAGCGGTCGCCCACTTTCACGGTGGTAACACCGGGTCCGATTGCGTCGATAATCCCGGCCCCTTCGTGACCAAGCACGATTGGCATTAGAGTTGGGTTGTCACCCGTCATCACGTGATGATCTGATGCGCAGATTCCCGCAGCCGACATCCTTACCCGTACTTCGCCAGTTTTCGGTTCCGATTGGTCAAGCTCCACAATTGGCATGGGCTTTTTAGATTCGAATAAAACTGCGGCTTTCAACTACTGACTCCAGACGACAAACGATGGCGGTATTAATTTTCGAAAACGGTTATTTCGAGCATAAACATAGTACTCGGTAAAA
>CAWVYJ010000066.1:0-9604 GCA_963934365.1 uncultured Dehalococcoidales bacterium | reverse complement strand
TGATCATAACAATCGTGATGAATATCTTCGGGTTTCCGTACCAACACATGGTTCCAGTAATTGGTGCCGAAACATTGAAAGTTGGGCCACTACTTATCGGAGTTCTTCTTGCAACTGAAGGCATTGGAGCAACAACAGGTTCGCTTGTGATTGCCTTAAAGGCACGACCAGGTGGATTCACTAAAATCTACTCGATAGGGTCAGTGATATTTCTACTCGCTATACTTTCATTTTCATTGGCTCCGTCTTTCTGGATGGCGCTACCTATTCTTCTCATTGGCGGCTTCTCAATGTCTGCGTTCGCGACCATGCAGAGCGTCATCGTAATCACGTCGACACCGACAGAAATTCGAGGAAGAGTATTAGGAGTTCTGGCTGCGTCGATTGGAACCGGTCCGATCGGAGCGTTATTGGTCGGCGGGATGGCAGTTTGGTGGGGAGCGAACAACGCTGTCAGCATCATAGCGATTGCAGGTCTCGTTTTCACGGTAATTTCGCTTCTGATCTGGCCATCATATTTACGGGGAATAGTTAGCGGGCAACCTGCAAAGTCAGACGGGCGAAATTGATGGTTTTGAACCAAACATATTCACTAGTCGCACTCGACATCGATGGCACAATGATCGGTGAAGACCGGCAAATAAAACCGGAGCTCGTTCAAGCTATTATTCGCGTTCAGAGTGCGGGAGCTGTGGTGTCGGTTTCAACCGGTAGAACTCTCAAGCCTGCGTTGAGAATCGCCGAAGAAGCAAGAGCTGCAGGTCCGGTCATATGTTTTCAAGGGGCGATGACTTACGATCAGGTCACGAAAACAACGATCCGACATGAGCGACTCGATCAAGACGTCGCTACGCAGGCAATTACTTCCCTTCTAAAGGTTGTACCAGAGGTGATGATGTTCCTAGGCGATGATGTTTGGGTAGAGAAACGATCCGATTGGACGACTTCTTACGGCGAGCGAATGGGCATTGCAATCCGTGATATCGATTCGCTGATCAGCATGGCCGACAAAAAACCGACTGCGATTGTGGGGGTCGGAGAACCTGCTATCGTCGAGCCTCTGGTCGTAACACTTCACTCACAAATGAACGGATCAGCTTTAGTCACTCACTCGCTGCCGATGTTCTGTGAAGTGGAAGCAATCGGTGCTGGCAAAGATCTTGCCGTTGCACATCTTGCGAATCTTTTGAGCATAAATCGTGATGGCGTAATAGCTATAGGCGACGGAAAAGGTGATCAATCTATGATCGAATGGGCGGGACTGGGCGTGGCGATTGAAGATGGTCATCCCGACGCAATAAGTTCGGCAGATCAGGTAATCGCAATACCTGAGCACTCAGGACTGGTGAATTTCCTGAACGATCTCATTAACGCAGGTAAATTCGGTCCACCCAATTAGCTACGAAATCGGTATCGACCAAAAATCAGGCACTTAGGTAGGAATTTTTGAAAGACGTAATCGTACTCGGCGGACTCAATATGGATTTGATCGTGGACACCCCTCGCCTCGCTGGTCCAGGCGAAACGGCGGAAGGCACACGGTTTTACACCACCCCTGGTGGAAAAGGCGGCAATCAGGCCGTTGCCGCTGCACGTCTGGCTCAAAGCCCTGGTTCAGTGAAGATGGTTGGGCGCATAGGTGATGACAGGTTCGGCGAAGAGATGGCCCAGTTCATGCGGGAAGAGGGCATCGACACGTCATTGCTCCGAAGGACTGAAAATATTGCATCAGGGATCGCTGCTATTTTTATACTTCCTGATGGCGAAAATCATGTAAACCCGGTTTACGGAGCGAACGCTCTCTGTGATTCGCAGCAATCAGATGACGTTCGAGATGCTCTGAAATACGCCGGCGTATTGCTTTGTCAACAAGAGGTGCCACTTACGGCGACTAAAGCGGCAATCGACGCGGCGGCGAAAGTCGGCATCCCTGTAGTTCTTGACCCCGCGCCAGTCCGCGAAGTCCCTGCTAGATTCTATGATTCGGTAACTGTGCTGACCCCAAATCAAGGCGAGGCTTCATCAATGGCAAATATTGACGTGATCGATGAGATTTCAGCTAAAAAGGCAGCCATCGCTATCCGTAACACCGGAATCGAGACAGTGATTGTCACGCTCGGAGATCAGGGTGCGTGGGTTGAATCTGACGGCATCTCCGAGCTACTTGCGCCTTATAAGGTTCCAGTAGTGGCCACAGTTGCTGCGGGTGACGCTTTCAATGGCGGTCTTGGAGTCGGCATCGCGTCAGGAATGTCTTTGCTCGACGCCGCAAGGCTGGGAATGGCGTCAGGTGCATTGTGTGTTGGACGCGCTGGTGCACAAGCGGCAATGGGGACTCGAGACGAAGCAGAAGCTCTGCTGTCCACTCGGAGCTAGTTAGCGTTATCGGATATTCGGAGGCTCGCCCGATATGTCACCAATTTTAGTTATGCCAGCTGCGCTCATCATCTTCGATAGGCGTTTGTTTATTTGTCCAGGAAGCCCAGGACCTTCGTAGATGAACGCTGTATAGAGTTGAACAGCGGAAGCGCCAGATACGAGTAATTTCCAAACGTGCTCAGCGGTCGAAACTCCACCGCAAGCGATTATTGCGACTTCGCCTTGAACTTGGGCTTGAATATCGGCAATCATCAACTCGGTATGCTCGAACAATGGCGCACCGCTGAGACCACCTCGACCGACCTGTAATCTTTTACTTTTGATTGGGTGAGTATTTGCGATAACCAATCCATCAACGCCTGCATTGACTGCCGTGGCTGCTAGTTTCAACAATTCGCGACGATTCTCATCGTCTCGCGGCCAGGGTGGGAGTTTCACGAAGAGCGGAACTTGCTTCTCAGCAACTAACCCTTCGATCAGTCCTCGAAGTCGCCCGGGTTCGTGGAAAATTTGTAAGCCAGCAGTGTTTGGACTGCTGATGTTGAGTTCGATGCCTGATACGAAATTCTGAGATCGCCGTAAGCATTCGACGATATCATCTTCAATAGTTCCCGAGATGCTGAGTAGTACTCGATCTTTATAGCGCTTTGAACTTTGGAGTCGCTTTACCGACGGTTCAAGCCCTTGGCCTGGGAACCCCAACGAATTTATCACGGCTCTTTGTTCGGGCAGTCTCACCATCCTAGGTTTTGGATTTCCTGGGCGTGGTGCGAGCGTAACTGTCCCGCCTGTTGTGAATCCGAACCCTAGATTTAATACTGATCCAAGTACTTTGCAATCTTTGTCAAATCCTGCGGCCATGCCGATTGGTGTAGGTAATTTGATCCCAGCGAGATCTATTTCAAGCTTCGTATCCCGTGCACCATTGGAGAACCGAAAAACGTTCCATGCACCTGGTACCCGGAGCGCGGTTTCGACAGCTTTGTGGGCGCCTTCTGGAGGAAGTTGAAAAATTAGTGGTTTTGCGACCAGATTGTAGATACTCGTTTTACCGCTCCCGCGTCATCACAACATCAGCGTCGTAATATTCAAATAATCTGTTACGTTCAGAATAACCAGAAGTAAGATGTTAATCGCCCCCAACGCATAACTCGACTCCATTACGTCAGATAATGGCACAACAGGCAGAGGTCTGATCAGAACATATGACACTCGAATATCACATAGGTAACGCCGCTGATCCTAAAGGGCATGCATTGATCTATTTTAGAGATGGGTCGAATCCAGATCAGGTCGGCGCTTCTTACGTAGTGATATTGCCGGTTTCGGTCGATATCAGCAAGTATGTGCCGCCGTTCTTAGCCGGGCAGGTCGAGCAACTTGGCTCTGGTGATATGTCGTCGTTCGCATTTCCTCCAGCACCGGAACCAGTTGAGTCTGAAGAGTGGCTGCGACAGACTGCTGATAAACGGGGAGATGATCTATTGTTTGGCGGAGCAGCCAATCTGACCGATGTGACCTCGCTTATGGAAGTGGTCGCCGGTATTTCCGCTGAGTACGCCACTGAATATGACGAAAAAAACCGGATTGCCGGTAGCGATCCAAGGCATGTCGGCGCTGGATCATTTGATGTTGAGGCAATTGGAGATTCCGCTCCGATCGATGCTGACGTCAATGACGTGATGTACAGCATGATGTCAGAGCCAGATTTACTGACCGAATTGACGACGTTGATGGGTCGATTCCAGTATGAATCAAGCGGTGATGATTCAGTCGGAGCGCGCGAAAGTGAATCAAAGATACGTTCGATCGCAAAGCATATCCCTGACAACCGTGGAATAGATCTGTTGATTGAGGCTGCCACTGAGGGTAGTGAAACTTCTGCAAAGAAAGCACAACTGTACTTAGAGCGCGCCTACGCAATGTACCGCGAGGATTACACCCGGGTTCACACGATAGAACAGGAAATTCAGGCGCTAGCGAGCGATTAATAACCTAGCTCAGTACTGACTTAAGCTGATCGGTAGTGATATTCCCACCGCTGGCGATAAGCACGACTCGTTTGCCCTTAATTTGATCTTTCATTTTGATAGCTGCTGCAAGTGATGCCGCACCTGCGTGCTCGACCAATGTTCGAGTGGCGAAAACGTATGTCTTGATGGCGTCGCTGATATCCGCGTCATCAACGAGTACGAACTCTTTTAATCGGTTCCGAAGTATCCCGATAGGAAACGTATACGCCGATTCTGTCGCCAAACCCTCGGCTACTGTCGACATTGGATACGTTTCGATATTTCCTGTCTTCCAAGCGTGATAGGCAGCGGGTGCATTCGCTGCCTGCGCACCAATTACATGAGTTGATGGCGAGAGAGCGTCGTTCACAATACAGACTCCGGAAGCTCCAGAACCGGCTCCGATTGGTGCGAAAATTACATCGATATCTTTTAGATCTTCGTGTATTTCGACAGCGTAGGTTGCAACTCCCGCTACCAACGCCGATTCGTTAGCTGCATGGACGAAACGCGAGCCGTGTCGCTCTGCTAATTCTTCTGCGTGTTCTCGCGAGCGCTCGAACACATCGCCATGAAATATCACGTTCGCTCCCATTGCCGCAATCGAAGCAGCCTTAGCTGGATTCGCACCCTCTGGCAATACGACGGTGCAAGCTGCGCCAAATGCACGAGCTGCGTAGGCAATGGATTGCCCGTGGTTTCCAGATGAAGCGGTAACGAATCCTCGATCACGTTCTTCTTGCGTAGTTTGGGAGACTAGATTGATCCCCCCTCGTACTTTGAAGGCACCCAATAGCTGGAAGTTTTCGTGCTTCACCCAAATATCGGCGTCAAGGAGTTCCGACAGCACCGGGTAGTGCCGTGTCGGTGTATGTGATACGTGGTTTTCGATCGCTGATCGAGCTGTGTGAATATCTTGGAGGGTCGGCTCGGTCAATTTAGGTAAATCAGTCATATAAACATTCTAATCAAAGATCATATTTCGGCTGAACGAAGGGTACAAGATAAGACTTGTTTTTGAACGAACAGAACATCATCAAATTTAAGAGCAAACCAGAGATTACAGGAGTAACCTTCCTCTATCCTCTATGCCCCCCCGTCGGAGGGCACCAATTTCGTTTAGAGAACTAATTGGCAGATTACGACCCGGCAAACCCGATATCAGAGCATGGCGGCTCACCGTCAATGGCGGTTCGTCGCGCTCCAAGATTTGGCGTGGTTGGACGATCGTTTTTTCACACGTTTGAATCTGTAATTACGAACCGAGATTTTAGAATGATCTGGTTCGGTATGGTGCTGTCGATGGGTGGCTTTCAGATGCAGATGGTCGCTCGCGGGATTCTCGTGTACAACATGACAGACGATGCATTGATCACGGGAGTCGTCGGGATGGGATTTGCTCCCAGCCTTCTTTTGGTCTCCCTCTACGGTGGAGTACTCGGTGACCGAGTTGACCGTCGGATGTTGATCCAGGTTTCTCAGGCGGCAAATGGCGTGCTTGCTGGAGTCGTGGCCATATTGATGTTTACTGGTTCGCTCGCTTGGGGACACCTGTTCGCCGTTTCAGTTGTGCAAGGGGCTATGTTTGCTCTTCAAATGCCAGCACGTCAGGCAGCAGTTCCGTCATTGGTAGGTAAAGACCAGATACCAAATGCATTTGCGCTTAATGCAATGGCAATGAGCATGATGGCATTGATTGCTCCTGCATTGGCTGGAGTCCTTTACGAAATCATAGGGCCTGAAAACGTCTACATGCTGATCTGTGCTGTGATGCTCAGCGCGGTTATCTTTACTTCAATTGTTCCTAAGATGCCGCCACCAGTAGCTGCTGTAAAACAGTCGGTGATGGCAAACATCGTTGGTGGGTTCAGGTACATCGGACAAAACAAACTCATCTTGAATTTGATGATATACAGCGTGATCGTCGCGTTGTTGTCGATGCCATTCAGAATGCTTGTTCAGGTCTATGCCAAGGACATATATGGGTCTGACGCTTCAGAAGTCGGAATTCTTTTGACTGCGCTCGGTCTTGGTGGACTAATCGGCACGATAACGATCGCTAACCTAAGAAAAGGTCAGCGTAGAGGCTGGATTGTTCTGATCGGTGCGGTAGTTGCCAGCGCGTCATTAGGCCTGATAGTCAGTGTGCCGATTTACGCTGCCGGAATTATTGGGATGGTCGGTATGGGACTAGCAGAACAAGCCCGATGGGCGCTTGGCCAGAGTCTGATGATGGAAAGCACTTCGGATGAATACAGGGCGCGAGTAATGAGTGTGCTTATGATGACATTCGGGTTGATGCCATTAGGCATGCTCCCGCTTGGTTGGGCAATGAAAGAGTTTGGTGCCCGACCTTCCGTGGCCGTTGTTGCAGTCGCACTTCTTGTCTTTGCTCTATTGTCGATTATCTTTATGCCACGACTGCGTAAGGCACTTTGACCTAAGCACTTGCGAATAGTTCGCCATTTATCGGGTAATAAAACTTCAACTGTCATCGCTTTTGAATCAATCACGAAAACAGCCGCATAATTTGTCAGAATCTAATCCCAAGCCAGCCACAAAACTCAGCGCATCAAGTGCCGCTGGACGGCAAAGCGGGATAATGTCGAGAACATTCGCTTCGTTAGGACAATCTGGCTTTCGGCATCTCTGGTTTGGAATGCTTTTACTAATGGCAGCGGTGAACATTCAGATGCTCGCTCGCGGTTACCTCACTTGGGAATTAACTAAATCTCCGATTGCAGTTGTTGTTGTTGGTGCTGGTTTTGCCCCTCCCATTCTGCTTCTGTCGTTGTACGGAGGAGCTGTAGCTGATCGTGTGTCCCGCAAGAAGATCATCCAGTTTGGCCAGATCGGAATGCTTGCGATAATACTGTTCGTGGGCATTTCGATTTCGACAGGATCGATCACGGTTTATCACCTAACAGCGGCATCTATCGCTCAGGGAACAATCTGGGCATTTCTAATGCCCGCACGTCAGGCGATCATTGGCCAACTCGTTGATGAAGATCACCTGACGAACGCAGTTGCACTCAACGCTTCTGGTATGTCGTTAATGACGGTCGCAGCACCGGGTATTGGCGGATTGATTTACGGCTTGGCAGGACCTGCTATGACCTACTATGTGATGGCAGGACTAACGGTTATTGCTCTGGGTCTCACGAGTTGGGTTCCGGGAATGGCGCCGGTGGCATTGGGCAAACGTCGAATGTGGGGCGATATTAAAGCGGGTTTGGTTTATACAAAGAAAAACCGAACGGTGCTGGTCCTTCTTTTGGTAGCACTAAGCACTGCGTTATTGGCGATGCCTTTCCGAACTCTTCTTCCTGTTCAAATTGAAGAGGTATTTAAGTTGGAAGTAGAAGCACTCGGCCTGATGCTAAGCATGATCGGTGTTGGTGCGTTGATCGGATCACTCGTAATCGCCGGTTTGTCCAAGAACAGCCGTCGTGGCTGGGTGCTGTTAATAACAAGTATGTTATCGGGTGGAGCAATTCTTCTAGCATCGGTGACTACGTCATACGTGATTGCATTGGTGATTATGGTGATACTCGGACTAGGTGATTCAGGTCGGCGTGCTCTCAACTCATCTCTGATCATGGAGCAGACGGACGACGAGCACCGAGGTCGAGTCATGGGGGTTTACATGATGAACTTCGGCCTAATCCCGCTCGGTGCGCTTCCTCTTGGTTTCATATCAGCGTTTCTCGATGTCAGAATTGCTTTTGCGCTGGCTGGTGGTGGATTATTAGCGGCCGCTATCGGCTACACCGTTCTTACAGACAAAGTTCGTCGGCTGTAATTGTTCTCAATAGACTGAACAAACGACTCGCCAAGTTCAAGGCTCCAAGTAAACTTTAGCCTTCAAAGAAACACCCGGCGAATGAACGAGTTGAGTCCACCAGTACGATCGAGTATTGTTCCCCAAATGCCAATTAAGGTTTTAAGTGACGATCTTGCTTCTCGCATCGCAGCGGGTGAAGTAATCGAGCGTCCCGCCTCAGTCGTTAAAGAACTGGTGGAGAATTCACTCGACGCGAATTCAACCCGTGTCGATGTTTACATAGTTGGCGGTGGAGCCCAATCAATAACAGTGATCGACAACGGTCACGGTATACCCGCCAACGAATTAGCTATTGCGTTCGAGCGATTTGCTACTTCTAAGATTGACGAGTCTTCTGATCTGATCTCGATTGGCACTCTGGGATTTCGTGGTGAAGCGCTACCTTCCATCTCTTCGGTAGCGCGAGTAGAAGCGATATCGAAGCACGCAGAATCCGATGCTGGGGCGCGTTACTTGGTGGACTTCGGTAAATCAAATGAGATCGAACTGACTGGTGTACCCCAGGGAACTAGAATCGAGGTTTCTGGGCTTTTCTCAAACGTCCCCGCCCGGCTGAAATTCCTTGGTTCTGCGGGCCGTGAACTGAGCCGTATTCAATCGATGCTGGCGTCACTGGCACTCGTATACCCGGACGTGGCATTCAGTCTTAGTTCCGATGGTAGGGAGAGATTACGTACGATCGGTTCTGGGAAACTCATCGACGCCGTCTCGGGCGTCTACGGTGCCAAAATTGCCGAACAGATGCTCGAACTGGAACCGGGCGACCCTGCTGCATTCTCTGTTGATGGGTTGGTAAGTTCGCCTTCTCTCAATCGATCGAATCGTACCTATATGACAATCTCAGTGAATGGACGATTAATTCAATCCCGTCGGCTTTCTTACGCCATAGAGCAGGCTTGCTACGGTTTCCTTCCAGAACGCCGATTTCCAATTGCAGTAGCAAGAATTCAGACTCCTCTAGGCGACGTCGATGCGAACGTCCATCCTGCAAAATCCGAAGTACGTTTTCTAAAAGAAGATCTCGTCTACTCGGTCGTGCAAAGAGCAATTAGAGGCGTACTTTCCGCTTCCACACCAGTACACGAACTTGGGGCAGGTCGTGCATCTGGATCGATAGGATTATTGCGCACAGTCGGCTCGGCATCGAACCTTGGTATTCAGAGTTTGCCCGTCGGTGATCGATCTACTTCAGCAGTATTCGCTCATTGGCCAGATCCGTCACTAATTAGTGAGCAATCTCGGCTACCTGAAAACTTGACGGAAGTAGCTCCTGAGTCTAGCGATGGATCCGTTTCAACTAATACCCATAAGGAAACTCTTCCCGTACTTCGGGTAATTGGTCAAGCTCACGAAACATACATTCTTGCTG
>CAWVYJ010000065.1:0-9669 GCA_963934365.1 uncultured Dehalococcoidales bacterium | reverse complement strand
ATGGAAGTTCGAGGCGCAGCTCCGGGTAGTAGAGAGACGGCTTTGTTGGATCCTCTTGCAAGTGCGCAGTGGGTGAATGCAATCACTCTTACTGGCGGTAGCGCGTTTGGTTTGGATTCGCCGGGGGGAGTAGTTCGCTATCTGGAAGAACAAGGCGTTGGAGTGCAATTTGGAAGAACTCGTATTCCGCTCGTTCCAGCTGCAGTCGTATTCGATCTAGGATTTATCAACTCAGAAGTGCGACCCACCGGCGGTGACGGTTATGCCGCCGCAGCGAGTGCGTCCAAAGATTTCGCGACCGGTAATGCCGGGGCTGGCACCGGATCGACGGTTGCCAAGTTGCTCGGTGCTAACGCCTCTATTAAAGGCGGAGTCGGTACCGCCTCGGTGCACATGCCAAACGGGGCAACGGTTGGAGCACTGATGGTTGTGAACGCTATTGGCGGCGTAGTAAATCCGTCGACCGGAGAAATCGTTGCGGGTCCTCAAACCGACGATGGCTTCGCTGACTCGATTGAAATGATGATAATTAATCCACCTAAGGATCGAGGATTCTTCCGCAATACGACCATTGGCGTTGTCGTAACCGATGCGCCTCTCGACAAAATTGGCGCCACTCGACTCGCAATCGCCGCACAAGACGGTATCGCACTTGCGATACGCCCTTCGCACACCGCTAACGATGGCGACACTATGTTTGGCCTTTCGACGGGAACGCACCCAGAGACTGTGCCGGGTGATGTTCTTCATGCAGCAGCGCTAAAAGCCGTTACAGGTGCGATATTGAACGCAATCGACTCCGCCGAAACACTTGGCGGAATTATGTCGGCAGCCGACGCTAAATTGGCCCAAACGAAAGCAGGAAAATAGTGAGCCCTCTTCCTGAATTGAACAAAGAATTACCTATCGCTGTGCTTGCGGCAGGGCGACTAGGATCAAGCCTTGCAATTGCGCTTTCGAAGGCCGGCTACAACGTGGCGGCTGTTACCAGCCGACAGGAAAGCCACCGGAAATGGCTCAGCGATCAAATATCAAACGCCATCGTTGTCGAAAATGTTCAGACAGCAGCCAACGTCGCCAGCATCGTCTTCATCACTGGTCCCGACGCTCATATCGAAGAGATTTGTTCAGAGGTCGAGTGGCGATCGCATCAGGCTGTAGTTCACTGCGCAGGAGTTCTACCGCTCGCTGCCTTGGACGAAGCGCGGGTCGCCGGAGCGGAAACGGCTGGATTCCATCCGCTTCAAACATTCCCTACCAACGATTCTTCGGAACGGTTGAAGGATGTTTCGTTCGCCACAGAATCGGCAAACCCAGCGCTTTTCTATTGGCTTCGGCTACTAGCGACCGATCTCGGAGGTTCCGCATTTAGGATCGAGTCTTCACAGCGAGCGGCGTATCACGCTTCGGCAGTGATGGCATGTGGTCTGTTGGCTGGTCTCACGGGATTGGCCGCCGAAATGTGGGAGCCGTTAGGAATCGAACGTGCAGACGCGCTGAAACGAATGATTCCGTTGCTGCGAGCAACTGTCGACGCCTTAGATGAAAAAGGACTTCCCGACGCGATAACGGGTCCGTTTGTTCGCGGGGATGTCGAAACAATCGCCACGCACTTGGCGGCTATTTCAGAAAAATCGCCTGAAATCGGTAACGCTTACTCCGCTCTGGCGCTGGCGTCATTGGACATCGCCAAAGAGCAGGGCGGAATGTCGGAATCGGCGTTTGAAAGCATAAAAACGCTGCTTTCTGACGAAAATCAAACTTAGGACGCCCACAAAAACCTGAAAATGGGTAATAATTACTTAACGCAAGTGAACTAAGGCTTGGCGGCTAGCAAGGTGCAGTCGACCGGGAGCGGAGGTACACGAATGGCTTTACGCCGAATCACAACCCACAAGATTCAGCAGATGAAACGCCGTGGCGAGCCGATCCCAATGGTGACGGCATACGACTACACGGCCGCTCGCATCGTCGACGCATCAGGGATTCCTATGATCCTAGTCGGCGACAGTATGGGGCATGTTGTTCTTGGTCACGACTCAACAATTCCAGTAACGGTTGACGATATCGTCAGCGCGTCGGCTGCAGTTGTTCGCGGTACGACCAACCCCCTCATCGTTGCTGATATGCCGTTTCTTAGCTACCAGATCGATGCTGAAACGGCTCTACGAAATGCCGCACGCCTCATTCAAGAAGGTGGAGCGCAGGCAGTCAAACTCGAAGGCGGCAAAACGGTTGCCCCTATTGTTCGTCGACTCGCAGATGCTGGATTAGCGGTGATGGGGCATATTGGTCTCACCCCGCAGCATGTGAATAAACTCGGTGGTTACCGGGTGCAGGGCAAGACAGAATCGACAGCCAACGAGGTTCTCGAAGATGCGATAGCGCTTCAGGAAGCTGGAGCATTCGCGATTGTTCTCGAACTGATTCCTGTCGAACTGGCGAAGCAAATCACCGAAACACTCGATATTCCTACGATCGGAATTGGTGCGGGTGTCCACTGTGATGGTCAAGTTCAGGTGTTCCACGACATGCTTGGTCTCGATCCCGATTTCAGGCCTCGTCATTCAGGAAAATACGCCGATTTGGCTCCGATCATCGAAGATGCACTCGTTCGATACAGTGACGACGTTCGTGATGGAACGTTCCCAACCGACGCACAGTCGTTCTTCTCTGATGATTCTCGGGTTCGTGAGGAATCGAAGACCAACGACTAGATCGGCAATTTTCGCTTATTCGCTTCGTCCTACCTTCTTATTCCTTCTCCCCGAGGGAGAAGGCTAGGTTGAGAGGGAACGCTGAAGTCGCCTGCTGCTTTCTAACTTGATTTACTCTCTGGCCAATATGCCTCTTACTTCGTATACCCCCTCACCCAAACCCTCTCCGCTAGGGAGAAGGCTTCATAACGAAACCGATTGCGTTCTATGCAAGTAATTCGTACTGCCGCGGAGATGCGGGAAGTTCGGCGCGATCTGACCGGGTCTGTAGGACTCGTTGCTACCCTCGGCGGTATACACCGTGGGCACACGACGCATTTGGACACAATCCGACCGCACTGCGATGTGATGATTGGATCGCTGTTTCTGAACCCGACTCAGTTTGGCGAAAACGAAGATTTATCGACATATCCGTCGAATGAAGCTTCCGATCTTGCAGAGTTTGAAAAGCATGGAGCCGATTTCGTGTTCGTCCCTTCGAAAGAAGAGATTTACCCGCCAAGTGAAGTTCTTGGTGCGGTCGATCCCGGTCCTGTTGCGAACTTACTAGAAGGTGTGCACCGGCCCGGTCACTTCGATGGAGTTGCGACTGTAGTTGCCCGACTGTTCTCGATCATCTCGCCAACAAAAGCGACGTTTGGCGAGAAAGACGCTCAGCAGCTTCGAGTCATTCAGCACGTGAACGAATCACTCGGTTTCGGTATCGAAATAACCCCGATCCCGACGGTTCGTGAAGAAAACGGGCTCGCCATCAGCACCCGTAACGCTTATTTATCTCCAGAAGAACGGCAAGCCGCGACGATTCTGTTCAAAGCACTAACAGTCGCAAAATTGTCGTTCGATTCGGGCGAGCGATCAGGCGAAGTACTGCGGTTCATACTTAATTCGATATTAGCCGGAGAACCTCTTGCTGAAGTCGAGTATGCATCGATAGCTGACGTCGATACTTTCGAAGAACTGGATGAAGTCAATTACTCAGCTCATGCGTTGTTGGCTGTAAAAATCGGGAACGCTCGTCTTATCGACAATTTTCTTCTCGCGTAGAGTTGATATCAGTAAAATAGGCATCAGCAGAACTTCGCCTTTGCCGATCACACAAAGCCTCTGGGTTATCTCTACGATTTAGCGCATGAAAATTCTTGTAACTAACGATGATGGATTCGACAACGCCGCGATTTGGTCACTGGTGCGAGCTGTAAAAGATCTCGGCGAAGTGACAGTCGTCGCTCCCGCTGGTAATCAGTCTGGTGTGGGCGCTGCGCTGACGCTCAGAACCTCAGTGAAAATCAATGAAGTCCCGAGCCGAGCGGACGGAGTGAAATGCTACGCCGTTAGTGGTACACCCGCCGATTCGGTGGTTTTAGGATTAGAGCACGTCTTATGTGGTGGTGCCGATGCTGTTGTATCTGGCATAAATCCCGGTTTCAACACGAGTCGTAACGTTTTCATCTCAGGCACGATAGGTGCTGCTATACAAGCTGCGGCAAAGGGTGTGAAAGCCTGTGCATTCTCTATGGATGCTTCTGATAATTTCGATGATCCTACAGTTAAAGATGTTATCGGTGTGATTACGACTGAGCTGCTTAGTGCTGAGACTGAGCGAGGCGCACTGTTCAACGTGAACATTCCCACATTCGACGAAACTCCAATCGAAGGTACGGAAGGTGCTGCTCCAGCTCCTTCTGAGTTCAAGAGTCTTATCGAAGCACACAGCGATGGTGGGTTCGAAATTATTTCTGGCCTGGCTGTATATCTAGACGAACTAGAAATGGTTTCTGGAACTGATGTTGAAGTGCTGAGCCGCAATCGAATTGCGATTTCTTCTCTCGAAGGCCCAACGCTGGCTCACCAACCTCAGGATCCGGCACTTCAGAGAATGATCGAAGCTGCGAACCGTATTATCGGTTGACGAGTCGGGCGCGACTATTCAAAATCTTGCCAGAACCTAAATTATTGATCACCGACATGGGATTGATTTCATCTGGTGAGAGGAATTGCCGTGCTCTACGAACTACGCGTGTACGAATGTCTGCCGGGGCGACTACCCTCTATCAACGCTCGATTCGCCAATCACACGACCAAGCTTTTCGAAAAGCACGGGATCAAGAACATCGGCTACTGGACTACCGATGTCGGCGAGAGCAATCACGAGCTGACTTACATGGTGGCGTTCGAAGATGCTAACCAGCGTGCAGCTGCGTGGGATGCATTCCGAAACGACCCTGAATGGGCGAAAGTCACAGAAGAATCGCATCGTGACGGACTGATCGTGAAGAACGTTCGGAACCAGTTGCTTACTCCCACGCCATACTCACCGCTTCAATAAAAATCGCCTTTGCCGAGTGGTTGCCTGAAAATCAGCGACAGTCGGCACAATCGAGTTAATAAAACATGCCAAATATTCAGAGACTTCAAAACCTATCGGGTCAGGCTCACATCGTGGGCGTTGGCGAATCGAACAAGCTTGGGAAGGTTCCTGAGAAATCGCCGCTCGCGCATCATTCTGAAGCCGCTATAAATGCGCTCGACGATGCAGGGCTAGAGCTATCTGACGTCGATGCATTGTTCACCGCTGGGTGGTCGACGCTCGACGTCGCCGAGTATCTGGGCATCCAACCTCGCTACACCGATAGCACATCGGTCGGTGGATCATCGTTCGTGATTCACGTTGCGCACGCACTCGCTGCGATCGCCGCTGGCTACTGCGAGGTTGCGCTGATTACGCACGGGCAGTCGGGACGCAGCGATAGGGCTCCGATTCCACGGAATCCCGGTACGCCGATGGCTCAGTACGAAGCTCCGTACGGCATCATTGGTCCGCCCGTTTCGTATGCGATGGCCGCTCGACGATACATGCACCAGTACGGAGAGGATCGAACCCGACAGGCGATGGCTGAGATTGCGGTGTCGACCCGTAAATGGGCGAATCTGAATCCGATGGCGTACTTCTACGATAAGCCGACCACGTTTGACGATTATCACAACTCAAAATGGGTAGCTTGGCCGTTCCATCTGCTGGATTGTTGTCTAGTGACCGATGCCGGAGCTGCGATTGTTATTACGACACCAGAGCGAGCAACAAATGCCAAAAACGGTAGCGTGAAAATACTTGGTGCCGGTGAAGGGCACGATCATTCCGGTATTTCGCAGATGCCCGATCTGACAAGTGCGTTCGGTAGGAACACAGGCCCTCAGGCACTGGAGATGGCGGGCGTGACGCATTCAGATATCGATTTGGCGATGATCTACGATTCGTTCACGTACACAGCTTTGGTCAGCCTCGAAAACCTCGGGTTCTGTGCTCCGGGAGAAGGGCCTGATTTTGTTGCCTCGCAGCGAACTGCGCCGGGTGGCGACTTCCCTATGAACACCAATGGTGGCGGACTTTCGTACACACATCCTGGAATGTACGGCATCTTCACGGTCGTTGAGGCAGTACGACAGCTGCGAGGGCAAGCTGGCGATCGGCAGTTGGACGATTGCAATTTGGCGGTAGCTCACGGCACCGGCGGACTTTTATCGTCGACCGGAACAGTCGTACTGGGGGCTGATTAGATATGACCAACACAACACCAAAACCTCAGCCAGTTCCACAGCCAGAGTCGGATCGATACTGGGAAGGACTGAAGAACGAAGAAATCTGGCTTCAACGGTCGAAAGCCACCGGAAAATTCCAGTTCTATCCAAGGAACTTCTCGATCTCTGATCCTGAAACGGGAGAAGAAGGAATCGAGTGGGTGCAGGCTTCGGGCAACGCGGAACTCTTTACGTTCGCGATTGTCCACGCCGCCCCACACATGGGATTCGTTGGCGAAGTACCGTACATAACTGCTCTGGTGCAACTTGAAGAAGACGTGATCGTGCCTACGAACATCGTCGGAGTTACGCCCGAACCTGAGTCGCTCCAGATCGGAATGGCACTGAAACCAGTGTTCGAACATGATCCTGACGGCCAGACGCTGTTGAAGTTCACTCCAGCCTGATATTCGTTGTGTAAACCAATCGGCGTAGTTTCTCGGGCAATGCAGAGTTAGAATTGTTAGTCCGTCACACGAATTGTTTCTCGTGGCGAGTAGCGAATCACGAATCTCGACCATGAAAACAAGAACCTTCACGTTAACATTCGGCCTATCGACAGACGACACTCGCCGTCTGATTCGACGACTCCGAACTAAGGGTGCATAAGCACCCCGCAAATATCCGCGTTCTTCTTTTTATTTCTTATTCGAGTCGAGGCAACTCTAACGATGGTCAATCACTTCCTAAAACTTAGCGACATAGCGCCTGAAGAAATTCAGCCGATACTTGATCGCGCAATTGCTCTGAAAACCGGAGCAACTAGCAACGCGCTCGCCGGTAAGTCAGTAGCGATACTTTTCGAAAAACCTTCTTTACGTACGAAGCTTTCGTTCTGGGTCGGTTCCGAAAAGCTCGGTGGCAACCCGGTGCACTTCGCACCTGAAGAGGTTGGACTCGGCAAACGAGAGCCGGTAGCCGACGTTGCTCAGGTGATGTCTCGCATGTCGGACATTGCGGTGATTCGTACATTTAAACAGTCGACTATCGAAGAGTTCGCGAAGAACGCCTCGATACCGGTAATCAATGCACTAACCGACGCCGAGCATCCGTGTCAGGCACTCGCTGATACCCAGACGATTACTGAGCAGGTCGGTAACGTCAAAGGCGCCAACGTGGCGTTTATTGGCGACGGCAACAACGTTGCGGTGAGCCTCGGATACGCAGTTGCCGGTCTTGGTGGTCACCTAACGGTCGCATCTCCGAACGGCTACACCGTTCCTACTGAAGACCTTGAAGGTGCGAACACTTACGGTGCAGCAACTGGTGGAAGCATGAAGCAGGTAACAAGCCCGCAAGAAGCAGTCGCCAATGCCGACATCGTTTACACCGATGTGTGGACGAGCATGGGGCAGGAAGCTGAAACCGCCAAGCGATTGGTCGATTTCGATGGCTACCAAGTGAACCCTGCATTGCTCGACCAAGCATCGGCAAATGTGAAGTTCATGCACGATCTACCGGCACACCCTGGCGAAGAGATTTCGCATGGGCTGTTGTACGACTCAAGATCGGTAGCGTTCGATCAGGCAGAAAACCGCCTGTGGGCGCAAGCAGCGTTGATGGAAAAGCTTATTCAGTCCTAGCGATTCCGGTTCGGAAGTTCTTTACGAAGTTCGAACGTGCGTTTTTCGTACGTGCAATTATGTAGTGATAGTTTGTTCGATCACGAGCAAGAGAAAAATTTAGTCCCTTTATGGCACTCCCTGTAGTAGCAATCATCGGCCGACCAAACGTCGGTAAATCTACCCTGTTCAACCGTTTGGCAGGTCGACGAATCGCGATCGTAAGCGATATTCCCGGAACTACTCGGGATAGAGTATCTATCGACGCCGAATGGGGGCGACACCGATATCTGGTTGTCGATACTGCCGGTGTTGAAGATCGACCACACGACGATTTGATGTGGGATGACATCAAAGCGCAGGTGGAGATTGCTATCTACCAAGCAGATGCGATTATCTTTGCTGTCGACGTGAACGACGGCGTAACCGACGCTGACCAAGATGCCGCCGACATGGTGCGACGTGCTGGAAAACCGACCGTACTTGCTGCAAATAAGGCAGACACGCTTTCGCGAGAGGATATGATCCACGAGTTCTACTCGCTTGGTCTAGGTGAACCCATGCCCATCAGTGCCTACCACGACACTGGTATCGGCGATTTGATGCAACAAGTGTTCGAGCAGCTGCCGCCTTTCGAAGACGAACCAATTGGTCAAAACTCAATTCGAGTATCAATCGCTGGACGACCTAATGCTGGTAAGTCAGCACTGTTCAATGCAATCACAGGCGAAAAACGAGCAGTCGTTAGTCCGGTTGCTGGAACGACTCGTGACACGGTTGACTCACTATATGACTACGAAGGAACTCGAATCACCTTTCTCGATACGGCTGGATTACGGCGAAGAGGCAGTGTTGAATCTGGTATCGAGAAGTACAGCGCCATTCGAACTTTAGGTGCGATCGAGCGATGCTACGTAGCAGTTCTTGTACTCGACGCCACTGAATTTGTAACGGCGCAGGATCAGCACATCGGTGGCTACATTGACGATGCTTCACGCGCAGCAGTAGTGGTTGTGAATAAATGGGACCTCGCTGAGGAATTAGGTCTCGATAAGGAAGAGGCAGCAGAAGCTGTTCGAAACCGGTTCAAGTTCATTCCAGAAGTACCGATTGTGTTTACTTCAGCTCTGAAAGGCTGGGGAGTAGAGACACTGTTGCCCACAATTTTGGATGTGTACCACGAGTTCTCTAAGCAAATGCCTAGGGCAGATGTTAGCCGGGTAATTTTCGATGCAATGGGCGACAATCCACTACCAGGCATCGGAACAAGACGTCCAAGGATCTATCGCTGTATCCAAAGTCGTACCTCTCCTCCTACTTTCTTGTTCACCGCACGGAACCCAGAACTAATACACTTCAGCTATCGCAGGTATCTGGAGAACAAACTGCGAGAGCAATTTGGATTTATGGGTTCTCCAATGAGATTGGTATTCCAAACTCGAGACGATGAGTGATACCGCTACCGCAATAGTTATTCTGGTGGTCGCCTACTTTATTGGGGCGATTCCGTTCGGCGTGATAATCGGCCGAGTTTTTCGCGGTGTCGACATTCGTAGCTATGGCAGTGGCGGATCGGGCGCTACAAACGTAACTCGAACGCTCGGTCCTGTCGCTGGTGGTGGTGTTCTAGCAGCAGATGTGGGCAAAGGGCTTGTCGTTGCTTCTCTGGCGCGATGGGCAGTGGAGGGCGATGCTTGGCTAATCGCTGCTGCTGGTACAACAGCAGTCCTCGGGCACATGTTCCCGGTCTACATCAAGTTCAAAGGCGGTAAAGGTGTCGCTACTGGACTCGGTGCATTGGCGGTTATTTCCCC
>CAWVYJ010000064.1:0-10333 GCA_963934365.1 uncultured Dehalococcoidales bacterium | reverse complement strand
TTGCGATTCTTACGAATCTGGGTAATGCGATTGAAGATGAGCCTGAGCTTGTTTCAGGAGGATTTGATATTCGTGCTCAGATCGATTCTGAGTTGCCGATTGATGATGTCGAGGCGGTAATTAGTGGGAGTGACGGAAAGCTCTCAAAAACCGATTTTACTGTGATTAGTAGACAGGCCAGTTTACCTGTCGAGGCACGGCAGGATGGAACTGATGAACTGACTTTCAAGGGCGCTAGAGTGCGTGCTTCAGATACCGTTTGGCTCACGAACAACGTGTTTAAATTGACCCATTGGGATCCTGCTTACGGTTCAACATCCGCCGAGATTTGGGCAGCAGTAGCTGCCGATTCAACGTTGGCTGTCATAAACGGGGCGATGATCGAGACCGGCGGATTCGGTGGAGATGGAGAATTTGTTGCTGGTCCTACGTTCGGTATCAAGGGCATTAAGGCGACTGAGCCGGGCGAGATCACTGGGGTGGACATTACGATTCGCCCACCCTTGGGTCAGAGTGTTGGTGATTCGGTGAATCGTAAAGTGATTGGTGTGTTGCATCAGTTTGCCGATTCTTTCGAGTTTGGTTCGTCGGACATTTACATGAACCCCGACATTCTCGATGAGATTTCCAGCAAACCGGTTCCGTTTGTGGATTATAAGTTCAAACTTACCGATGCTTCACGTGCCGAGGAGATTACTAGGGTGCTTGAGACTGTGTTTATTGAGCACGGTATGACGGCTACGGCGACCGTCGCCGACATTGAGGAGAACCAGTCGCAGAACAATGCGTTTAACCAACTATTCCAGGGTTTTATGGGTCTTGGTTTGTTGGTGGGTGTTGCTGCGCTTGGTGTTGTTTCATTCAGGGCAGTTGTTGAGCGCAGGCAGTCGATTGGAATGATGCGGGCGTTGGGTTATAAGGGTCGAATGATTCAGGTTCAGTTTTTGATGGAATCAGGCGTTGTTGCGATTCTTGGGTCGGCTATTGGAATTGGCTTGGGTGCGTGGACTGGTTGGAATATTTTCCGTTCGATCAGCGCTGAAGCTGATGGGTTAACGTATTCCATTCCATGGCTTAATGTGACGGTCATAGTACTGGTCGCTGTGGTGTTCTCATTGATCACGACGTTTATTCCGGCAAAACAGGCTTCCAAGATTAAGCCTAGTGAAGCACTTAGGTACTAGCGTGATTAGCTCGGGGTGTCGCCGGACGGCTTGGTAGCGCATTAGCTGCGGTCGTCATCGAAGCGCTCGGCTCGGCGTCGCTTTTTTTCTGCCCTACCCCTTCATACGAAAAAAGACAGATAGTGACTAACCAAACTGTAACGACGCCTGAATCTATTTACGCTTCAGCCTAAAGAATCGTGGCGGGGAGTGAATTTTCGTGCTTCGGAGATTTTTCTTGCTGCGTTGAGATTTTCGGGTGTGTCGATGTCGTGGAGGCTGATACGTCGAGGGTCGGTTCGTTCGAGATCTTCATCTGTGAAGACCCTTACTGGTGGGTAGTCGGCAACTGCAGCTTTTTCGATTGCTCGGCGGGGGGATGATTCCCCTTTTGACATTGCGTGTCCGAAGTAAGGGACCCACTGTTCAGTAGGGTAGACGGCGTGGAGCGGGTGCAGTATGCCGTCGGTTCGTGGGACGACGGCGGAGAGGTTCTCTTGGCCGTCGGCGCTTGCTGTTGCTGCCATTGCTGTTACGAGGTTTCGAGATATGAACGGGTGGTCGCCAGCGACTATGAAGCTGAGCGGGGTGGTCGAAGCGGCGAGACCGGCGTGAACAGCTGCCAGTGGGCCTTCATAGGGACTGGTGTCAGTTACGACGTGCATGTTGAGTGCTATGCCGAGATCGGGCACATCGTCATCTTGTCCGGGTCGTACTACCAACACGAGTTCGGAGCAGACCATTTTCAGCGTGTCGGCGATTCGCGCTAGGACGAGTTTGCCACCGATGTGGATCAGTAGTTTCGACTGTGATCCGCCCATCCTTCGGGAGTGTCCTCCTCCGAGGACGATGCCGGTAATGCCTAGCGAGGCGTTTTCTTGGGTGGTCGATGGCATTGGATTTGGCTAAGTGCAGGTGGAACGCCTTCGTCTGGATCAGGATGACGTTATCGTGGTCAACTTTCGAGAATTACTTTGATGAGTCGGTTAGTGCTCCGAATAGGTCGGCGGTTGGGTAGAAGCGGGACCAGGCGTACCAGAATCCGGTCATGCCGGGGAGCATTTCGAGTTGGCTTCCTTTGAGTTCGCCTTCGATGCATTCGCCACTGACAGCGCGCCATGTTGAGCCGGTTTGAATGTCTTCAATGAGCCACGGTTCATAGTTCGTTCGTTCTCCTTCGCCGGAGGCTGTTACTTCAGCGGATCGTCGATGTGGGTTTTTAGATTTTCCTTTGAAGTTGAGCGTTCGTCCGTTCACGATTCGTGAGAAGCCAGCTGCAGTTGCTGAGGAACGCTCGTGAATTACGAGGATTGGTTGTCGGCCGAGATCTTCCTCGATCAGTGGTTGATCGATTAGGGCGGTATATGAATATGCCTTGGCTTCGCCCTTTAGGTCGAAGCCGAGAACGACGTCCTTGCCGTGGAGGCGTTTGTCGGATGGGTTGAGGCTGTGAATACCGTTTCGATCGTTGGCGTAATAGCGTTCAAAAATGTCGGTTTCTGGTCCGCCTTCGGTCGACATTACTTCGGTGTCGGGATGTGCTTCTTTCCATGCTGCCCACGTGGTTGTGACTACTGGGATTTGTTCGAGGGTCCAACCGGCTAATTCGCCTGATATGGCTTGTCCTATGAACTGGACGAATTCGCTTCCTGAATTTTCTGGGAGAGCAGGTGAGTTGAATACGGTGTGGGTGTGCCGGTTAAGAGTGAGTGCTCGGTTGTTTGCGTTCGCAACGAATGCTCGCGCCGAGTAGGTGACTGGTGACCAAGAGACGATGAGTGGTATGTTGCCATATTCTTCGTTTGATATTTCGCGTACGCCGATTGCTGCGAGTGGGTATGCGGCGGCTTCGCCGTTGTATACGACGCCGATTACGCGATCGTCTAGGAGCAGTTCTTCGTCAGCATCTTCGGGATCGATGAATTCGGCTGGTTCGGCAGGTCCGTGACGGCGTTTGCCTGGGTTTTTACGATATTTTTCGTAAGTCGTGAGTTCTTGGTTCGGTAGGACGAGTGCGACTCGAAGCGAAAAGAAGCCCCAACGTGCGAGGAAGTAGACGACGAATCCGCCGACGTAAACACCGAAGAGCAGGTCAATTTGTTGGATACCACCGTCGACTATGAAGAATCCGAGTTGCGTTACAGCGAATGCAATGATGAATACGATGAGACTGCGGAGTCGCGGGTTCAGTGTGTTCCAGTAGATTTTCATGTTGTGTTTTTTTGGCGTGTTCCATTAGGTGTGGGATTTATGGATTTGATGTTATCGGTAGTTGGACCCCTTCGACGGGGCTCAGGATGATGTGTTGGGCGTGTTGGGCTTTGGGTGGTGGTTATACTGTGCCGGTGTTTGGGTTGGTAGTTTCGCTGTGATTGTATTTTTTATATTCAGGAGTTTGAACGTTGGTTGATGTTGCCGTGAGAGTTTCAGATGATGTTTTGAAGAAGTACGAGTGTGTTTCGAATGCTACGGTGCTTGGCGCACTTGCGAAGCGTGGATACCTGAAGGTGTTCATGAATGGCGTGCACAGTTTGGCTCCGGGTCGTCGTTTGGTGGCTCGTGCCGTGACGCTTCGCTATCTTCCTTCTCGCCCTGATTTGCAGGAGTATGTAACGCGCGGTGGGCATGGTGAGGGTTTCAATGAGACGCCTCGTTGGGATGCGCTTGAGGCTTTGACACCGGGTGATTGCTTAGTGGCCGATTGCATGGGCGAGAGTATGACTTCGACGGGTGGTGACGTTGTATTTTCTCGGATTTTGTCACAGAATGCGGCTGGATTAGTGACCGATGGCGGCGTTCGGGACGGTCACAAGGTCGCTGAGTATGGGTATCCGGTTTATGGCGGAGGTAGCACTCCAACCATTGGTGAGCCGAATGTATTGCCGTATGAGGTGAATGAGCCTATTCAGTGTGGTGGTGTTTTGGTTTGGCCGGGTGATGTGATTCTTGGGGATGAGGATGGCGTGGTTGTACTTCCGGCTCAGTTGGCTGAGGAGATTTACGACGAGTGTGTTCATCACGATGAGGTTGAGGCTGCGATTTTGTGGCACACGCAGAAGGAGGGGATTTCTCCTAAGTTCTTTTACCCGTTCAATCAGGAGACGGAAAAGATTTACGCTGCTTGGTCGCGAGCGACTTCTTCTGAGATATCGGCTGATGGTGGCTAATTTGGTTTGTTGAGGTTTCGGGATGGTGGTGTTTATCGTGCTTGTCATTGGATGACCTTGTTCGATAGTGACTGAGTCGAGAGTAGTGTTGAGGTGGACGTTGATTGCTATGTACATCTACTCGCAATGACAATTTAGGAGCGTGCGCGAGTTGGCAAAGATGAAGACGGCTTATTTTTATGGTGGAAAGGACATTCGGGTTGTTGAGGAAGAGATTCCGATGCCAGGGGCTGGTGAGGTTCTTTTCAAGGTGATGTCGGCCGGGGTTTGTGGGAGTGATTTGCACAACTATCGCGGTTATCGAGTTCGAGACGATGTTCGTTGGCAGCAGGGTCATGAGCTTTCTGGTGTGATTGCTGGATTGGGTGAAGGCGTGACGGGTCTAGAGGTTGGTCAGCGTGTGGGGATTGAGGCCGAGCATTTGCTGGGGTGTGGGGAGTGTCGGTTGTGCCTAGACGGGCAGTATCACCTTTGTGCTGATCGAGGGATGCAGCATGGTGTTCGACAGGGGAGTCATGGTTTTTCGCAGTACGATGTTTGTATTGCTGAGAATGTGACGGCTCTTCCTAACAATGTTTCTTTTGACGCTGCGGCGTTGGTTGATTGCTATGCGTGCGGTGTCCATGCGATGAATCGTGTGCCGGATGTTTCGGGTAAGAGCGTTGCGATTATCGGGGCGGGCGCTATTGCTTTGACACTGGGTCAGGTTTTGAAGGCGAATGGTGCTTCGCAAGTAATTTTGATTGGAACTCGTGAGCAGTCAGTTGGGTTGGCTGTTGCTGCTGGATCGGCTGATGTTGGTATTGTGGGTGGTAGATCCCGACCCTTAGACGGGGCCCAAGATGATGGATTGGCAGTTGTTCCAGTTACCGAGGATCCGGTTCAGGCGGTTTTGGTGGGGACTGGTGGCGAGGGTGCTGCGGTTACGTTCGAGACAGTTGGTGGTCAGTCGCAATTGATTCAGCAGGCAGTTGAGATGACGCGCCGTGGTGGTGTTGTGTCGGTGTTGGGGTTGTTCACTAAGCCGCAGGCGATTGATCCGGCGATGGCGATGGAGCGTGAGGTGACGATTCAGTGGTCGAATAGTTTTTCGAGTTGGAATGGCAAGCGCGAGTTCGCTACGGCTCTCGATTTATTGACTGCTGGGAAGTTGAATCCAGATCCGATTGTTACGCATCATTTTGGTTTGGATCAAATTGCTGAAGCGTTTGCGGCGGCTGATGACAAGCGGATTTCGGGTGCGGTGCGTGTGATGGTTCACGGGTTTTAGGATTAGTCCCGCTCGTCATCTGATGAATCGGCTCCGAGATACAATAATCCTACATTAACCCTTCCGTACAGAAGGGGATAGGACTCTTGTGACGGGTGTGCGTTTGATCCTGAAAATGAATTCAGGATGAAAGTGTGAATGTTTTTGGGTTGTAAAAGAAAGATTGACAAGAATTGATTATTCGTAGGAGTGAGCAAGAGGCTATGGATCGGTATCCGGGGTGTCCTCGGTTTGCGATAGCGGGTGCTGATTTTGGGCATTCAAGTTTGCATATTGGTGATTTGTACTATCAGCCGGGGCACGGTGTGCCACATCACTATCACACTGGTGGCGCTGAAGAGACGCAGATCATGCTCGAGGGCGAGCTCGAGTGTTGGGTCGATGGTAAGCGGATAGTTGTGTATCCGGGCGATACGGTCACTGCTCCTCCGGGGACGGGTCATGCATTTCATAATCGAACTGACTTGGTGGGTCGGATGATTACTGCATTTCCAGTTACGCCACCTGAGACGATTCACATTGATGATCCCGAGCTAGAAGACGCGACTTCACACCCCGCGATTATTCGCGCTGATTCGCGACGGGTGGCTTACACTGAGGGCGTGGAGAAGGTTGAGCTTTCAGGAGATTTCTCGGGTGCGAAGTCGACTTATTCGTACTTTGTCGATATTCAGCCGGATGCTTCGACTCCGGTAGAAACTTTCGATGCTGAGACTGCGATTTTTGTGGTGTCGGGGTCTGTGGTTTCGGATCTTGGCGATGAATTTGAGCTTGCTTCGGATGATGCTGCGGTTGTTGAGCCTGGCGAGTCGTATGGGTTTACGAATCGTGGAGATGGTGTGGCGCGGCTTTGCGTGGTGCATCCATTTTTACGTTAGCCGCGTGGCGTTGTAACTCCGGGTTGGGCGCCCGTCGCAATTCTCCTATCTTCTATAAGCAGTTGTCGGTAGATTCGGTTAAGGCGTTCAATCCAGCGGCGAAGGTTTATAAGCACGCCGAAATCGAACTTGGAATTGATCTTTCTGATATTTGGCTCGTTGCTGCTCACAATTGGGACACTTCAAGGGCGATTTTTGCCGGGTGGAACGCAGCGTTTGTTTCTCGACCCGGCAAGGAATCCGGCTTGATGGTAAGCCGGAAATTGTTATTGATGCGATGATGGAATTAGTCGATCAGCTGCTGGATCGATTTACTGGAGCGTGAGCGAACGTGCCGTGGACGAGCGGAATTTCAGCAATATCTGTAAACTTTCGCTTCACTATCTGTACAACCTTTGGGCAAAGACTCTTGTGCCCACCAGAAACGAGGCCTGTATGACAATTCTCCGACGAGTCGATCAAGAAGAATCCTCCCCTATGGAGGGTGGAAAACTGCTGACTATGGCAGGTGCGTCGACTGGCGCTGCGATGGCGACGGTTGGCGATCTGACTGTTCAACCGGGAGTGCGATCGGGTTATCACTCGCATCCGAATACGGAAGAGGCAATTTTCGTCGTTGAAGGTGAGATGGAATTTAGGGTCGGTACGGCTCGGTTTAGGGCTTCAACTGGCGATTGTGTTTTGGCTTCAGCTGGTACTGGTCATGGTTTGGAGAATGTTGGTAGTTCGCCGGCGCGGTTGATTACGATTTATCCGACAGCTGAGCCTGAACGTGAGGCTTTGGAGGATGTTGAGTACACCGATGGCGATGCGCCTGCGACGGTGTTTGTTCGCAGTAAGAACGAGCCTTACGAATTTATGGCTGGGGTTTCTCGACACGATATGGTTGGCGATTTCCTTGGTTCGACTTCCCTTTATTTGAGTGAACTGACGTTTGAGCCAGGTTCGATTGCTCCGAATCATTACCACCCGGGTCATGAGGAGTCGATGTTCTGTCTTGAGGGTGATTTGATGGCGGTTTATGCGGATGAGAATAATGTTCCGCTTGCTGCTGGCGATTGCTTTACGTGCGAGATTGGGATTCGACACGGAATTTATAATTCGGGTAGCGAGTCAGCTAAGCTTTTGGCGATTCACCCAGTGCTGAATCCGCCGCCAAGAATTGACGTGGATTAGGTGGTGCGTTATTCGCGTTGCGTTAGCCGGGCAGTGTTGTTAGCTCCGGGCGTCGTCGGATGACATGGTAGCTCGTTGCAATTCTTCTACCCTAGCCTTTCCATCTGGAAGGGAATAGCTGCAGCGATGGTCGCTAGTGGTGTTAGGTCCCATCGTCGTCGGACGACTCAGTCACGCGGCGGAGTCTCTCCCTCTAAGTCGCCCACTGTGGGGGAGGATTGATTGTTGACTGGCTTACCGTTTTTTTCTACGGGTTCGAATCTGCACTTTGGATATTCTCTGGCAACTGGCTCAGGTCATTTAGTGATGCGAAGTAAGAAAACGAAGCACGATTAACCTAAATGGCACTCATCTTAAATTGAACCCAACTTGAAATGTGATCGATGACTACTGTCTAAAAAGCAACTCAACTCTCGATGAGTTACAAATGACGCAGAGGAGCGAGCCAGTCGGTGCGTCCGGGTGTGTGTGAGTACGATGTGGCCGCGTTGTATTAGCCGGGAAAGGCTCACACTCATGTTTAACTGAACTGGCAAGCGGGGAATTTCACTGTGGAAAAGATTGTGTATATAGCTCTGGCCGGAGCTGCTGGAACGTTGACTCGCTATGGGGTGGGAATGCTGTTTCAGCGCGATGGTGTTGCTGGGATGCCGTGGGGTGTTTTTGCTGCGAATATGATTGGTGCCTTGCTGTTCGGGTTGATTTGGGCTGCGAGCGAGGAGCGAGGGTGGATTAGCGCTAATATGCGGGTGATTGCTCTCGTTGGCTTTATGGGGGCGTTCACTACGTTTTCAACGTTTGCTTTCGATAATGTGCAGATGGTGCGGGCGTCCGAATTGGGGTGGCTTGGTGCCAATATGGTGCTGACTAACATTGGTGGTTTGGCGGCGGTTTACGCGGGATTTAGGGTGATGCGGGCGATTTAGGTGAGTTTCCTTCGCGATACCCGGTGAGTCAAAAATCAGCAAGGCCAAGCCAATATTCTAAGAGCGTAAGATCCTGTTTAGGATTTCCGTCAAGCTCAAACAATTTCAAGTGCTTGTGGTTAGTTAATGACCATTGCGCGAAAAGACCTCGGTAGATTCCGAGGTCTTTTCGCGTTTGAGTGCGTATGGCTCCCGAGGCAGGATTCGAACCTACGACAGGCTGATTAACAGTCAGCTGCTCTACCACTGAGCTACTCGGGAACGGTTTTTATACCGTGTGTGCGTTTTTATTAGCACTTATTGATAATACCGCGGAGATTTTGATTTGGCTTTAGTTTTGGGCGGAATTTGCGTTCGTTCGTTGGGCGAGGTTGATAGAACGTGAAAATCGGTCGGTTTTGTTGAGTCGACTGTTCGATCGATCGTTTTGAGTTTAAGTACGTTATTAGCCGGATTTGTGGGGAGCTCGCTTGTTTCTCTGGTTGAGGTGTTTGGGGTGATGATTCATGCTCGTGTTAGTTAGGCTTCTGTTTGTTCAGTTCAGAATGAGACAATCTGGGATGTTGTATTCTGGCGGTGATTTGGAGATTTTCGTTAAGGTAGGGTTCTGGTTGGTTTGATTTCATTTATGGCTGTGCCTGACAGGGTGTGGCTGATTGTGTAGATTCGTTGCTTCAATGATTATTTTTAACGCATCTGAATATTTTTCGATTTTCCGTGGTTCTTTGGTTAGAGTCGGGATGTTGTTGCTTGGGCTTTCGATCCTGTTGGCGTTTGTTGCAGTTGGCTGTGGGAGTTCCGATTCTGATTCGAAAGATGTGGTCTACAGCCTTGAGGTTGATGGCAATGTCGATCTGTTTAAGATCGGTTCTGATGAGGAAAGTGCCGTGCGTCTGACGAATTCAGCAGGGGTTGATGTTTTTCCTGCTTGGTCGCCGAATAAGAAATTGATTGCATTTATTTCAAATCAAAATGGTGGTTCGGCGTTGTGGTTAATGGATGCGAACGGTGAGTCGAAACGTCAGTTGACGGGGCCGGATGTCGATGTGTCAGCTTTCCGGTGGTCACCCGATTCTGTTCGTATTGCTGTTGAGATTGTTGGCGATAGTCGTCGGAGGATTTCGATTCTGGATACTGACCTGAATGAATCGTCTTCGTTGACCGTGGATTCCGAGGATGCTCGAATCGGTGATTGGTCGCCTGATGGGGAGTGGGTTGTTTATGTTGCTCGAGAGGGTGCGAATGGCGCTATTCGTCGTAGGAATCCTACGGGGGTTGATGAGATTACGATTGCTGAGGGGCGAGGACTCAATCCTCGTTGGTCACAGAATGGTCAGTTCATTGCGTTCAGTAGAGCTAATCAAGATGGATCGGTTGATCTTGTAGTCCTCGATAAGAATGGGAATGGCGAGTCGGTTGTGGCTGCGGGCGTAAATGGAAAAGTGGCGCCTGATTGGTCGCCCAATAGCAAGCAACTTGTTTATGTGATCGGGCCGGACAGCGACGCTGAGATTTATGTAACTGGTCGGGATGGCAATGGAGCGAAGCAGTTGACGTCGAATCGGGTTGAGGATGGTCAACCGCTGTGGAGTGCTGATGGTTCATCGATTCTGTTTCTTTCGGATGGAGACGGTACGTTCGATGTGTACAGCATGGGTAAGGATGGGGATCAGCAGTCTCGTTTGACGTCTAAGAGTGAGTTGGTTTTGGACGCTGACTGGTAGCGTTTGGTGGACGGTTGGGGCGTTTGGAT
>CAWVYJ010000063.1:0-10832 GCA_963934365.1 uncultured Dehalococcoidales bacterium | reverse complement strand
CGGTTAGCTAGTCACGCCGCCGTCGATGGGGATTGCCTGACCGGTGATGTAGCTTGCGGCGTCGGAACATAGGAACGATACGACTTGGCCGACTTCCTCTGGGGCGCCATATCGATTCATTGGCACCCAGCTTTCCATTCGACCGCGTGTGGCGGGATCGCCACCGTGGTCAAGACCATGCATCATCGTGGTGTCGATCACGCCAGGACAAACAGCGTTCACCCTTATGCCTTTGCGTGCGTAGTCGCGTGAGGCTGCTTTGGTTAGACCGAGAACACCGTGCTTGCTCGCTGTGTAAGCGGGTTGACGCCCGGTGCCGCCACGGAGGCCCATGTACGAAGAATCGTTGACGATCGAGCCACCACCGTTCTCGATCATGTAGCCGATTTCGTACTTCATACTCAGAAAAGCACCCTTGAGATTGATGTTGATGATCTGGTCGAATGTGTCATCTTCGATTTCGTGGAGATGTCCTGCAGGTTCGAGAATTCCAGCGTTGTTGAACGCCGCATTTAACCCACCGTAGGTCGAAACTGCGTGTTGAACGGCACGTTCTACTTGTGAGACAACCGAAATGTCGGTGACTACATAGGTCGCTGTCCCGCCTGCCGATTCGATTATTTTCACCGTTTCGGCAAGCTCGTTCTCTCGGCGCGCTGCGGTGACGATCTTCGCTCCGTGAGCAGCCATGACTAGTGCAGTTTCACGGCCAATACCAGAACTGGCGCCTGTGATTAGGGCGATCTTACCTTCAAGAAGAGCAGACATTCAGTGAATACCTTTTGGTTAGTTAGCAGCTTTTTGTTATTGGGTTCGGTGGCTCGGTTGAGATGTAGCACGTAGCATACGTTGTCGGGCTATTATCTACCCGTATTGCATTTCTTATGACTATCGAATTACGTTCAGTAACAGACAAAAACTTCGTCGAATGGCGCAAAGCTGTTCGGCAAGGGTTTGGCATCCATGTCCATCCTGACGATATTGCGCGTCTGCGAAACGATCGAGCCGAGCTTGATAGATTGATTGCGGCCGTCGATACCGGATCGGAACGGATCGTTGGCACCGGTGGTGCGGATTCTTACTCACTGACCGTTCCCGGCGGAGCGGTAGTTTCGATGGCTGGCGTGGCGTATATGACCACTTCGGTGACCCATCGTAGGCAAGGTGCGTTCTCAGGAATGATGAACCACATTCACGATGAAGCCCGTGAGCGCGGCGATATCGTATCGGGGCTATGGGCATCACAAGCCCATCTGTATAGCCGGTTCGATTATGGTCTTGGAGTGAACTCCTACGATTGGGAAATCGACCCCGGCTTTGGATCGTTCTCACACTCGCCGATCTCTGACGATGACAAGTCTGACGCACATGTTTATTTCGTCGACGCCGATGAAGCTGCAGCGATGCTCCCCGGTATTTACGAGCAAATGTGCCAACAAACAATTGGGTCAGTCGATCGAAACCCGGGTCGTTGGCGATACCAACTCTTCGATGAAGAGCGAATTCGTGATGGAGCGAGTGCGTTGTTCTTTGCTATCTGCGAAGAAGACGGCGAACAGACGGGCTACGTTGCGTATCGGATGCGTCGCAAAGGCGATACCGATATGGGAGTTATGGAAATTATCGAGCAGGTTTCGGTGACGGATACTGCTCACGCAACGATGTGGCGTTTTCTGCTGAATTTTGATCTTGTAGGGAAAATCACGGCAACGAATCGACCTGCCGATGATCCACTGTGGTGGATGCTTGCCGACCCTCGTCGTTTGAATCGAAAATCGCACGATGCGCTTTGGGTTCGCCTGTTGGATATTCCAAAGGCGCTCGAAGCTCGTACCTACAATGCCGATGGTCACCTGAAGGTGGGATTGATTTCGGAATCTCAGCCGGCTGTGGCTGGTACTTATGTGCTAGATATTGATGATTCACAGGCTTCAGTCAAGAAAACAACCGATAAGCCAGACGTCATCATGACTCCTGCAGATCTATCGGCGATTTACATGGGTGGAGCAACGCCGGGTTCGCTGGTTGAGGCGGGTCGGATCGATACAGTTACCACCGGTTCCCTCGCCAAGCTTCATGGCATGTTTTCGACCGATTCCGCACCGTGGTGTGCACACTACTTCTAGGCTTCAGTATTGCCAGCGAACACACCATGACTATCGAATACCGACAATTTACTCCGGCTGAGCAAAGGCATTTTCGTGCGGCGATCGAACGTGGATTCGGTATCCATTACGAGCCTGATCACAATACGTATCAGATCGATTTGAAGTTGTTCACTCCTGAAATGTCTATGGGTGCATTTGATGGCGAAGAGATTGTTGGTACATCTGGAGCGATAGCTTTCGAGAGTGCTGTTCCCGGTGGTGTGATCGTGAAGAACGCTGGAGTGACCGGTGTTACGGTCGCCACGACTCACCGTCGTCAGGGCATCCTCACTAACATGATGAAGCGATTGTTGCTGCAGGAACGCGATAAGGGCAATATCGTCGCTTCTCTCTGGGCATCTGAAAGTGTCATTTACGGTCGTTACGGTTACGGAATGTCGATCCAGCACGAAAATATCAAGATCGACACTAGTCAAGTTGTAATCAAGAAATTACCAGAGATTCCTGGCAAGATTCGATTCGTGAATCAAGATGAAGCCCGGAAGGTATTTCCTGAGGCATGGGAAGCCGCTGTCAACTCACACGTCGGTATCCCGCGACAAGCCGAACTTAGTTGGGACCGAATGTTCATGGATTCCGATTCCCATGATGGTTGGAGCAAGCCGTGGCGGGTGGTGTATGAAGAAGATGATCGTGCACTCGGATTCGCAATTTATATGCTGAAAGAGTTGCATGTATTCGGTGAACAGACTCACGGACTTGTTAATGCGGACTTAGTGATGCATAGCAATGCGGCTTCACACGCGGCACTTTGGAATCATCTTCTGAATGTCGATTTGTATGACACCGTGAGCAATTGGCGTTCGCCGGTGGACGATGGCCTTCCATGGATGCTCGCGGATCAACGCCAACTTGAACGCAAGCCGTACGACGGTGTGTGGTATCGAATGCTAGACGTAGCTAAGGCGCTTTCGGCTCGAACTTACTTGGCTGAAGGCAGCTTGGTATTCGAGGTCGAAGATGGGTACATTCCTGAATGGGGAGGTCGATTCGAGCTTGTGGGTGGCCCAGACGGTGCTACATGTGTGCCGACAACGAAGCTGGCCGACATCACTTTGCCAACCGCTTCATTGTCGACGATTTACCTTGGCGGTGCGAAGCTTGCTGATATGGAACGAGCAGGACGGGTTGAAGAGAATACATATGGATCGATAGCGTTGGCTGATGCCATGTTCGCTACCGTTCGGGCGCCTTGGTGCCCGCTGATGTTCTAGGATGTGATTGCGTTATAGATCGGGGCACCGTTGGACGACTTGGTCGCGTCGCAAATCTCTACCCTAGCCCTTCTATGCCTAACTAGAGTGTTGATAGTGCTTTTTACCAGATGGCTTGGTTTCTTTAACTGGGATATCAGGCATAGGATTTCCGTAGCCAGCGATTCACAAATAGAATGCAGTAAGTTCAGTAGTTCGAATACTAGAGAATCTCATGACTAACTTCACACCTACACATCTTGGAAAATGGGAATCGCTGTTCACTGATCTGGTCGATGGCGAAGGTTACGCGCTAACTGAAGAGGGCACTTGGATGCTCGGCGAAAAGCCTGGACTGGTGTGCGTGTTTGAGGACGACGAGCCGCTATACATCGAGGCTGCTGCGAATATATCTAAGACGCTACAGTGCTACATAAAGGGTGGCTCCGAGTGCGACTTACGTACGATGGTCGGAGTGGTCGAAATGGGTGCTTCTATGAAGAACGCAGCTCAACGCGCAAAGTCGGGTCCGCTGGCACTTCGTATTTCCAAACGAGTCGAGAAGTTTCGATACCGAGTCGTTCCGGCTCCAACCAAAACCATGCAACAACTCGCCGATGCCTTTAACGTAGTCGCAGACACCCGCTATGCAGGCCCCAGTGCACTGGCGAATAGGGCATTGGATGAGTTGCCGGGGTAAATACGCTTATGCTCCAGAATCTTATAGCGACGAGATGAATCGGATATGGGCCGTTAACTTACGCTGAGAACGCTGTCCTAGTAGCTCGGTTTAGCTCACATTGAGTAGATTTATATGTGTCTCACCTGAAACACTCTTCCACACGCAAAGTTTTTGAGCAATGTTGGTGGACAAAGAATGAAGATGGGCAGCGAATCGGATAGCTTAAACGAGTAGGGGCAGGAATAAATCCTGCCCCTACTCGTTTGACCTTTATAAGAGTTTTGTTTGCCGTCAGATGCGAACTGACTCTCGGTCGTTATTTCGATCTGTCTACGGATTAGTATCAGCGACTGATGTCGGCTGAACTTGTCGTAGAAAACGTTCCATTAACACCTTAGTCGTCGGCCATTACGGCTGTTTCTTCTCGTTCTGACTCTCGATACATTCCACCGTTTCGGTAGCGTGTCCGCGCTGCCGGATGGTGTCGCAAGAATGGCGGAATCGCCATTGATGCAGGATCTTCGAGTGCCTTCCGAGCGCGTGTCTCGGCTTCTTCCTCAATTTCACCAGCAACCGGGAATCCGGTAGCGATGATCGTGAGTTTCACTTCGTTTTCCATCTTCGGATCGGTAACCGTTCCGAAGATGATGTTGGCGTCGGGGTGAACTGTCGAAGAGATCACCTCTGAAGCACGCTGTACTTCATCCAACGTAAGATCTGTACCGCCGGTGATGTTGAAGATTACACCTTTGGCTCCGGCAATTTCGACTTCGAGTAACGGCGAATTGATCGCCTCTTTTGCAGCTTCGATTGCTCGGTTTTCGCCCGAGCCTTTACCGATAGCCATCCATGCAGGACCGGCGTTATCCATAACGGCTCGAACATCGGCAAAGTCTAGGTTGATTTCGCCTGGGACGAGAATCAGTTCTGCAATCGACTGGATGCCCTGGCGAAGCACATCGTCTGCCATCTTGAACGCACGATCCATAGTGAGCTGTTCATCGGAGATGGCGAGAAGTCGGTCGTTAGGAATTACGATTAGGGTGTCGACTTCTTTGCGGAGCAACTCTATGCCCTCGAGAGCTTTTCTCTTGCGAACCAAACCTTCAAATTTGAATGGCTTGGTAACGACACCGACTGTAAGTGCGCCTAGGCTTTGGGCAACTTCGGCGACAACTGGTGCACCTCCGGTTCCGGTTCCGCCACCCATGCCGGCAGCTACGAAAACAAGATCAGCGCCCTTGAGCACTTCTTTAATTTCGTCGCGATCTTCTTCGTGACACTGTCGACCCTTCGCTGGATCGCCACCCACGCCGAGGCCACGTGCTGTCGAGTCGCCGACGCGAAGTCGTACGGGTACCGATGCGGCGTCAAGGGCCTGTGAATCGGTGTTTACTGAAATGTATTCAACCTCAGGTACTCGTTCTCGGTACATGCGGTTGACAGCGTTCTGGCCACCACCTCCAACACCAACTACTTTAATGTTTGCGGTACCGACAGAACCTTCTGGAATCGGTGCGTTGTGGTCAGGCATTTTCGTTCGATCTCCAGGCATTTCAGGCGGGCTATGGCGGCTTGTACGACCGATTTGATTTCGCTAGTTCGGTTCGGCACTGCCGTCGTTAATGAAGTAGATATCTTGACTCTAACGAGTGTCTATCAATCGATTCCTAGAAGATTTTGTGCGCGATTCGACGTGTTTCCTCAAACCGAAGTGATCAGCAAAATCAAATTGCGCAAAATATGCGGCGTAGCTACACTCAGGTTCTTTCCTAGGGGCTCAGTTAAAAGAAGCTTCTAAAACAGTTGTTTCGCAAACTACGCAACTATCACGATCTCAGGAGAATGAACGTATGAACGGATACGAGGCGATAGCAAAAATCTTGAAGCAAGAGGGTGTCGAGTGGATGGCATGCTTCCCTGCTAACCCATTGATAGAGGCCGTTGCAAAAGAAGGAATCAAGCCGTTTGTGTTCCGCCAAGAGCGTGGCGGAATTATGGCTGCTGACGGTTTCTCTCGAATGATGGCCGCACAAGGAAAGTTCGGCGTATTCGCTTGTCAGGGTGGTCCTGGAATTGAAAACGCATTTGGTGGGATTGCTCAGGCATCTTCTGAAGGTGTTCCGCTGATTTTCTTACCAGACGGTCCAGGCACTGACGTAACCCCTGTCGCCCCTAACTTCTCTGGCCCTGACAACTTTCGCTTCATTACAAAATGGGCACAGTCGGTTACCAATGCTGAACGCATCCCTGCACAGATGCGACAGGCTCTTTCCATAATGAAGAATGGTCGACCTGGACCTGTATTACTCGAAATGCAGCGAAACATCATGGGTAACGAGGTATCAAACCTCGACGATTTCCGGTCGCCTAAGCGATACGTTGCCGCTCCTGACAAATCTGATCTTCGAGCTGCAGTAAAGAAACTGCTCTCTGCCAAGAAACCTGTTTTCTACGCAGGTCAGGGTGTGCTCTACGCCGGTGCATCGGCCAAACTCACCGAGCTAGCCGAACTGACACAGATTCCTGTTATTACTTCGATGCCGGGTAAATCGGCCATCGACGAGCGACACCCGCTCGCTCTCGGTGCAGCCAACAAGACTGCGCCTAAGGGTGTTTGGGAGTGGCTCAAGTCGAGCGATGTTCTTTTCGCTATTGGTGCGAGCCTCACAAAGACCAGCTTTGGTATCAACATTCCTTCAGGGAAGACTCTGATTCATTCAACTGTGAACTCTGAAGATATCGATAAGGAATACACAACCGATATCGGACTTGTTGGTGATGCTATGAAGACACTATGCATGCTTGTAGACGAGGTAAAGGCAGAAATTGGTGAAGAAGGACGTAAGTCTGATTCTTCGACTAGAGAAGCCGTTGCAGAGGTTAAGACAGAGTGGATGAACGACTGGGCAGCACTGCTCAATTCCGACATGGATCCGATCAATCCTTACAGACTCGTCAACGAGTTGAACAAGGCCGTTGACCACGAGACGACGATCGTGACTCACGATGCTGGACACCCACGTGACCAGATCATGCCGTTCTACACAGCTACAGTTCCGCATAGCTACGTTGGGTGGGGCAAGAGCACGCACTTGGGATACGGTATTCCCTTGATGATAGGTGCCAAAATTGCTAATCCCGACAAGTTCTGTGTGAACTTCATGGGTGACGCTGCGTTCGGTATGTCAGGCCTTGATTTGGAGACTTCTACCCGTATCGGTGCTCCTATCACCACTGTTCTGTTGAACAATGGAACGATGGGCGGCTACAACCGTTCATTGCCGACAGCTATGGGCGAGTACAACGCTGGAAACATGGGTGGAAACTACGCTGGAATTTCTGAAGACCTCGGTGGAGTTGGAATCAAGATAACTGACCCAAGCGAAATTGCCGGGGCGCTGACTAAGGCTCGGCAGATTAACCTCGATGAAGGTAAGCACGTGCTGTTGGACGTAAAGACCCAGCAATGGGTAGAGTTCTCGGAATACAAGGACTAGTTACGTAATCGAAATAGATCAATGAAGGGGGCGATCGAAAGATTACCCCCTTTTTCGTAGTAGATAGCCCGAAGATTACGAAGCCAATGTCGCTAGCAGGGCTGGTGCTACTGGCGACAAAAATTCTTCTGGTGGTAGTGGAGATAGAACGAATACTGCAGAAATCGCTATGGGTATCGATGAGAATATTGTCGGAGCACATACGTATCTGCTTGGCTGGATTATTGGGGTGGTGTTTCTACTTACAGAAAAAGAAAATCGGTTCGTGCGATTTCACGCCATTTAGTCGATCGCTATATCCGTACCCATAACGATCAACTCAGGAATATTTTCGGCAATTGGAATTCATTTTCTTGGTAGTTCATCGAACAACCTCTTGACTAACGCGTGTCGTGATGATGGATTTATTTTTAATCTTTCATGCATTGATCGTAATGCGTTTTAATTTCCGTTATGCCGGTTGCTTTGCTGAAGAGCAGATAAAGAAAATGGATAGTGAGTAGTGAACGCAATGCTGAGCAAGGTTGCAGGATTAGTTTCGAACTGCGAAGGTAGCCACATGTTTAATATTCCAACTATTAGAGTCCTATTGCTTGTGGTGATCGTCTCCGTTTTGACTTTGATGCTTGCAGTGTGCGGAAGCAGCGAACCTATCGCACTTTTTGAGCGAGTTGTCGATGAATCGCGTGTATTTACTGTGTCTGATCTCACAGCCGCAGGGATGAAAGCATCCAAGCAATACGAGGTAGATGATCTTCCTGGCGGAATCGACGCCTGGTACGGATTTATTCAATCCGAGACTGGACCGTTAGATATTGAAGTCCGTTTTTACGCCAGCCATATCGATGCAGCCGAATTGGGAAGCGCATTGGCTGAGGCGGTTTCAGGTGATGATGCCGACATTGAGGAAGACACAACTCCGTGGCCAGAGGGCTACAAAGATCGCCAACGAATGCGAAGTGGTGGATCTGCTGACCTCGCTGCTTGGAGTGGTCAACGAGGGCCGAATTACGCCGATTTCGTGGTCTACGGGAACATGATTTTGCTTTGTCAGGGAGACGAACCTGAGCAATCAATCAACACGTGCTACGAATTGATTAACGCTGTCGTCGGTGATCCGGACGCGTCAGGCGACTAGCTCTGCGTTGAAATTCGAGTGAATCTTTCGCTGCATTGATTAGCCCGGTTCGATTGTAGAATCCGTGGAACATACCCTCCTATTTACCGTAGGAGTTTCTTACTCCCGCTGCTTCAAGGCCGCGAGCGTAATCCACCCCCTCATCGAGTAGTGGATCGCATTCGGCGGTTACCACTGTGACGTCGGATAAATCAGCCAAGCTCGTCGATTTCATATGTCGAGAATCCATCTCCGTCTGCCCCAAGGTAGTGATCCGATAACCACGTCATTGCTTTTTGGATGAGGTAGTAATCGTTGCCGAAATCGATGTATGACTGGCGATCAAGATCGTACGCAGCTCGGCCAATATTCCCCATTAATGCGAGCCTGCTAGGCCGATACTTCTGTGTTGGCAGGAAGCCCGAGCGATGCGTATTTCTGCATCGCTGCTAGAGCCTGCATATGCGGCGGTTTGGGTTGAGACATTTGGCTATTTAGCGAACGATCGTAGAATACCGGCTGCGGCTTCGTCGCAGGCTTTTGTTGCGTCGTCTATTAACCCGAAAGATCCGTTGAAACCGTGCGTCATGCCAGCGTATTCGGTGTAGGTCACGTCGTTGCCAGCGGCTTTTAGGGAGGCTGCGTAGTCGGCAGCTTCATCGAGGAGCGGGTCGTACTCAGCTGCAATCACTGTAGCGTCGGCAAGCCCAGATAGATCTTCTGCGCGAATCACCGAGGCGTATGGGTGATGACCATCCCTGTCAGGCCCAATGTATTGATCCCAGAACCAAACCATTCCCTCTGTAGTTAGTCCGTAACCTTCTGCATTTGCGACAGAGGAAGGACGCTTAAAGCTGCGGTCGATCACCGGGCAATACAGCACTTGGTGCTTGATATTTGGTCCGCCACGGTCGCGGGCCATGAGAGCCACCGCTGCCGATAGATTTCCACCGGCGGAAGTTCCGGCAACAGCGAGTTTAGAGGCATCGACACCTAGTTCTTTGGCATTCTCGACTGCCCAAACAGTCGCAGCGTAGCAATCTTCGGGAGCTGCCGGGAATCGGTTTTCGGGAGCCATCCGGTAGTCGACTGAAATAAGCACAGCGTTAACTCGATTTACTAAACCCCGAGAAGTTGAATCTTCGCTGTCGAGATCACCAATCACCCAACCACCACCGTGGAACAGCATAATTAGCGGGTGCGGACCCTCGGTCGTTGGTCGATATATTCGAATCGGAATTTCGCCAACAAGACCCGGAATTGTTCGTTCAGTTATTTCTCCAACTGGTTCTTGAACCGACGGGATTGCAAGGCGACCGGCAGAGGCATTCGCCCGGGCTTCGGCGGGCGTTATATCACGGTTGTCTGGGTAGCCTAGGGCGGCGCGACGATCCATCAGTGCTTGTACTTGTGGGTGAAGAGGCATGGCGTTCTCCGGTGAACGATTTGTTTTGGATGGCAGAAATTTACCAGAGACCTGACAAGAATGACTGTCGAGAATCATTGGCGAGGCCGTTCTTTGGCACATAGAGTTACCGACATGTCGATAAGCGACCAAACATATTCTTCTTTCGAAACAATTCTCGCTGCAGTGCGACGTGAGATTTCGAGCCATGCCGATTCGACGATTTTGATTGGAATCGACGGTGGCGGTGGATCGGGGAAATCGACGTTGGCGAAGAATCTTGCTGCCACGCTCGGTGACGCTTCGTTGATTCACTTGGACGATTTTGCCGATTGGACAGACGACTCTAACTGGGAGTTGAGTACGTTCACCGAACGAGCACTGAAGCCGCTTCTTGCTGGCATTACGTCTAAGCACCGACGATACGACTGGCCGACCGAGACTCTTGGCGATTGGTTCGAAATTCCAGCGGCTGGAGTTGCGATCATCGAAGGTGTGACAGCTATGCGAATGGACTTGCGAGAGTACTGGAAGATTTCTATATGGGTCGACTGCCCACGTGAACTTAGACTTGAACGTGGGGTAGCGCGGGATGGCGAAGCTATCCGTGCGAAATGGGTTGACGAATGGATGCCCGGAGAAGATCAGTATTTTAGGCGAGAAAAACCTTGGGAATCAACAGCGTTTTTATTTGATGGATCTGACGGTGGGTCTTCTAATTTCACCCCACCTGTTTAGCGATCTGGCGAATTGAAATTTTCTAGTGG
>CAWVYJ010000062.1:0-11008 GCA_963934365.1 uncultured Dehalococcoidales bacterium | reverse complement strand
GCCTGCTCTTCTGAAGAGGAGGCGCTTCCCACTTCGGCACCGGCTCCAACTCAAATTGTCGAAGTTGAAGATTCGATGGAAGTCTCGAAAACCATCGTCGATATTGCAGTTGAAGATGGACGCTTCGGAACACTTGTAACAGCTCTTCAAGCTGCCGGTCTGGTCGACACCCTGGCTGGTGACGGTCCTTTCACCGTGTTCGCCCCCACAGATGATGCTTTTGCAGCGTTACCTGACGGAGTCGTTGCAGGACTTCTCGAAGATATTCCGTCTTTGACAGAGGTTTTGACTTACCACGTTGTAGCAGGATCAGTTCTTGCTGAGCAGGTAGTTGGACTGGATTCGGCGACCACGCTTCAAGGCGAAGACGTGATGGTGAAAGTCGTGAATGGCGCTGTGATGATCGATGAGGCCCAAGTCGTAATAACCGACATCATCGGATCAAACGGTGTAATTCATGTTATCGATTCAGTGATACTGCCAACAGAAATCGCTGCATCGCTTTCGAGTCCAGAAGTAACAACAACTATCGTAGACATAGCCGTTCAAGACGGACGTTTTGAAACTCTTGTGGCTGCCCTACAAGCAGCAGATCTAGTTTCTACGCTTTCAGGTGAAGGACCGTTCACCGTATTCGCTCCAACTGACGACGCTTTCGCAGCGTTACCAGACGGCGTCGTTGCTGGGCTTCTAGAAGATATTCCAAGTTTGACAGAGGTTCTTACTTACCACGTCGTATCAGGAACAGTCCTTGCCGAGACAGTAGTCGGATTGACTTCAGCAGCTACGCTTCAAGGTGAAGAGGTTACGATCGAAGTGATTGATCCGAATCGACCACCACTCACTATTGGGAATGTGATGATCGATGGAGCCACAGTATTGATAACCGATATTATCGGTTCTAACGGTGTAATTCATGTTATCGATTCAGTGATACTGCCAACAAAAGTAGCTGCATCACTTTCTGGTTCTGACGACTCTATGGATTCGATGGAAGTCTCGAAAACCATCGTCGATATTGCAGTTGAAGATGGACGCTTCGGAACACTTGTAACAGCTCTTCAAGCTGCCGGTCTGGTCGACACCCTGGCTGGTGACGGTCCTTTCACCGTGTTCGCCCCCACAGATGATGCTTTTGCAGCGTTACCTGACGGAGTCGTTGCAGGACTTCTCGAAGATATTCCGTCTTTGACAGAGGTTTTGACTTACCACGTTGTAGCAGGATCAGTTCTTGCTGAGCAGGTAGTTGGACTGGATTCGGCGACCACGCTTCAAGGCGAAGACGTGATGGTGAAAGTCGTGAATGGCGCTGTGATGATCGATGAGGCCAAAGTCGTAATAACCGACATCATCGGATCAAACGGTGTAATCCATGTGATCGACTCAGTGATGCTTCCTTAGTCAGCACCGTTTTACCTCTTCCGAATAAGGAGAACGTGTCAAGAAGTAGACGAGTCGGAGAGGGGGCAAATAAGTTCATTTGCCCCCTCTCAATGCGGCGAAATATTTATAGTAAATTCACCAATGAGCTTAGGAGTTTAAGGTGCTAGCAAACGAAATTAGAATTGGATCGATTCAAACTGCAGTCTCACATATCCTCAGCGCAGTTGGTGAAAATCCCGAAAGAGAGGGTCTGATTGGAACACCGAACAGGGTTGCCCGGATGTATGAAGAGTTGCTAGGTGGATATACGGTCGATCCGGTTGCTCTCCTCAACAACGCACTGTTCGATGCAGAATACGACGAAATGGTTGTTGTGACTGGAATCGAATTTCACAGTCTGTGCGAACATCACATGCTTCCATTTTCAGGTGTTGCAAATGTCGCTTACTTGCCAAACCGGCAGGTCGTGGGTCTCTCCAAAATTCCTAGAATAGTCGATATGTATGCAAGGCGCCTTCAAATACAGGAAAAGATGACTAAGCAAATCTCCGAGACGTTATCGACTCTTATCGAACCGGTAGGGGTTGGAGTTGTGCTTACCGCGTCACACATGTGCTCATCGATTCGTGGTGTTCGCACACGAGGGGCAAAGATGACGACTAGTTCGATGCTAGGCGAGTTCAGGACGAATCGATCAATTCGCCAAGAATTTTTATCTCAAATTCAATGCTAGACGACGGTGGAATCCAGTAGCTTCGACTGAAGCTTACCTGTGGCATCGATATTATTGCAGTTCAGATACGCTCCAAAATAGGAATTAGAAAATGATTGCAGTTCAGACAATAGCGCCGCGTGTAACCAACCGGCTGCGCACATATAACGCTGTGGCCGGACTTGTCCATCTCCTGCAGGCTATTGCTGTTTTGTTCTTGACCAACGACTTCTCGATTCCTGTGACAGCGGTTTTCATGGAAGGTCCGCCCGGAACAGATGCAACGAAAGTCACCACTCTTTTTGATTTTCGGATTGGTTGGGGTGTGGCGGTATTCTTACTTATGTCTGCCACAGCCCATCTTCTCCTTATTACTCCTGGAGTTTTCCAGTGGTACGTCAGGCAACTTGAAACTAGTAGGAACTACGCCAGGTGGATTGAATATTCGCTCAGCTCATCGCTCATGGTCGTGCTGATAGCGCTATTACCTGGTATTACCGACATTTCAGCATTGATAGCGTTGTTCGGTGTTAACGCTGCGATGATCCTGTTTGGCCTTTTAATGGAGAAATATGAACAGCCAGGAACTCCCTCATGGACTTCCTACTGGTTTGGCGTTCTTGCCGGTTCCGTGCCATGGATAGCGATAGCCTTTTACCTTTGGACACCTGGGAGCATTGCAAACCCACCTATCTTTGTGTACGTAATATTCGTTTCACTGTTCTTGTTCTTCAACAGCTTCTCTCTAAATATGATCCTCCAGTACCGACAGACCTGGCGGTGGCGAAATTATCTTTACGGTGAGTACGTTTACATTCTTCTTAGCCTCACGGCAAAGTCGCTTCTCGCATGGCAAATATTCGCAGGAACGCTAGCGGCTGACTAGAACACGACTGGGCTGTCGAACTAGGTTATATTTCGACAGATCTCACTGTAGATCGGTCTACCTTAATAGTTCGTTATTCTCGTCGGAACGTGTCATTCTTTGCAAGTAAAAGCCAAAGAATGAGACGTTCCGCAGGCTCCACCAAATTGGCACTAAACTATAAAAGCCCTCGCAGAAATCCGAGGGCTTTTAGTTTAACTGTTCCAATATCCGAAATTAAGTCGGCTTTTAGAACTACTAACAAGAGGTACATTACTTCTATATTGAACTGGCGGGAGTGCAAGGGAGTCGAACCCTCCGCGCACGCCGAAGGACGCACGCCAGCGGAGTTGAAGTCCGTGAGGCCCACCAGGACCCATCCACTCCCCCACTGATTTGTACCCATTTAGATTGGGAACTCAGCAACATTACAGCGAGTTCTCACTAACAATGGGCAAAAAAAGACCCCAAAAGCCCAAACCTTCAGGGTCTTTTTACAATTGAAAAATCTGTTAGACAGACATTGCGTCTTCAAGTCGTGCCTGAAGCACGCTCTTTGGGACAGCTCCAACTACCTGCCCAACCGGAGCTCCGCTCTTGAAGATCAATAGAGTTGGGATACTTCTAACACCGTACTTAGCCGATGTCTCCGGGTTGAAGTCGACGTTCAGCTTGACGAATTTCGCCTTGCCCTCGTATTCACCGGCCAACTCTTCGACAACTGGAGCGATCATTTTGCAGGGACCACACCACTCTGCCCAAAAATCGACAAGTACTGGGATATCTGAGTCGATCACTTCGGCATCGAACTCGGCGTCTGTCACTTCCTGCGTTTTTGCCATTCCAATTCGCCCCTTAGCGATTATTCGTACCATTACTGACCCATGAGGGCCAATTGAGAAAGCCGCTTTCACGGCGACCTTCGAAACATTCGATACAGGCACTGGTAAAAAAAGGATGCCATCAGCCCTGCAATATCACACTTTATAGACTCCGTTAATCAGCTGCCACACCAGCTTCTTGCCCAGCAGGTACTGATTCGATTATAACTGTTGAATAACCTAATCCTGGCATCTGTGGTGTCCAATCAGCGGCTTCAAGCTCGTGCATCTTGGTTGCCAATTCACCAAACAGCGTTGTTGACCCCACAAGACCAACCTGTGGCGATTCGAACACTGCCTTGCCCCTAGCAAGCACGTGGCCATCATCGCCCATTATCTGAACAATGTCACCTTCATTCACACCGGCTATTTTAGCATCGTCTTCGTGAACTTGAATGAACTGCTCACGTTCGACATAGTTCATATCAGCAGGTTTACGAACGACTACATCGCGTTCTGGCTGGCTGAGAACTCGGCCCGGAGCAAATTTGAGCACATCAGCTTCAACCGATGTTAATAACGCTGCGTAGTTCAGTGGGACGACGGTAATCTTGGAATCCTGATTTAAGAACAAGATAGAAGAATCTTCAACACTGGTCGGCCATTGAATACCACCCGACTGCAGTTTCTCGTGGGATAGACCGCTATACGTTGAAACGTTTTCGGCAATCTCGGTAAATACTTCTGAAGCCGAAGAATAGTCGAAGCCAGAGCCACCCATAACTTTAGCGATCGCGGATACGGTCTCCCAACCTGTTCGCTCCTCATGCCGAGGTTCAGCGGTAACCCTAAGAAGCTGAATTCGGCGCTCGACATTTGTAACAGTCGAGTTCTGTTCAGCATAAGTTGCTGCAGGAAGTACAACATCGGCGTGATGAGTAATTTCAGAATCTAAAGCAGCAGACACAACTAAGAAGTCGAGTTTTTCAAGTGCAACTGGCAGTGACTGAAGCGTTGGCGAGTAGCCAGATACTCCATCTGCCATTACAAGTGCAGCCTTGATGCTTCCAGAAGACATTGCAGGAATCATTCCGCCAATGCCAAGTCCGTTTTCTGACGGAACCACGCCCATGTCGCGTGCACCAACCGTGTTTGCGCCTTGGTAAAGCGGGTATATTCCGCCCGATACATTTCCGATGTTTCCTGTGATCGCAGCGAGGTCTACAACTGTATCGACCAACTGCTCGGAAGCGGCATTGTCGAGTCCGTCATTACCAAGCAGAATGGCTCCAGCGTTTCCTGCGGCAAATATTCTTGCAGCTCGTCGTATTTGGGAATCGTCTATTCCAGTGTCGCGAGAAACTTTTGCTAGATCGAATGTCCATAGAGACTGTTTGAGTTCGTCAGTTTGATCGAGTCGAGTTCCAACAAAGTCTTTATTTTCGAGAGCTTCGTCGAGGATCACACGGCTGATTCCAGCGATAAGAAGTGCTTCAGATCCCGGCTTCGGACGAAGCCATTCGGTCGCGTATCGAGTCAACTCTGTCTCCCGGGAGTCGATCACCACTAGTTTGGCGCCCTCACGTATTGCCTTCTTCGCAGGAACGGCAAGAACGTTTTGTTCTTCAGTTGGGTTACCAGCAATAACCAACAGGCTTTCCGATCGCTCAAGATCCCAAATTGGATTCGTTGCAGCGCCAGCACCAAGTCGAGTCTCCAGCTGGGACAACATTGCACTGTCACTATTTAATGCAGAATCTAAGTTGGCCGTCTTGAGTACAGATTTAGCGAATTTGGCTGCAACGAATTGGTCTTCGTTTGAGCCACGCGGTGATGTAATTACAGCGACTTCTTCGCTTGAGCGCCCGCCAAGACCAGTCTTGATCTTTTCCAGAGCCTCATCCCAAGAAGCCTTACGCAGGATTCCGCCCTCACGAATATAAGGACGCTTTAGACGTGAACTATCGTTGGTGTATTCATATCCGAACTTACCTGTCATGCAGGCCTGTCCGTTATTGGCAGAACCAGCTAGATCAGCCTTGAATCGAACTACCTTGCCGAATTGGTTTACTTCGGCGATCATCTGACAACCGACTGGGCAGTTTGTGCAGACTGTTGTTACTTCCTTGACTGCTTTTTCCCATTTATAGTTCCGCTCGGTAAGCGAACCAGTTGGGCAAACATCTACACATGCTCCACAGAATTCACAACCTGATTCTAGTAGCGATGTTCCGTGCGCCGTACCAACAAGAGCTACGCCTGATCTAGAAGTAAGTGTAAGTGCCGTGTCGAAGCGAACTTCATCACAAACTCGTACACAACGTGAGCAGACGATACACAGATTGTAATCACGGTCGTAGAACGGATCGTCTGAGTGAATCGGCAGATCGCGTCGGTGATAGTTCAACGGCGTGCGTAAATCGAGTTCGACCAATCGCACTGTGTCTTTAAGCTCACATCGCTCGTTCTTAGGGCAAATGGTACAACGGTCAGTAACCGTTACGTGGCGTTGGCAGATGTCCTGCGGGCCGCATAACTCAATACGGTGGCAGGTGAGACAGCCGTGCGGGTGCTCAGTCATCAACAGTTCGATTACATTACGACGAAGATCCTGAACGGCTTCGCTGTTAGTCGTAACCTCCGCATCCGGCATTGGAGGAGTCGTGCAGGAAGCGACTGTCATCTTTCGACCGTTCGCTTCAACCTCAACCATGCACGCCCGACACGAACCTTGTGGCTTCATCTTCGGGTAGTAGCAGAGGTAAGGGATGTAAATATCCTGATCTAGTGCCGCCTGCAGGATCGTTTGGCCTTGTTTTGCGACTACGTCGCGACCATCAATCTTGAAGGTAGTTCCATCGGCCATGCAGAAATCTCCGAACGTTTGGGCTTTTAATGTGGATCTAGACTAAGGGCGCGTGCGGGTAGGAAGAATCATCGTGCCGTCACCGAAAACACCACCCGGGGCGTTTTTTCCAGCTAGACATGATTCGATCTCATCTCCGAAATACTTCAGTGCCGATGCAATAGGGTTGAAGCCAAGCTGGCCGTGTCCGCAAAGGGAACCGGCTTTCATGCTTGTACCAACTCTCTCAAGTAGAGCGAGGTCGGCAGATTTGGCTTTGTTCTGGCACATTCTGTCTAGAATTTCGAGCATATGAGTGTTACCAAGTCTGCAAGGGAAGCATTTTCCACAAGACTCGAACTGGTTGAACGCAATTAGTGAGCGCAATAAGTCGACAACGTTTGTGGTCTCGTTACCGACGATTATTCCGCCAGAACCGATAGATGCACCAGCCGCAGACATAGCGTCGAAGTCGATCATGGTGTCGAAGGCTTCTTCTCCAAGCAGACCGTTCAACGGGCCACCCGCCTGCAGCACTTTAATTCGCTCACCTACAGAAACGCCGCCACCTATTTTTTCAAGCACCTCACGGATGGTCATGCCCATCGGCACTTCATACATACCTGGGTAAGTGATGTGCCCAGAGAGACAAACAATAGCTGTGCCAGAAGTGGTTTCCGTACCAATGCTCTTAAACCAATCAGATCCATTTCGGACTATTTCAGGCACGTAAGCAAGCGTCTTGACGTTGTTGATATTTGTCGGCTTCTGCCAAAGTCCTGCAGCGGCCGGGAATGGAGGCTTGAATCGCGGAGTTGATCGCTTACCCTCGATCGCTTCCATCAAAGCTGTTTCTTCACCTGCGACGTAAGAATCACCTGTAAGTGAAACTTCCATATCGAATGAGAAGTCCGATCCTAAAATGTTCTTACCTAGTAATCCCGCATCGTAAGCAGCGGAGATAGCTTTTCGAGCCGATTCGATTGGCAACTCATGACCAGTACGAATGAAAATGTATCCGTGAGTAGATCGAGTGGCATAACCGTTAATAATGAGACCTTCGACAAGCGTGTGAGGATCATTCTCAATTATTCCCTTGTCGTTAAACGCCCCGGGATCGCCCTCTTCGCAGTTGCAAAGAACGTACTTTACTGGAGCTTTCGAGGGAGCTAGGAAGCTCCATTTCACACCGGCAGGGAAGGCAGCGCCACCACGTCCTCGTAGTCCAGCCGCTTTGATTTCATTGACTATTTCTTCGGGAGTCATTTCCGTGAGAGCACGGTTCAGGGCTGTGTAACCACCGTTTGCAACATACTGAAGTAAATCGTGAGGATCGGTATCGCCAAAGTTCCGAGTTGCGATTCGCTGTTGAAGAGCCACCATAGGCAAGCTCTTTAGTTCAGGAAGATTTCCAACACCGTTTCCATCACCGCCTGAGTAAGCGAATGCCCGCTCGGTAAGGGGCTCGCCAATCTTTACATGTTGCTCAACAATTTTCTGAGCTTCTTCAGGTTCAACGTTTCCGTAGTAAACCCTTGCACCATTTGGCATCAAAATATCGATTTGAGGTTCTAGGTACATCAGACCCAATGCGCTGACCATCGAAACGTTGGCATTTACGCCTAGCGATTCGACAGAAGATCGAAATGCGTCGAGTACAGCATCAGCACCAACCGCCTGACCAGAAGTACCGCCGCCTATCCTTATCCATGCACTATCACCTGAGGTCAGCTCTTCCCAGCGTGCTTTCGCGCGGGATTGGAGTTCTTCGAACGGCGTTGTCATCGATTATCTGGCCCTCTAGTGCTCTTGATCTACTAGCTTGTTAGCTAACTGTTCAGGCCTCGAAGCTCTCGTGCGATATTCGCAGCGGACTCCGGAGTCTGTTTTCCGATCAGATGATGATTGATTGCGATAACCGGACCCTGCGCACAAGCACCCAAACAGGTGTTGTACTTAAGAGTGACTTTGCGGTCGGGACTTTCACCCTCTTCTTTGATTTCAAGAGCAGCGTGCACCGAATCTAGAATAGCTTGCGCCCCAACAACGTGGCAGGCAGGGCCCCAACACACATCGAGCGTCTTATCGCCGGGTGCTGTGAAACGGAAGTTAGTGTAGAACGATGCAACGCTCCACACTTCGTTGATAGTTTCACCGCAGAACGTAGACGTCTCTTTAATGGCTTCGTCAGGAAGATAGTGAATCGAATCCTGTATAGCGATAAGCGATGAAAGGACCGTTACCGTCGGCTGCGGTTGAGCGTTCAGCACTTGCCTGATCTGTTCACGTAATTTAGAGCTCTGCGCTGTCTCAGCAGTGGTCAAGTTAGCCTCAACAAAAAAGTAAGATATTCGACATCGAGAATTGAATCACAATCGTAGCAGAGCCCAATATGCGAGACAACGGATTGGGAGCGAATTTTTGAGGTTCAGAAAAGTCGATACTTTTTGTACGCTTCCTGTGGATCCATGCCGTTTAGGATCATCATCCTGAGTTCACTTTCGGTCGACATGATTTCTTCAGTCTTGTCGAGAACCAACTCGATCATCGACTGGGGAATAACCAATACGCCGTCGATATCAGCAAGAAGCCAGTCGCCTGACGTGATCTCAACTTCACCTATTACGATCGGTTTGCCCATTGATTCCACTGCCCACTTCCCTACTACGTCCTTCGGAGTGAAGTAGCGAAAGAACACTGGCCAACCGAGTTTTTTTATGAATTCAGAGTCCCTGTTGCCACCATCGACAACATAACCGAGCACACCGCGATGATTCAGGGTTTCTGCTGAAAGTTCGCCCATGTGAGCAATCGTCGAGTCATTTGGCTGGCAAACCAATACCGTCCCTGACGGAGCTTTACCTAGTAATCCTGTCCAGCTCATTAACGAATCGTCGTTTGAAATTGAATCGTCGATACGTCCACTGCATGTCCAAACTGGTCCGGCAAGAGTCTGAGTATCGTCGAGCGGGCGGATGTCATGAGGCAACACGCAATTAGGTTGCCCTATCTCTCTCATCACGTCATAAACGGCTCCTGTGTAGCAAGCAGCAAGTCGTTCAGTCATGTTTTTCGCCAACGTAATTTCCTCTCACTAATCTAATATGCGCAATAGAATACGTTGATCAAGGTTTAACAGTCATTAACTAGCGGAGTCAGAGCGTGAAGATCACCTCAATTGAAACAATTCGAATCGAAGAATTTCCGGCAATCATATGGATTCAAGTAAAAACTGATACGGGTCACATCGGATTAGGCGAAACGTTCTTCGGACCTCGGGCAGTAACAGGCTGCGTCCATGAAATGTTCGCACCAATGCTTATCGGCAAAGATCCTCTTGCTATTGAACGACATTGGCGAGACATGTTCGATATGGCAAACGCTTTCGGATACGCAGGAGCCGAAGCACGTGCAATTTCTGCGATCGATATCGCTTTATGGGATATCGCGGGGCAAGTCGCTGGCCAGCCTATATACAACATGCTCGGCGGCGCTTGTCGAGATAAAATTCGAACGTACAACACGACTGGCCAGTACGGTGAAAACAAAGATATGGAGATGGCAATCGTGGACGCTGGCACGCTTGCAAAGAGCCTGCTCGACGACGGCATCACAGCGATGAAGTGGGCGTTCACCGATCAGTTCGCTGATATCAACCGCGGTACCCACATTTCAAATGAAGACATGAAGCTGTTATTGAAGCCAGTCGAGGACATCAGAGCTGCCGTTGGTGATCAGATAGAAGTAGCCAATGATGGGCACGGACGGTGGAACCTCAACTCGGCGATTAAGATCGGTAAGGCAATGGATCATCTCGACATGATGTGGCAAGAAGAACTCATTCAACCGACCAATGTCGAAAGCCACTTACGACTTGCTGACGAAATCGAAGCTCCTATTTGCGTTTCTGAACGACTAATCAGCAAATACCAATTTAGGGAATACCTAAAGGCAGGAGCGGCCGAAATCGTTATGCCTGACTTGATTTGGACGGGAGGCATTACAGAAACTAAGAAAATTTGCACAATGGCCGAGGCTGAACAGCGCCCTGTTGCCCCCCATGATATGACCGGCCCAGTAAACGTATTTGCCTGCGCACATATCTCAATGAACGCACCGAACGTCTTCCTTATGGAAAGCTGCCGAGCGTTCTACGGTAACGGCGGTTGGTACGAGAAGGTTCTCGAAACAAACATCAAAGTGATCGATGGATACATGCTTGCTCCAGAAGGCCCCGGTCTAGGTACTCGGCTTCGAAAGGATTTGTTCGATAGATCAGACATCACTATCGAAGTCACCGACGAACCCGGACAACACTTCCACTGGGGTGGGCATGAGTCGCCAGTATTCGAGGTTGTTGGTGGTCGGGGCGAACGCCAAGT
>CAWVYJ010000061.1:0-11098 GCA_963934365.1 uncultured Dehalococcoidales bacterium | reverse complement strand
TTGTTGTCCTGCTGAACAATAATTCCTTTACCGGATTGGAGCACTGCGTCGATCGCTCTTCCTTTAATCGGGTGCGAACCTTTTCTGGGCCAACTTGAATTTTCCGCTCCGGCTATATAAGTAAATGCGAACGATTGATTCACATGATCAATTACGTTGATTGTAATGCGATCGAAATCAAGCATTTGTTTGGCCTGATGCGCAATTAACGGATAGATCTCGTCCATATCAAGAGACGAGCTTACAATCCGTGTGATTTCAGATATACCAGATCTATCTTGGGTCACTTTCTCAACTTGCATCAAAGCATTTTGTTGTCTGATTTTATTGGCAAGGATCGATGCCACGGATTTCATAAATGTCAGATCATGATTTGAGAATGAACGTACATCTTTAACGTACATTCCAAGTACACCTATCGGGAAACCTGCGCTCCCAATCGGGACAGTTTGAGCACCACTAATCCCACCTACTCTCGCTGGGACAAGTCCGTGTATCGATGGCGAAACGCCTGAACTCACATCGACGATAGGACCGCGTAACGTATCCGGATATTCAGGATCAGATTCGGTATCCCACTGCGCGAGAACTAATCCTAGCTGTGAGTCATCCCAACCAACTCCGGCTGAAAGCATCAGCTGTTGGCCATTCTCGACCATCATGATCGATACACAATCAGCGGGCATTATTTGCGCGAGCCGTGAAACCACAATCTTAAACAGAACATCGACTGAAATATCACTCACCGAAATTTGACTCAGGTCAGCCAAAGCCTCATGGAATTTAGAAAGCCGCTGATAATCTGATTCCGTAGCAATGGAAGTATTTTTATTCATTTCTCGCATTTAAAAAATCGCCGTTAGTATGAATACAAATCTGATAAACGACAACATAGCATATTTTCGTTTTAAAGAACTTCATTACTTCGACCTTCACCCGTCTGCACCACACCTTTCCAGTAATTCAAAACCTTAAATTCAAAGACCCAGCACTTGGCTGGGTCTTTGTTGGGATTCTATGTTGGTCGGGGTGGCAGGGATCGAACCTGCGACCCCTCGCTCCCAAAGCGAGTGCGCTACCGCTGCGCCACACCCCGACACTGTCGATTATTCCGATATCGGAACAAATCAACTTGCCCATTGTATGGCCGTAAACGCGAATTCACATAACCAATTAGACGAATTATCGACAAAAATCTAAAATTCAACCGGTTCAATCACCCCAATCAGCGTTAGTGAGCGACAACTGACTAAAAGTTAAATTTTTGACATATTGGGCGATTTGTCCAATATTTTGGGGTCAGATGTATAGGAATTAGGCTTGTGAAGTGCGAGCGTTAATAGTGAGAACGGCGGTTACGCCATTTCTTATCTTTATTTCCTAAAGATCAATAGATAAAGCGCGGATCCTATTCACCGGACAGCGACGGAGTTCTAGTTACGGCAACCCTACGAATGCTCCACCGACAGCGCACTACTAAAGTAGTCGATGGATCCGCAACAAACTCACACCCGGTCCGACGTTTACGGAGAGGGCATCCCCTAGGCGTACTTCGTAACAGCCAGTACCGACGTTACTGGGTAGCTGGATTTGCATCTTTCACAGGCTTCAACATGCAAATGTTGATTCGTGGTTGGATGATGTACGACCTCACTCAATCACCGCTGATGGTGACAATGGTGACAGCGGCAATGATGATGCCGATGCTGTTCCTATCACTTATAGGCGGTGCGTTAGCCGATCGATTCGATCGCAAGAAAATCACGATGGTTTCCGACGTCATTATGCTGGGAAGCTTTGCCGTTCTATTCGGTATTTCGGCGGCAGGCATAATGGCGCCTTGGCACATACTCACTGTCTCAGTCGTCAACGGAATAGCCTTCTCAATGGCAGTGTCATCAAGACAAGCGATGATCTCGGGGCTTGTTCACCGTGAACAAATGCGAACCGCAGTGGGTCTTTCAGCTACAACCTACAACTCTGCGCAGATCATTGGCCCAGCTATTGGTGGAGCAATGCTGCCGCTGCTCGGTTCAACATGGGCGCTCGGTGTAAGCGCTGTTGTCGTCATACCCGCAATTTTTCTGTACACCACCCTCAAACCAGCTAAACACTCGAGCGTGAATGATGCTAAGGGATCTATTGTCGAAAACGTAAAGGCAGGTCTTGCCTACTCGTTACAGAATTCAACACTACGATTTTTGATGCTCGGTGCAATGGTGATGATCCTGACAGTTGGACCGTTCCAATCGCTGATGCCAGTATTTGCTGAAGATGTGCTTGGAGTCGGCGCTGGTGGTCTGGGCGTGCTCATGCTTGCGGCTGGGTTCGGAGCGTTGATCGGATCGATTAGTGTGGTGACTATCGGAGAAAGCGTCGCCCACCAGAAGCTTGAACTGGTGTTCGGTCTTCTTGCAGCCGCAGCTCTAACGGCTTTCGCTCTGTCGCCATTCTTTGCGCTTTCGATTCTTTTGGTCATGATTACCGCTTTCGCAACAACTGGGTTCATGGTTGTGAATATGACGGTTGTCCAGATCATGACTCCCGACTACATGCGTGGTCGAGTAGTGAGCGTGCGATTCCTCGTTATAGGCCTTATGCCATTCGGAGCTTTATCGATGGGCGGAGCTGCCGAATCGGTGGGTGCGCCGATGGCTGTGGCTATCATCGCTGGCGTGGGTGCTTTGGGATTTTTGTTAGTGCAGGTCGCATCAAGAATGTTCTCGCCTGCAAATTCTCAATAAACTCTCAGTTATTAGTAACTTAACCGTAAACACGGCATAGTAAAACTACTGTGTATAGAGCAGTCTGTGTCGGATTAGAACCCGTATCTGGCGCCTGTTGCCCGAAACTTACAGGCGATCCATTTTCGACACGACGCATCAACTGCGTCGTTCATATCCTCCCTTAAACGGAGGAGAATTAGATGATCGTTTTCAAAGCTTGAGTTTTTTGCCTAGGCGACACTAACGTCGAATCCGACCAGTATGGTGACTATGTCGAATGTCTCTAGGGCCAATCCACGAACAACGCAGCCGCAAGTAAATCGATCTTGGTGCGCGCACTGACATTGCGTGACCACCACTTTATGATCAGTGTCACGTCAATTCGATTTCGGCTGTTGTGAACCAGGATATCGGGATAGTATTTCTGCCTACGATGAGAATTCCTCAAATCTGAATCGCTAGGCAACCTCGATTGAAAATCAAATCCGTTAGTGCCGTTTACCCGAACTACCAGCACACAACTCCCTCCTGGCGGACTCACCTCTGGCAGATCGTTGTCCGTGTTGAAACCAATACTGGCCAAATCGGTTGGGGCTACGGTGGTGGCGGCAAAGCAGCGGTTGCGATAGTAAACGGTCACTTCGCCGAGATTCTCGTAGGTAAATCATTCGACTCGATTTCCGATATTTCCGAAATTTGGGATTTTCTCTACACAGCATCAATGCCATATGGCCGTAAAGGCGTGGCGATCATGGCGCTTAGCGGAGTAGACCTTGCTTTGTTCGACGCACTAGGCAAAGCAGAAATGAAACCAGTCGCCAACCTACTTGGTAGCACAATCAAAGATCAAATGCGGTGCTACGCAACAGGACCTGACACCAATTACTACGCTGAACTCGGGTTCACTGCCCAAAAATTCCCTTTCCAGTGGAAGGGCAATGAGTCGGAGGCCGTTGGTGTTGCCATGGGCGAAAAAGCTCGCTCCGCATTTGGCAAAGATGCTGAAGTCATGTTCGACGTTTATATGACGTGGAATTCCGAGATTACCCTGAAAATGCACAAAGCCTTAAAGCATGTCGGCATTCACTGGTATGAAGACATACTCACACCGGATAATCTCGAAGAACTTGGGGTACTACGCACCAAGATTTATCCAGTGAATATGGCTGGCGGAGAACATGAATTCACAGCCCATGGATTCGCAGATATTGCGAGGACTAAGGCGTATGACATCTGGCAGCCAGACATCACATGGTGTGGTGGCATAACGGCCGGATTACAAATCATAAATTTGGCGCTGGCAAACAACGCTGAAGTCGTGCCTCATCGTGGTGCCGAGCCGTGGGGTCTGCACTTCATCGCAGCAACTGCATGTGAAGACTTCGCAGAGATACTTCCGGGCGTTCGTGGAGGTGGTATAGACGATCTCTGGATCGGTGCTCCTGAGCCTGTTGATGGCTACATTCAGATCGAGAATGAACCCGGATTTGGTATTAAACCGAACGAAGATTTACTTTGAGCACGACTTTTCAGGCTTTCCATGAGCCGTCATTTTCGATCTGTTCAGCACGCTTATTGCCAATTACGACAGAAACCACTATCTGTATGTGATCAACAACATGGAAGTGGCGCCAGGAGCCGATCCTGCCAAGTTTCTAACGCTATGGAGTGAGCACTAGATTGACCGATTTACCTACGGACACCCAACTGAATCGGAAAATATTCTATGGGTTTGCGACAAGCTCAAAGTAGCGACGCATGACCGCAGGGTTGAAAAGTGGAATCAACTGCTTTACGAAAATGCAGCACGCTGCCTTAATGCATAAACCAAAGGGTGTGCCTCTATGGCCGACGGCAACAGTCAAGAGGTAGTCGTTGCAGATCAGTTCGGATTACGTGCCATACGAATCACCCCTTATAACGCACCCGGTTAGACTCCGGACGCCGACTTTTCTAACCAATGGGATGGCAAATTAGTCGACGACTTGAGCAAACTTATCGAGTTACTAGCGTGGTAACTATGGCTTACTTGAGAGCCCGGGCGATGCGTTCGCACGCCTGCATGTAGATCGTGGCATCGACATTGATCGACAAGTACTGAATACCAAGGTCGATGAGCCATTTACCCATTTCAACGTCCTTGGCGTACGAACCGATCACCCTCCCCTGAGCTCGAGCCTTTGATGCTGCCTCTTTTAAAGCATCCTCAACGATCTTCGAGCGAACGTCACCCGGAACACCCAGCGATTGTGAGATATCGTATGGGCCAAGAAAGAGAACATCGATTCCATCAACCGTCATGATCTCTTCGAGGTTGTTCAGTCCCTTCTGTCCCTCGATGTGAACCACCGTCATGGTTTCTTCGTTCTGACGCGCCGGGTGGTCTACTGCATCGTCTTTGTAGTAGTTTCCAGCTCGTGTGAATACAGATACACCGCGCTCTCCCAGAGGTGCGTACTTAGCAGCGTGAACAACTTTCTCAGCGTCTGATTTCTGGTTGATCTGAGGAACTTGTACCCCGTCGGCTCCGATGTCGAGAGCTCGAAGAATCGGCCATTCTTCGTTACCACCGACTCGAACAATAGGTGCAACGCCCGTGCCCTGAGCTGCTATAACAAGATCAGCTACCGTCTCCATTGAGAGTGAACCATGCTCGGTATCGAGAATACAGAAGTCCATGCCGGCGTAACCGAGCGTGTCGATCATCGCAACTGAAGGGACAATGACGAACGGTCCAACTACAACTTCGCCCGCATGAAGCTTCTTTTTTAGTTCGCCACGAATGGTCTTTTTCATATTCTTTTCTTTACTTCTAGTACTGCGCCTGTGGCAGAACTGTTTATGCAGACGGTAATAAATTCCTGAACGGCACAAAGTTTACCGTTAGTTACACCATTCAGGTTAAGCGAAGTGTGGATCTTACGCGATGAAGATAGACACGAGAATTTGGGCTAGCGTGAACCCACATTGAGTCGCTTCCAATAACCACCAATAAATGGCCACACAAGCGGTATCCTTTGGTGATGCCAATTTCTGTGACAACCAAGAACAACTCAAATCTCGATTCTGCCGCTGGTAAAAATTCGGCCGCAAAATCTCGAATCGTTTTTCTGGGTACTGGTACATCCGAAGGTGTGCCGAGAGTTTCATGTCTCACAAATCCAGACAGCGACTGCCCGGTTTGTCCCGATGCTGTAAAACCCGGGTCTCCGAATCGACGTCGTAATACGTCGTTACTTATCCAGCGCAATTTCAGCGATGGCCGCACAAGCAATATTGTTATCGATGCCGGGAAGTTCTTTTATGAATCTGCGATACAACTGTTCCCAAAGTTTGATGTGCGTACTATCGACGCACTGGTCATCACACACGCCCATTTTGATGCCGTAGGAGGGTTCGACGATCTGAGAGATTGGACGAACAATGCCCAAGAGTCGTTACCGATTTTCTTGCGGGAAGTCGATCTTCAGATCGTTGAGAAGTTGTTCTACTACCTGGTCGACCGCAGCAAGCAAACTGGCGGCGGTGTTGCAAAACTAAAATTCAACACTATCGATTCAACGCCGTTCAGTGCCGACGGTTTAGAGCTAACCCCGCTCCCGGTCGAACACGGTAAGAACTGGGAATGCTTCGGATATCGCTTCGGCGATGTTAGTTACATATCTGACGCTTCTGAGATTTCTGAGAAAACCGCAGAGCTAGTCCAAGGGTCGACAATTCTAGTGCTCGACGCACTACGACCCGCTCGAACTCACGGCACTCATTTCACTGTTGAAGAGGCGATCGCTCAAGTGCGTCGACTTGGAGCCAAGCGCACTCTATTGATCGATGCAACGCATGACATCGATCACGTTCCCGTGAACGCCGAACTTGCCAAACTGAAAGATTCAGAAGGTCTCGATATCCAATACGCCTATGACGGACTGGATATCGAAGTCGAGCTTTAGCTGCCCACGTTCTCTGCCTTTTCTTTGCGGTACATGGCGATGACTGCGTCGTCAGGTGGGTAGTACAAACCGGGCGTTAGCTGCTCTTTGTCGAGGCGTGCCCTAATCCACTCTTCAAGATCGTCGTACTCAATTGCCTTTAGTGCGATTTCTGATGCAACTCCGCGAGGAATAACGACTACGCCATCGTCATCGGCAACGATGTAGTCGCCTGGTCGAACGAGAATGCCATCAACTGCGATCGTGTCGTTCGTCGAGTAAGGCGTTCCAACCCGGGTTCCAAGATTCGATGTCTTGTCGAGTCCCCACATTCCAACACCGTAGTCCTGAACGGTGTGCATGTCGCGAATGCCGCCATCGCAAACTAGCCCATCGACTCCGCGCTGCTTGAGCCGTAGGAACTTGATGTCGCCACCAATCGACATTCGCTTGTCGCGCATCGATTCCATCACGATTACGTCGCCGGGACCGGCCAGCTCGAATGCTGCGAACTCTGGCGATTCTTCTCCACCCGGCTTTTCTGCCATAGCGTCGGGCCGAGCTGGGACAAATCGAACAGTGATAGCTCGAGCAACGAGTCTTTGACCGGGGTTCATCGTTCGCACGTTCGGCATGTAAACGTAGTGAGGCTCATAGCCGTTACGGGCAAGCACGTCGACGACAGCAGTGGTGTTCACGCGCTTGAGTTGTTCGATGGTCGCCTTGTCCAATACGTGGTCAGGCGTGGGCTGAATTACGGCCATATGCGGAAGCTTTCTCCGGCTAAAGGTTCAACAAAACTCGCCAATTCTACAGGGGGTTTTGCAGATCTAACCCCAGTCGCGGGCGAATCGTTCTATTATCAACGCAGCGTGTTTAGCACCAAATAGAAAATCATCAACCGTGATATTTTCATTTGGTGCGTGAATTTTGTGAGAGGGGTGATCAATACCTGAAGTGGCGATCGGCATACCCAGAGTGTCGCCGAAATCAAACATCGGACCAGTCCCCGCCATATTCGGAGTCATCACTGGTTGGCGACCGTAAATCTCTTCAGCTGTATCAGCGACTAATTGCACCCACGGTGAATTTAGATCAGTGCGATAAGGATTTACAGCACCGAGAACCTCGATTTCGACGTCTTCAAATCCGTGCTTGTCGAGGTGTTTTCGAAGTTTGTCGAAAATGTCGTAAGGACGTTGCTCAGGAACGAGTCTGAAATCCATTTTTGCCTTGGCTGCAGCAGGAAGGACAGTCTTCAGGCCGGCGTCCTGATACCCCGAGTCGAGTCCAGCGATATTCGCTGTCGGCTGGAACGTCAGCTGCTTACGAAGATCTTCACCATCAAGTCCTTTTACAAAACCCGAAACTCCAAACGTATCGAGCCATTCCGGAGCATCGTCGGGAAGCGCTTCTACCGCGTCTACCGCCTCGGCAGTCGGTTCGGTGATTCCATCGTAGAATCCCTCGATCAGAATACGTTCGTCAACGTCCTTAATGGTCTGCAGAGCCTGAAGAAGCCTCCAAGCAGCCGACGGTAATATGGCGGCATATGATGAGTGTGCGTCGCCAGAAAGCATACTCACGCTTAAACCGACGCCAAGGACGCCTTTGAGTCCTAGATACATGAATGGGTCGCCGTTAAGATTTCGTCCGCCGCCCTCCCAAATGCATGCATCAGCCTTGAAATCATCTCCTCGCTCAGCAATCAAATCTGGAAGATTTATCGAGCCTGATTCCTCTTCACCTTCGCAGAACATCTTGATGTTGCATGGCACGCCCCCTCGCTCATCGACGAACGCCCTTATTGCTGCGAGTCGGGCGCCGATGTTGCCTTTGTCGTCGGACATTCCGCGACCGTAAAGTCGATCACCTATTTGTGTAGGCTCGAATGGATCGGTGTTCCAGAGCTCAAGCGGGTCAACAGGTTGCACGTCATAGTGGCAGTAGAACAAGAGTGTCGGCGCTGTTTCAGGATTTTCGGAAGCCGCCATGTAGCCGTAGACGGTTGGAAGACCTTCGTTTGGTACGGGAATAATCAAAGCCTCGAATCCATTGCGTTCGAGCAGGTCCTTCATCAGACCAGGGGCTTTATCAAAGCCAACTTTCTGCGCCGATATCGATGGCTGGCGAACAAGCTCGAACAGCTGCTGGATCGATTCATCAACGTGCGATTCGATATGCGAGTAAATATCTTTCATGCTTCTCCACCAGATTCACAGGCGTTAAGTTCCAAATGCGCCCAGTAGCGGGCTAGGCACATCAGGGTCACACCGTCTTCGATTTCTTGACTTGCCGCCATCGCCACAATTTCTTGCCGAGTGACAAGCTTCGCGTCGACGATGCCTTCATCGAGTTGCGGGATAATATCGACCGACTCGATTTCAGGCAGGTTCGCAAGCACTGTGTAGAACGTATCGCCTACGAATCCGCTAATTGGAGTTTGAGAACCCAAAAGAACAACACTGTCAGCCTTCACGCCGGTTTCCTCTTCCAGTTCACGGGCGCCGGAATTGACTGCCGTTTCACCATCTTCGATCATCCCTGCTGGAAATTCCCACATGTACTTTTTCACCGGATACCGATAAATTCTGATCAGCAGATACTGCCCCAAAGGAGTCACTGGAACGACCATGACGCCGCCATTACCAGAGTGGATACGTGCCCAAGAGTAGTTGCCGGGTTGACCGTCGGTACGAACCGTTTCGTCGTAGTAGAAATCGAACCATGGCGTCGAATAAACGAGACGTTCTTCCTTCGTTTCGACGTGCGGTATGTCGCTGAACTCGTCTTGCTCCGACATGGTTACTCTGCGGCTCCCGGCATGCCCGGTTCGAGCGGCTGCGAATCTTGAGGTACACCACCGGCCAGAAAGCCACCGTCAACAGTTATTGTTTGACCGTTTACGTACTCCCCAAGTTCAGATGCCAAGAAAACGCAAGCGCCAGCAATATCCTTCGGAAGTCCTCCTCGGCGACTCGGGATAAAGTCGATCGCAGAACCGAGATAGTCATCATTGGCACGTGTGTGCTCTTCTTCCTGTGGCAGCACTCTGCTATCGATATAGCCAGGCGCAACACAGTTGGCGGTGATACCTGAACCAGCAAGATCGTGTGCCATCGATTGCACCATACGGTTTAGGCCAGCCTTAACGATTCCGTACACCCCATCGTGTGGCCAAGCTCGATAGCTATGGACGCTACTGATGTTGATGACACTTCCACCGTGACCGTGTTCGATCATACGATTCACCGTTCCCTGAGCAAGAAAGAGATAACCCTTCAGTGCATGCCCGACCAGATGATCCCAGAATTCCTCGGTGATCTTGGTGAAGTGCATATCTCGTGAAGCAACAGCATTATTGACGAGGATATCGATACGACCATGCTGCTCGATGAATTCGTCGAGCATACGGGTACGATCCTCACGATTACCAACATCTGCCTTATGCCATGATGCTTTTCGGCCGATCGCTTCGATCGAAGAGATCGTCTTATCGGCTTCGTCGTCTCTAGTGATGTCATTAATCCCAACATCTGCCCCATGTTCGGCAAACAGTTGAGCAATACCCGCGCCAATGCCTCGGCGTGAGCCGGTAATCAGCGCTTTCTTGCCTTCAAGAAGCTTTGTGGTCATTGGTTAGGGGATTCCTTGTGTTTACTCGTTTTAGTCCTGCATAGTCTTGGTGGCGACCATTCCGCCATCGACCAGAATCGTTTCTCCGTTGACGTATTGTCCTAGTTCGGAAGTCAGATACAAAACGGCGTTCGCAATGTCGCTTGGTAGCCCACCCTTTTCAGCTGGAAGACGTGCTGTGAATCGCGAAGAGTCGTGCGGTGCGCCATCAATTACATCATCGGCGTCGCTGTCTGGAAGAACATTAGAAATGGCTCCCGGAGCGATGCAGTTAGCGTTGATGTTGTGACCTTTTAGATCTATAGCAAAGCCCTTGACCATTCGACGAAGTCCGGCTTTGGCCGTTCCGTAGGCTGTCCAATCTTCAATCGCCGTGTACGCATGAACACTGGCAAGGCAAACGATACTTCCACCCGTACCCTGGGCAATCATTTCCTTGGCGGCGCGCTGAGAACCGAAGAAGTATCCCTTAAGCGACAGATCCATCATTCGATCCCAGAAAACTTCATCCGTATCGAACAACGGTCGTGCCTGATCAGGGAAGATTGCATTGTTGATCAGAATATCAATACGACCATGCTCGGCGATAAATGAATCGATTACGGAGTTGATACCCGCGACCGTGCTCACATCCCCAACATGGAACGTGCCTTTGACGCCCCTGTTCGAAACAAGTTCGGCTGCTCGCTGCGAGACTTCATCGTCGACGATATCGTTAATCCCAATATCGGCCCCTTCGTTTGCGAGTGTGAGGGCAATCCCCCGGCCGATACCTTTTCGTGCGCCAGTGATCAGCGCTTTTTTACCGTC
>CAWVYJ010000060.1:0-11397 GCA_963934365.1 uncultured Dehalococcoidales bacterium | reverse complement strand
ATGCGAAGCTCGAACTAATATTTGAGAAGAATTGAAAGAGCCCAGCAACAATGGAATCGCTTCGGCATCTAAACGACGCAAAACGACATATCGCTAATTGAGAAAATTTTAATCGGACTTAAGCATCATCACTCAGAAAGTCACAGAGTCAAACTGCGATCGTTACTTTCCCATCTGGCGTCGATTCCCACAGCTTAAAGAACGGAATACCTCTGCGCGCAAGCTCGGTATCGCCGCCTTGATGCCGGTCGAGAATCGCCATAGCTAGCACAACCTTGCATCCACTCGCCTCAACCGCGTCTATTGCTGGGAACAACGAACCACCGGTTGAAATTGTGTCGTCAAAGGCAGCGACTTTCATGCCCCGATGAAGATTACCTTCGATCTGCTTACCGGCGCCGTGTTCTTTCTGCTCGGGTCGAACAAAGAACCCTGTGCGCTTCTTGCCATCCAGATGCGAACGTAAAGCCAGTGCACCAACAATAGGAACGGCGGCAACTGTAGGACCACCAAACGCCTCTATTACGGCATCATCCATCGCAATACTGAACGCCCGAGAAATCAGATCTGCACCTTCAGGATCAGTCGAAAGCATGCGCCCATCGAAGTAGTAGGTGCTTTTCGCACCTGATGACAAAGTAAAATCACCAAAACGGAGTGAATCAAGCTCCATTGCACGATCGTACAAGCGAGTTGCAATCTTTTTGATGTCAGATCCGTTGTCCATGCGCAAAAATGCTCCCTATTAGTTATATAAACCTTGATTTTCTATGAACTCAGCGACCGAATTCGGGATCAAGTCACCGACTGATCGCTTATCCGAAATAGAATCCCGCACGCGGGTGGCCGAAATGTCGATCATTGGACCCTCAAGATACTCTGCCCCGATCGCAGGGTGTGAATCACCGAGGCCGTCGATCTGAAAATCCTGGCCCGGCCGGGCCACGGCAACGATATTAGCCAGCTCAGGAATCCGATTACCGTCTTTCCAACGATCCATCGACAGCGCGGAGTCTGCACCAACGATCAAGAATAGTTCAGCTGAGTCACCAAGTTCATCTCGCAAGTCATTGAGAGTATCGACTGTATAGGTCGATCCCTCTCGTTTGATATCGATATCAGATGCCAAAAAATTTGGCACGCCCAATACAGCTAGTTCAACCATACGCAAACGATCGCTTGCAGATGCAACAGACGGATTTTCACGCAGCCATTGATCGGAAGTAACTACAAACAGCACCTGATCCAGTTCAAGATCTTCTTGAACTGCGAACGCTACCGCTAAGTGTCCGTTGTGAACCGGATCGAACGTGCCGCCAAAGACGCCCACTCTCTTGGTGATGCGTGAAGTAAACATTAGTCCCAGTCAAACTCCCAGTTGCCGATCAACACCGTATCACCCGATTCCAGACCGGCAGTTTTAAGCGCTTTGGTAACTTTTAACTGATCCAAACGTCGGTGAAACTGCAATCGAGCTTCATGCGAATCCAAGTTACTGCCCTTAGCAAGACGGACCGCTTTCGCGTGAACAATCCGAAGTTGGCCACCAGGTTCTCGAACTACGACTTCTGTAGATTTTCTTACAACCGGTCGAAGCACGGGGATTTCTTCTTCAGGTACTTCTGCAACCGGCGGTTCGTTCTCGTAAGACGAGCTCAAAAGGTGAAACATCGCCTGTTTTAGGTCATCCAGACCATCGTATGTTGCAGCAGAAACGAAGAACGTTTCGGAATGAAGTCCACCAGAATCCTTAAGAGCTTCTTCAATCTCTTCTTTCAAAACCGACACTTCATCAAGATCGAGTTTATTGACCGCCAAAATCTGAGGTTTCTTTGCAAGTTCAGGATCGTACTGAGTGATCTCTTCATTGATCGCTTTAATTCTGCCCGGAACATCGTCTTCACTACCGTCAACAACGTGAACAAGAACACGCGTTCTCTGAACATGCTTCAGAAATTCGTCCCCTAATCCAATGCCTGTGTGAGCACCTTCGATCAACCCAGGAATGTCTACCGCAACAAATGCCTGCGTACCCGCTTCAACCACGCCTAGAACTGGTTCAAGTGTAGTAAACGGGTAATCGGCTACTTTAGGCCGAGCTGCGCTAATAGCCGTCAATATGCTCGACTTACCGGCGTTCGGCATTCCTATGAGACCCACGTCAGCAATAAGCTTAAGATTTAGACGAACTCGACGGATCTCACCATCTCCTCCGGCTTCAGCCAGAAGTGGTTCCTGATGAGTAGCTGTTACGAAGTGAGCGTTTCCCCATCCACCACGACCACCTTCAGCAACGATCATCCGCTGCCCATGCTGGCTCATATCACCTATGAGTTCTTTATCTTTGGCATCTTCCCAAACCCAAACCTCAGTCCCTACCGGAACAGATACTTCAACAGCTTCACCTTTGGCACCATTACGAACATGGCCATCGCCCTTGGTCCCATTTTTCGCAATAAAATGAGGTTGCCAGTGAAACTTCGTAAGAGTGTTGATCGATTTATCTGCTACTAGAACTACGTCTCCGCCGTGACCACCGTCACCACCACCTGGTCCACCACGCGGAAGAAGCGCCTCTCGAATGAAAGCGACAAGTCCGTGTCCACCATTTCCAGCGCGGACTTCTATTACTGCAGAATCTAACATGTGGATAACCGGATTAGATAATTATTCTTTTAATTAATATTCATATCAGTAACCATTGTTGATATGTGAATAACGCTCTTAGTTTGAGTATAAAGATACTGTTAAGAAACGGTTAGTAACGAACTGCCAAATATGTAAATCCGTTGTTAGTAACTAATTTGCTGTCGAATAAATTATTGGTGAAAAAATAAAACAAAATATATAAATATTTATTCAGGTAATCGTAAGATTATATTCACATTAAACATATGAATTTGTTCGACGAATTATCAGTTGTTCACAAAGCAAAATGGATATGAACTATAGGATTTCAATAATCGTTACTTCGATATGGTGCTCAGTAGTTAGAACGAACATCTACTTTGTTGTGAGTTTCACCCTGCGAGCTCGAATTATGATGTCTCTAACTGTGGCGAGGTTCTGTCTTACCAAGCTATCCGTTGCCAACAATTTCTCAAAGCGCTTCTGAGCATATAAAACGGTCGAGTGATCCTTACCGCCGAGTGCCTCTCCAACTCTCGTTGAAGTTAGATGAGTGTCTTCCCTCAGCATGTACATTGCCATACGACGTGCCTCGGCTGTCGCTTTGTCTCGTCGTTTACCAGTAATAAGATCGACCGTTACACCGCTGAATTCTGAAATTCCTTTTAGTATTTCATCAACCGACGCAACGTCTTTTGGAGTTTCAGCTAGCAGACTCTTGAGTGCTTGATCGGCGAGTTCAGTCGTAACCGGACTTCCGATCAGCTGCGAATAGGCGATAACTCGGTTCAGTGCACCTTCTAGTTCACGAACGTTCTGGTGAGCACGTTGAGCTATCTGATCCAGAACCGCTGGCTCAAGATTTCGAGCCTTACTTTGCAATATCGCGTATCGAGACTCGTAGTCAGGTGGCTGTATGTCTACTTCGAGTCCACCTGCAAGACGCGACTGGATACGTTCTTGTAGCAAACTCTTGCTTGCTGGTTCATCGCCAGTTATGACAATCTGCTTGCCAGTCATATGCAACTCGTTGAACGTATGGAAGAAACCTTCTTGAGTTTGCGGTTTCGAAGCGATGAATTGAATATCATCGACTAATAGAACGTCGGGACTTCTGTAACGATCGCGGAACTTATTTGCCGTTCCCTCGCGAATAGCGTTGATGTACTCGTTAGTGAATCGCTCACTGCTTACATACATAACCTTAAGACCACGCAAAACGAGCGTGTGACCAATGGCGTTCAACAGGTGCGTCTTACCTAGCCCTACTTCTGAATATATATATAGAGGGTTGTAAACACTTCCTGGCGACTCAGCGACTTTGGCTGCGGCAGCCTGCGCAAGACGGTTTGATGGGCCTGTAATGAATGTCTCGAAATTGAAAGATGGCTTGAGCGCATAGGACTTCGCGTAGTCGATTTTCCCAGCGGTATCATTTGGCTCAGATTCCGACGTTTCAGAGCGGTCTGAAATCAGAGTTTCTGAACGCACTTCATGGTTCGAACCTTGGACCTTGAACTGTACTTCAAGTTTTCGTCCAGCTACTCGTGAAACGGTTCTGAGGATTGTTCCTGAAAGACGCTTCTCGAGCATCTCTGCTGCGAAAGGTGACGGCGTGGAAATCGTGAGAATATCATCAGATAATCTTAACGCTGAAGTAGGTTTTAACCACGTTTCGTAGTTGGGCCTGGGTATTTCAAGTTGGAGCTGCCCCAGAACTGCTGACCAGATTTGCCGTGCGTTATCCGTCGCCAAACCCTCACTAATTTTGGACACAAGTGTCCCTGAGCCAGTAATCATGGCTTATAAAATATCGACCGTTTATGTGGATGTTGTGGTCAGCGTTTTCGGCAGATGGATGTTGCCAGAGGTGGTGCAGACCTGAGGGCAACCGTACCATGCGGTAGGCTGGTGTATGCAACCCCTGCAATGGGTCAATCGGCTCGAATTTATGACCAATTTCCCAACAATATTGTGACAACAATCACGCTCAAGTTTGAACGACCATTAAAATTAACATTTCTCCGACAATGCAAGCGTCGACCGGACAAGCGATTTCAGCGCGCCGCGCCCGGCGCAATGCTTATAAAGTGTTCACATGCGAATAGTATTTTTTGGATCGCCCGCTGAAGCTGCTGAATCTCTTGAGTCGTTGATCGCAGCGGGTCACGACATTGCCGCGGTCTACAGCCAGCCCGACCGAAAGTCCGGTCGGGGTAGAAAAAAGACAGCCACACCCGTTAAATCGTTTGCTATACAAAGCGATCTACCCGTCATCACTCCAAAAGATCTTAGAAACAACGTTGAAGAGCTAGAACGGCTCATTGCGCTAAAGGCTGATGTGTTCGTAGTAGTGGCTTATGGAAGAATTCTTCCAGCGGAAATTCTTAAAGTGCCGCAAATGGGGGTAGTTAACATCCACCCATCGCTATTGCCGAAGTACAGAGGACCAAGCCCGGTCGTAACGGCAATCCTCGAAGGTGATGACACCGTTGGCGTCACAATAATGCTGCTGGACAAAGGAATGGACACTGGGCCCATTCTCGCTCAATCGACACCTATACGGCTATCGGGAACCGAAAAAGGTGCAGTATTGCAAGATGCGCTGTTTAAGGAAGGGGCATCTATGCTCCCTCATGTTCTTAGAGGGCTTCAAGAGGGGACGCTTGCCGCAGAGCCACAAGACGATACCAAGGCGAGCGTCACCAGGCTTATCGACAGATCAGACGGTGAGATAGATTGGGCGTCGCCTGCAGAACGCATAGATCGAATGATTCGTGCTTACGATCCTTGGCCGGGAACGTTCACTAAATGGAACGGTAAGGGCTTAAAGGTACTTGATGCTCAGATTAGTTCCGTATCGGCATCTGTGGCAGCAGCAGGCGCTGGCGTAGTTGTGATTGACCAAGGCCGAGTAAATGTCGGCACCGGGTCAGCGTCGATCGAGCTAAAGAAAGTTCAACTCGAAGGTCGTCAAGCCATTGCGGCCACCGACTTCCTCATGGGTCAACCCGACTTCGACGGCGCAACGCTAGGGACTTAGCGTTTTACGCAGTTTCGATCTGAACGATTTCACGGTGCGAGAGGTGGCTTCGGACGTGGTCGACGTTAGCCAGCCAGTATTCGCTTCCGTAGAACTTGGCTTCGGCAGTTGCGATGTTTGCAACATCGTCGCCGTACGATCGAATCCAGATGAACTGAGTGCGCTCTTCGTTAACCCAACTGCTTTCAACCTTGATACCGGCTTCAGCCATTACAGGGATGAGCTTCGGGAAGGCCTCGAGCCAGCTGTCGAGCATTCCTTTGTTAATGGTGTACGTACGCAAGTGGGCAACTGTCATCGTTCGTAAAACTCCGTGAGCCAAAAATGGACATTCGTGTGAGTGAAATTCAAGTAACTGATTCTATCGACGATACGCCGGATATGGTAACGAACAGACCGCTGGATAAATGCCAAACACCGAGCTAGCCCTTTAGCATACCCATTAGTGCGCGCTTGCCGCCCGGACCCGAGATCTTTTTCATCATCTTCTGCATCTGCTTAAACTGATTTAGAAGCTGGTTGACCTGCGTAGTCGTGGTTCCAGAGCCATTGGCAATTCGCTTACGACGTGAGCCGTTGATAATCGTAGGGTTCTCTCGTTCGGCCATCGTCATTGAGTGAATAATCGCTTCGGTTCGTGCCATTTGGCTCTCATCGATGTCTTTCGGATTAATCTTGCCTCGAAGTGAGCCCATACCAGGAATCATGCCGAGAATATCGGTCATCGATCCCATTTTCTTGATGGTTTGGAACTGCTGTAACATGTCGTTCAGATCAAATTGATTCTTCTTGATCTTCGCTTCGAGAGCGGCAACTTCTTCAGTATCAAACTGAACTTCTGCCTTCTCGATAAGCGACTCGACATCGCCCATGCCCAGAATCCGTGAAGCAATACGATCCGGGTGATACACCTCGAATTGATCAGGTCGTTCACCGACACCGATGTACTTGATAGGCACGCCAGTTGCCGATCGCATGGAAAGAGCGGCACCACCGCGGGCATCACCATCCATCTTGGTGAGCACCATTCCAGTGACACCGATACGATCATTGAACTCGCCACCAGAACGTACGGCATCTTGACCTGTCATAGCGTCGAGAACAAGTAGTGTCTCTACTGGTGAAGTGGCGTCGCGAATATCTTCGAGTTCGCTCATCAGATCGTCATCAATAGCGAGGCGGCCCGCTGTGTCGAGAATGAGGTAGTGAACGCCCTCTTTCTGGGCCTTTTTGTAGGCTGCCTTGGCAACCTTTAAAGGCGTGGAGCTTGAAGGCTCTTCCGAATAAACGGGTAGATCCAGCTGTTTTCCGAGCTGTTTCAACTGATCGACGGCTGCAGGACGTTGTAGGTCACAAGCTGCCACCATCACGGGCTGCTTTTGCTTGCGCAGCCATAAAGCCAATTTAGCGGCGAGAGTGGTTTTACCAGCACCCTGAAGTCCAACGAGCATGATGACGCTCGGCGGCTTGTCAGCCCGGGCGAGCTCAGCAGATTCTCCACCTAAGATTTCAGCAAGTTCGTCTCGTACGATTCGAATTACTGATTGACCAGGGGTGAGCGAGGCGTAAATCTTGTCGCCATCAGCACGTTCTTTGACATTTTTGACGAACTGGCGCGCTACTTTGAAGTCGACATCTGCTTCGAGAAGCGCGAGTCGAACCTCGCGTAGAGCCGCGTCGATGTCTTTTTCAGATAATTTGCCGCTACTGGAAAGCTTGCCGAAGACTCCGCCAAGCTTGTCGGAAAGTGACTCAAACATCGTTTGATTTTACATGCGTAATCCGGGCAAAAACCGTCAGATCACGTGGAAGCTAATCTTGATTGTTACGAAATTTCAATGATTTCGCCATCAATGACCAGAGTTGCTTCGGTTCGAGCCTGAACATCACCAAATGACCAGCCCGGCGCAGTTTCTCGCAGAATCATTAGGCCTCTTTCACGATCAATCTCGATTACCGCAATGTCGGTAATAATCTCGTCAACGCATCCGGGTGCGGTCAGCGGGAATGTGCATTCCTCGACGATTTTTGGCGTATCGCCTCTCGCCGTGTGTTCCATGGCAATCACAACTCGCTTTGCGTTCGCAGCTAGATCCATCGCACCGCCGATGCTGCCAATTCCGCGCTTAGGAATAATCCAGTTCGCTAAATCACCATTTCTCGAAATCTGAAGCGCGCCTAATACAGTCACATCAATGTGTCCACCCCTAATCAGGCTGAATGACTCGACGGAGTCGAAAAATGCCATACCAGGTACGAGCTTAGGGAACTTGCCACCGGCGTCCATCAAATTGGGGTCGCCCTCGCCAGGAGCCGAAAGTTCTTTGAAGCCGAGAATACCATTCTCTGCGTGGTAAAGCAGTTCGACTCCATCGGGTAGAAAGTTGGCACACAACGCCGGAATGCCGATGCCCAAGTTCACCGTTGAGCCGTCGAAGAGATCACGAGCCGCACGTTTAGCAACAGCAGCACGATCAAGACGTGGTGCAGGGTCGGTTCCAGCAGGGTATCCAGAATTGTTCACGGTAGCGGATCTCCTGATTCTCGCTGAACAATACGATTTACATATGTGCTCAGCGTTTCGACGCGCTCAGGATCGATACCGCCGACTTCAACAATCTCATCTACCTCTACGATTGTGACCTTCGCTGCAGTTGCCATCGCCGGATTGAATGCCCGAGAGGTGCCAGTGTATTGCAGATTACCTCGAGTATCGGCCTTTTGTGCCCGGACCAACGCGAAATCCGCCGAAATCGCTGTTTCAAGCAAATACATTCGACCTTCGAAGTCACGATGTTCTTTGCCTTCTGCAACCGGTGTACCGACTCCAGTAGGAGTGTAGAACGCCGGAATACCAGCTCCAGCGGCTCGGATGCGTTCGATAAGTGTGCCCTGCGGAACGATATCTACCTCTGCCCTACCTTCTCGCCACGCCTTTTCGATCTCACTTAGCGGATTGGTCGTTCCGGGGACAGGAAAGGAACAAGTGATTTTCGTCGCTTGCCCGCTCTCGAAAAACATGCCCTGGTCGATCGGATCTAGATGATCTGGCCAGCCATATCCCGTTGTTTTAGATATACCAGCAACGTTGCCTATGATCGTTAGATCGCCAACTCCTAGGTCACGAAGTGCCATCATCAGGCGAGTAGGCTGCCCGCCGGCACCACCGAATCCGCCAATCATGATCGACGCACCGGAAGGAATATCGGCTACGGCTTCGGCGAACGAGTTTAAAATCTTATTAATTGGCACGGAATCCAGATTGTACGGTCTTTTCGATGGGTGTCACTTACACTGAGTTGAATTTTTACTAGTAGTCGTCCTATTAATTGTTCAGATGACTTCTCGAACTATCAAGAATCCCGCACATAAATGTCGAAGCAGACAAATAATTCAAAACAGCCCGACTTCACCCTGATTGCCCATCGAGGTGCCTCATACGACGCCCCCGAAAACACGTTCGAGGCGTTCGACCTTGCTCTTTCGCTCGGGTTCGATAATTTTGAAACCGACGTCCAGCTGACCAGCGATGGCATAGCCGTTCTTATTCACGACGACACTCTGGATCGAACGACCGACACAACAGGACTTGTCACTGAAACTGGAATTGACAAGGTTAAATCGCTGAATGCAGGACTTTGGTTTGAGGGTCCAGAAGATGGCGCTGGCGTGCGCGGTGTGATGGCGTATCCAGATGCGTTCGTGCCTACTCTCGACGAGTTCCTCGAACGATATTCTGGGAAGGCGCACGTTCACTTAGAACTCAAATCATCTCAATCGGACCTCGCTGCTGTTTCGATGAAGTCGCTCAAGCAGTGGGGTTGGCTCGATCAGCACACTGGCGATTCGATCTCTCCTGGTCTAACAATTTCGTCGTTTCATTTCGAACAACTCGAACGTTCAATTGCGCTAATGCCAAACATCGCTCACGGATGGCTGCTTCAAAAGATAGATAAGGCTTCATTGAAAGCCGCCATAGATCTTGGACTTTCTGGAATTTACCCGAATGCAAACAAGGTAACCAAGAAACAGATCGACGATGCTAACAATGTCGGGCTTGTAGTTAGAACTTGGGGTATCGCCGATTCCAAATCCGCGCTTCGTTGTGCGTATCGCTCGGGAGCCGCTGGAACCACGGTCGACTGGCCCGCAAAAGCCCGCTTAATTATCGAATCACTGTAGGAATATCCGTGATGTTCCAAGACGCCTCGGCCGTTCTTATGTAGATACTTAGCGCGTCCGCTATCCGAACGGGTTGGCACTACGGTAAAGTCGCGCTCATCAATAACGGGCGCGTCATTCGACCCGTCAAGCTCAACAAACAGGAATATCAAAGAAGAGTCACATGAAAATCGAAAAAGTTCGACTTCGTCACGTATTTGGAACGATTGAAACCGACGGTTTGTTCTGGGAAGAACGACTCGTCCAACCGCTCGACGTGTACGAACAGTTCCGTGATATTGGCGGGCAACATCGATTCGGCGGTTCAGCCAACTCAAAGAACGAACTCGCCCACGACGCCTACTTTGTACAGATCGAAACTGATCAGGGCGTAATCGGAATCGGCGGCCCGATGGACAAAGCGGTCGCCTTCATCGTCGAAAACGAACTGACCCGTTATCTGATCGGACGCAACCCACTCGCAACCGAATTCCTGTGGGACATCATGCACCGCGGCTCAGTTCACGGGCGCCAGGGCAACACGATGATTGCCATCAGCGCGATCGATAACGCCCTCTGGGATCTCAAAGGTCGCTACTTCAACGCTCCCGTCTATAGTCTCATCGGTGGGCCGACTAGAACGGAAGTACCTGCCTACGCTTCGATGCTCGGCTACCACGTTCTCGATATGGGGCTAGTCGCAGAACGTGCCAAAGAGAAGCAAGACGAAGGTTACACGGCTCAGAAGTGGTTCTTCCGACACGGTCCGATGTCTGGCGCAGAAGGATTCAAGAAGAACGTCGACATGGTGCGAACCCTTCGAGAAACTCTCGGAGACGACGACGACATCATGCTTGATTGCTGGCAGTCGATGGACGTTAACTACGTAATCAAACTAGCCGAGGCGATTGAGGAATTCCATCCTCGCTGGCTCGAAGAAACCGCTATGCCAGATCGCATTGATTCATATCGCAAGATTCGCGAAGCAACGAATATTCCGCTGTCGGGAGCAGAGCACCACTACACCCGCTGGGGCATGAAGCAGTTCATCGACGCCGAAGCACTCGACATCATTCAGCCAGACATCTACTGGGCTGGTGGACTATCGGAAGTTCTGAAGATCGCAGCTCTCGCTACTACCTTCGATCTGATCACGATTCCGCACGGTCACTCGACCAACGCTGGAATTCACTTCTCGGTCACACAGTCACCAATTCACACTCCGTATCAGGAATATCTGGTCAAGTGGAACACCATCCACCAGCACTTCTTAAAGGATCCTGTAACCCCGGTCAAAGGCACAATCCACGCCCCGTCGGGCATCGGAATGACAATGGATCTAGACCCCGCCAAGATCGAACGAGAAGAAGAACCAAGCTTCGGTTCGTAAGTACCGGTTCTGTTAAAGAGATCGAGGCTGAGTACGACACCCAGCCTCGATCTCTTTAACTCACCTGCGATTAAGTGATTGAAGCCTTGGGAAGGTTTTCTCGCAGTCGTGCTACGAGTACACGGCGACCAGCATTGCTACTGAACGAACCTGCCGCGCCTTGCCCACCTGACTT
>CAWVYJ010000059.1:0-11689 GCA_963934365.1 uncultured Dehalococcoidales bacterium | reverse complement strand
GGTTGAGAGTAAAGGCGACGGATCATCGAGATAAAGTCGATCTAGCGGGAGCGACTACACTCTTAGATGACCTGCATTCAAATATAGGTCACCATTGGACGAACATCGGCATTACTACGTGTGTATAACCTTCGTGCTTACCCGACCGGAATACTCCGGGACTCGATGGAGTCGTGGTTTCCAAATCGACGTCATCGCCATTCATCACGTTCAGAACATCCATTAGGAACTTACTATTAAACGCAACCTTGGTTTCTTCGCCTTCTACCTTTGCATCGAGTTCGTTCTCGTTTGAACCAACTTCTTCAGCTCGCGAGATGACCTTCACTGCTCCTACACCATCGTCTTCACCCGGACTTACGATGATCCTGATGATTCCACTTCCATCTCTGGCGAAAATCGAAGCTGCACGCGTCGCCTGAACCATGCTTGAAAGATCAACAGTCGCTTTGGTGCCGTAGCTAGTCGGAATCAGCTTTTCGTAATCAGGGAACGTACCCTGCACCAGCGCAGTCACTACTTCAGAGGTATCTAAACGGAACTTGGCAGATCGACCGTTGGCATCGATGGACAACTCCACGCTTGAAGATCCATCGCCTAGCAATCGTTCAACCTCGGCAAGAGTTTTAGCAGGAACGATTACACCAACTTCCGTTTCAACGGAAGTTCCAAGCTTCCCAGTCTCGACTGCAAGGCGGAATCCGTCGGCAGCAGCTAACGTGAACGAATCGTCTGCTAGTTCAATCTTCACACCAGTTAGAACGGGACGAGAATCATCAGTAGCAGCAGCAAATACGACTCGCCCAAGCGCACCACGGAATGTGTCTGCAGGAATTGTCACAGACGATCCGCTGTCCACTGTAGGAATCGGTGGGAATTCTTCAGCCGCTATGCCGTTGATAGTGCCATTAAACTTGTCGCAAGTGACGATTACGCCTACAGGGTCGTTCTGGAAGTCGATTTTTACTGTCTGCCCGGGGAGTGAGTTCACAAAGTCGGTCAACATTCTGTGGGGAACGGTGATACTCCCCTCCCCCTCAATCTGCGCACCGATCCACGTACTGATGGATATCTCGGTATTCGTTGCGGTCAGTTTGAGTTGACCGTTGTCACCTTCAAGAAGCACATTTTGAGTTACAGGCAACGTAGCTCTGGACGCTACGGCCCGGCTGACATTAGCTAATCCACGGCTTAGATTTTCTCGAAGGCAAGTTACCTGCATGCTAATCCTCTTATCACTCTCATAATGCTAATGCGCGCACGCACAATTCCACAATATAGGCGGTCGAAGTATAGGTACGACCACAAGGGTTGGTCAATTTAGCGTGGTGTGGTTTGTGAGCCATTTCATGTAAGTCCCTGCCCAGATAAGATATGTAATTCAAACACTGAACGGCTCTCTAAACAGCTCACTATCCACAGCCAGATAACTGCTCGATCGTCCATGAACAAATCTCAAATCAGCGAAATCATGCAACTTGTAGCCGACGGTAAAATTTCGGTAGAACGAGCCACCTCCGAGCTGAGCCTAACGGCGCCCACTTCCGATCTCGGTTTCGCCAACATAGACCATGATCGTGGTGAAAGAATCGGCTTTCCTGAAGTAGTGTACGGACTAAGTAAAACACCAAAAGATACTGCGGAAATTGCTGAGAAAATCTATGCGAATTCCGATGTTGTTTTAGTCACCAAATCTTCGGAAGAAGCGTTTGTATTGTTCCATAAAGCCGTACCTGACGCTGTTTGGGAAGAGGGGCCACGTGCAATTTGGGCAGACCGACGAAATAAAAAAGATCTGCTCAAAGGTGTAGTCGTTGTCGCAGCGGGAACATCCGATTTACCTATAGCGCGTGAAGCGGTTCTGACGGCTTCGCTCATGGGCTGCGACGTGAAAATGATCACCGACGTCGGTGTTGCTGGCCTTCACCGACTTTCAGGTCGGATCGATGAACTGAGCAACGCTCGAGTCGTGATTGTGGTCGCTGGAATGGAAGGTGCACTGCCCAGCGTTGTTGGTGGACTCGTCAAAGCACCTGTGATCGCCCTGCCGACCTCCGTTGGCTACGGCGTCAGTCTCGGTGGAGTTGCGGCACTGTTAGCCATGATGAACTCGTGTGCGCCTGGTGTATCGGTCGTAAACATCGATAACGGCTTCGGTGCCGGGTATCAGGCCGCCTCAATTGTAGGAGCCACGTGGTCGTAGCCGCCTATGGACTAACTGCCGTGCAATTCGAGAAAGCCGCATGATCTTCAACGCAAAAAAACGCCCCGAGATTTACTCGAGGCGTTTTAAATTATCTGTACAGGCTTCGACTCGTTAGTCGAGAGTCTTCAAGTATGCAATTAAGTTCAAGACATCAGATTCACTGAGGTAATCGTACGATGGCATGAGTGGAGAGAAGCCATCAACAACGAAAGCATTAGGCTCTCTAATTGACTGCGCAATATAGGCGTCTGCGTCGAGGGACGTTCGATCTCCTGCTCTTGCGTAAACTCCGCCGAGACCAGGACCAACAACCTTCTTGTCATCGATTGCGTGGCAGGCACTACAGCTCACGAACAGGTTTTTACCTGCATCTGCATCACCAGCATTTGTCGCAGGAGCTTCAGCGACTGGCTCGTCGTCGTCACCCGAACTGTCAGGTCGATCAACCTCTACAGCCGCTGTTGGCTGGAATTCAACTGGCTCTTGAGTCGGAATTACCTCTTCAGAGCATGCTGAGATCACAAAAAGAGTTGCAATCGAAGCCACTAATAATAGATATATGCGTTTGCCCGGCACTGTTCCCTCCTTTGATTCAGCTGGCTTGTTAGTAATGAAAGTCAGCCGGAAAAATCATTCGTCAATCAACGTTAGCAACAGCCCCAAACAGGGTCAATCTACAACTGGATAGAATTCCAAGCTGAATTTGATTAGAACAAGTAGCGAATGAGATTCATGAGCCAGAGATGCGCCTGATCTCGATTTCTTCGCCGGGAGCAAGAGCGACTCGTCGGATTTCAATACCCAATTTCAGTAGCCAATAGCTCAACGTAGCTTTACTAACCCCAATGCGTTTCGCAGCGCCAGTGAGACCGACCTCATTAACCATTTCCGGCAATGCACGCTCAAGCGGACGCCTCAGTTTCCGTTCAGCGAGAACCATTTTCTTAGTCTTGGATCCTTTCATTCTTCCCCTCCCTGTAGTTCAGTCGAGTATCTGATTTGAATGTAGCTGCCTGACGATCCAAACATCGCCTGAATTGGCGACGGATTTCAAGCGTTTCCAGCACTGTCACCGAAAATATTTTGAGTTTAACCCATCCGAACAACGCCGATACAGAGTACAAAAACACGCCCGGGTTAGTCAAGAACTTGTTCTGTCTTTGTTCCTAACTAATTTTGTACAAATATAAAACTAATTAGGAACAATCACTTTTTTATACTATTTATCAAGTATGATTTATTCTTGCATGCAGTTGGTGCGTATATTTCGCATTTTTTACATAACGTACGCGTAGTCGTGGGTGATAGTGTGCGCAAAACGAGCTAACTACTGTGATCCAACGCTGCATTAATTGAGCAGTGCGTGTCACATGTCAGATGCGCTCTACACCGAATCGTGTCAGTCAGCCAATGCTCAATACCTCAAGTCGCTCAGCAAAGCCTCGCAGGGCACCCATTACGAGGCTTTGCTTGAGGAATTCCCCATGATTCCTAACCGAGTGCCCTCTCCGTCGAGCTTCCAGTTCAAATAGCCTTGAAGCCAGTGCGCGCTGCTGCTCCAGAATTTGATAGTTAATAAATACGACCGCTGTTAGAATTACTAATGTTGGGCGAGAGAGTCGTATCACATTAAAGTGCGGCTACTCCTACGGCTCAGCACTTCTGCTCTTCTGCTTTCCGACACCTTTTGGAGAAACTCCCATAGATCCGATGACCGATCTCATTCACGCGCTCGAGACATTGGTTCTGACGTTCTCCACTGACGTGTATGACTTCATGGGATGGTTTGGCGTTGTCGTCTTGATGTCGATCGAAAGCACAGCCATTCCCTTACCAAGCGAAGTGATCATGCCGCTCGCGGGCTGGAGACTCGTTTTAGATCGCGGTCACGGAGTCAACTACGTATTCCTTGCTGGTTTCTGGGGAGCAGTTGGAAGCTTGATCGGATCACTAGCCGAATATTACGTCGCACGTGCGGGGGGACGTCCTTTCATCAAGAAGTACGGCAAGTACGTCCTAATCACTCAGAAAGACCTTGAACGAGCCGAACGGTGGTTCCAAACTCGAGGAGAACTCACGGTGTTCGTCGCTAGGATGATTCCTGGCGTTCGAGGATTCATCTCGATCCCTGCCGGAATCGCGAGAATGAACGTGACCCGATTCGCCATTTTCACGTTTATAGGCGCCCTACCTTGGACGCTCGGCCTAGCATGGGGTGGATTTCTTCTTGGAGAGAACTACGATTCGATTCGAGACGTCTCGAAGCCGTTCGATATTCCAATCATCGGCACGATCTCGGTAATCGCAATTTGGATCGTATGGCGTCGCATCAAAGAAGTTCAAGCCGAGTCTTCAGCTTCAAGTTCATCTAACAACGATTCGTAACTCATCTCAGGTCAATTGTGCATAGTCTCTAAGCTAAACTAACTGAAGGCAAAGCTTGATCATATTGGCTAAAGAATAACAACATTTCATCCTATGACAACACAAGTCAAAAATAGACTAAATGTAGAAGTGAACGGAATCACGATTGATTGTGGTACCGACGCTCGGGTTCTCGACGCCATCAGATCTGCCGGCTTCGACGTGCCAACATTGTGTTTCGACGAACGAACTGGCCCTCAGGGCACTTGCCGCATGTGCTTAGTAGATGTCGAGGTAAACGGACAAATAGACCAAGTCGCCGCATGCACCGCCTTTGCTTCAGAAGAAATGCGGGTTGAAACACACTCCGATTCGATCACCGACTATCGCAAGACTATTCTTGAAATGTTGCTCTCTGAAACGTCATCTCCTGTCAACTGTCCCAAATGCGTTTCATTCAAGAAATGTGAACTGCACACTGCCACTGAAGAATACGATGCGAAATGGGATGCATTTCCTTCGTTAGTTGTTCGAGAGAAAGCTAACGACGACAATCCGTTCATCCAGCGTGATTACGACTACTGTATCTCATGCTTCCGCTGCACAAACATCTGTAATGATTGGGAGCAAGCCGGAGCAATCACAGTTAAAGGTCGTGGGCAAGAAAATACAATCGCCTCGTTCTTTAACAATAAACTTCTTGAATCGCCTTGCACGTTCTGTGGGCAATGCATCAACACCTGCCCTACCGGAGCACTCACAGACAAAAAAATCGTCGGAACTACGAAGGCCGAAAATCTTGAACGCACAAAAACGATCTGTCCGTATTGCGGAGTTGGCTGCGGTATTCATCTGCTCACTGAAGACGGTCAACTAAAGGGGACTGAGCCGGATTTCGATGCTCCAAGTCGCGGCTCTCTTTGCGTAAAAGGTCAGTTCGCATCGTGGGAGTTCGTTAAAAGCGACGAACGACTCAAATACCCTCTCATCAAAGAGAAGGGTTCGTTCAGGCGTGCGTCGTGGGACGAAGCTCTCAATCTAGTCACAAAACGATTCACCGCCATTCGAGATGATTCAGGTCCCGATTCTCTAGTTTGCTGGTCGTCAGCGCGTACGGTCACAGAAGCTAATTATCTGATGCAGAAGTTCGCCCGGATAGGTTTCGGTACTAACAATATCGATAACTGTTCCCGTACCTGACACGCTCCAACGGTCGCCGGTATGGCGGTCATGGTTGGCAAAGGTGCCATGACTAACTCGATTGAAGAGTTAGCAGGAACCGATCTTCTGTTGGTCGTAGGATCAAACACGACTGAGGCACATCCGGTAATCTCACTACGAATGAAACGCGCTGTCAAAAACGGCGCAAAACTCATCGTGATCGACCCTCGCAAGATCGAACTGACTAAATGGGCGACTCGACATTTACAAATCAACATCGGCACTGACATTCCGCTGTTCAACGCCTTCGCCCACGTGATGATCAAAGAAGGACTTTACGATCGAAACTACGTCGAAAACCGCACAGAAGGCTTCGAAGAACTCGCTAAGCATGTTGAGTTCTACACGCCCGAATATGCAGCAGAAATCTGCGGCGTTCCCGCCGAAGACATTATCGCTACCGCCCGAGAATACGCAGCTGCGTCTGGAAAGGCGGCTATTTGCTACACGCTCGGGATCACCGAGCACTCTTGCGGATCGCACAATGTTCAATCGGTGGCGAATCTAGGCATGCTCGGTGGGAATTTTGGGAAACCAAATGCAGGAGTGAACCCGCTTCGAGGTCAAAATAATGTGCAGGGCGCGTCTGATTCTGGAGCACTGCCGACCGACCTTCCGGGCTACCAAAAAATCGAACGAGTTGGTGTGCGTGAAAAGTTCGAAAAAGCGTGGGGTGCGGACCTTCCAAAACGTCGCGGAATTACGAAAATTACAGCGATGGACCAGATGCTTCGAGGCAGGGTGAAAGCTGCCTATATTATGGGCGAAAATACTGTTATTTCTGATCCTAATACCAATCACGCTCAAGCGGCGCTCGAAGCTACTGACTTCATCGTGGTTCAAGACATATTCATGACCGACACGGCAAAGCTTGCCGACGTTGTTTTGCCAGCTGGATCATTTGCTGAATCCGACGGTACTTTCGCTAACAGTGAACGGCGAATTCAACGCGTTCGGCCGGCTATAAAACCTGTTGGTGAATCACGCACGGATGTCGACATTTTGTTGGACATTATGAAACGATTCGGAGTGGTCCAAAACCTGCACTCAGCCTCTGACGTTTGGGATGAGATGAGACAGCTGGCACCGATATTTACCGGTATTACTTACGACCGTTTGGATTCCGAAGGCGGGCTTCAGTGGCCATGCCCAACTGAAGATCATCCCGGGACTCAGTTTCTGCACGAAAACGAGATGGACTCTGGAATGCCCGGCTACTTTGCCCCTGTGGATCACATTCCACCAGCAGAGCCAACCGACTCTGAATATCCATTAATACTCACTACCGGCAGGCGTCGTTCGACATATCACACAGGCACCCAAACTGGCCGCGCTACAGGGTTTGAACTACTGGTTCCGTCGGAGCTTGCTGAGATCAATCCGTTCGATGCGGAGCAAATGGAACTCGTCGACGGTCAGAAAGTCATCGTCAGTTCCAGAAGAGGATCTGTCGAAGTTCCTATCAAAGTGACGGATACATCACCCCACGGAACTGTGTTCATGAGCTTTGCATTCCCAGACTTAACTCAGACAAATCGGCTCACTTCAGATGCTTACGATTTCATCACTGAAACGCCTGAATTTAAGGCGTGCGCGATTAGAATCGACAAGCTCGAAGCATCATCACCAGCAGCCGATTAGGCTCAGTCCTGACGTGGACTCATCCGTGATGACCAAAAGCTTGGGTCACCAATCGTAGGAAAATCAATCGGTTCGTATATTCCACGAACAGTCGATTTGCTTTTGAACGCTTCTGCATTTGCTAAAACATACTTGGCGAGCTGTTGAGGTGCACCAATTTGATTCGTCAGAGGATTAGTAGTGACAATCAACTTTCCCGATGCAGCCAACGATTCATCGGTAGTGGAAATAGCATCACCTGGGCAGTCTGTGGCATATCCGGCGATTTCGCCGCGTTCCAGCGCCTCAATAACAGCACTCTCATCTACAACTGAAGAGCTTGAAGTGTTAATCAGAACCGCATCTGACTTCATCAATCTCAATTCGCGGTCGGAAATTAATGGTGAGGTTGTGGAACCGGCGTGAACGTGAATCGTAATCACATCCGAACCTGCGACCAGAAGATCCAGTGAATGTCGACGAACGCCCAGTTCGGTCAACAATCCTGATCTTGGCGTTCGGATCTCGGCAATCCCAACCGAAGACCGAGTAGCAAGTGCTTTTTTTACGACCTCAACCCCAACTTCTCCGACACCAATCACGCCCCAATCGGGCAGCGGACGAACAGTTAACGGCCCAGTAAAACCAATTACTCGATTAGCGACTCTAGGAGCAATGTTAGGTGAAATCCCTGCAACAATTACCTGCAACTCTGATCGTGAAGCGATCGCAAGAAGTGCAGGTGATGGCATGCAACCAATGTTCTGGATCATCCCTACTGAAGGTAATTCAGCTTGGGAGATCAATTCATTCGACGTCCCATTCTCACCGAGGAGAAGAACGTCCTCAGATCCAAAATCAATACCCGAGAATTCTTGAGCCGTCAGACGCTGGAAGCCGGAGATGTTGGAGAGAAGCGATTCAACAGCCTTTGCGACAGGGTCGGTATCGGCAGCTAGCAGGAACATATTCATAGATTCACAATGTCATTCCGGCACCCGTTGAGCACCAAATCAAGCCTCTAAATGAGAAAAATTCAATCCTATAAGACCATCAACTGGGATTACGACCACCCTAACATCGCGTCATCGCTTATATGATTCACCATAATTTTAGCGTCACCATCTCAACGACAGTAAAAGAATCACAGTCTTGAACGAACCAATGTCAAACCCACGAACTCTCCTGTTCGTACCCGGCAACCAACCCAAAATGCTGGATAAAGCCGTTGGATTTGATACGAAATGGCTGATCCCTGACCTCGAAGATTCGGTCCCTTCGGGCGAAAAGCAGACAGCCAGACGAATCGTGGCAGAGCACATTCCGTATCTAGCAAAAGCTGGAAAATTGCTTATCCCCCGAGTCAATTCAATGGCATCAGGTCTTGCAGAAGATGACATTAATGCAGTTATTTCGAATGACATCATCGGAATATCCATCGGTAAAATCGGTAACGCAAATGAAGTAGCTGATCTAGAAGCCATACTTGTCAACGCAGAACGTCGAGCTGGAGTGTCAATTGGACGTACAGCCATCCTTCCGTTTCTCGAGAGTGCAGAAGCAGTAATCAACGCCTATTCGATCTGCAAATCAAGCGATCGTATTCGGTGGGCAGCTTTCGGCGCTGAAGATTTTTCAGCCGATATGGGAATTAGCCGCACAGTCGATGAAACGGAAGCCAACACCCAAACAGCACTTGAACCAGGACTCGCCTACCCTCGTTCGGCAGTAGCCATGGCCGCAAGGGCTGCCGGCGTTCATGCCCTTGACACGCCATTTACGAAATTCCGAGATTCCCAAGGGCTGCGAGACGAATCACTTCTCGCCAAATCCATAGGTTACAAAGGTAAGCTCGCCATTCACCCTGCCCAAGCAGAAGTGATTGAATTGATATTTATGCCTACCGTCGCGGAAATTGATCGCGCTCACCGAGTGCTCGCAATAGCGGCTGAAGCTGAAGCAGACGGCAGAGGATCAATATCACTGGATGGAGAGATGATCGACATGCCGGTTATTCTAAGGGCCCAAAACGTACTCCGAAATGCCGGATTTTTATAACAATTCAAACTAAACACCTCGCGCTATCAGGAACAGAATATAAAAATGAGTAACGGAAGCTATTTCGAAGACTTCAAAGTTGGTCAGGTAATTAAGCATTGGCCTGGTAGAACAATCTCTGAGACCGATAATTCGTGGTTTTCACTTTTAACGCAAAACCAACATCCCGTCCACATTGATGCCCACTACGCCAAGAGCACCCAGCACGGACAAAATCTTGTAAACGGGCTCCTAGTCCTCGCTATTGCTATCGGACAAACAGTTAACGATATTTCACTCCGAGCAATCGCAAATTTAGATTATGAATCGGTAAAACACGAAGGTCCGACCTTTCACGGTGACACCATCTACACAACGTCGACCATCCTTGCACTACGAGTAACGTCCAAAGGCGATCGAGGAGTCGTTTACCTCGAAACCGAAGTAACGAATCAACGTGAAGAGCGCGTAATGGAGGTTCGACGACACGTGCTTATTCCTAAAAAAAATCACCCAACTCTCGGCGAGGGCAAAATTGCCCAAGATTCGGAATCCTGAACTTGACCGAACAGCCGCTGAGAAAAGCCCCCCTGCACGGCATCCGCATCCTCGCCATTTCGCAGTTCGGTGCTGGGCCTTTCGCTACTATGAACCTTGCTGATCTTGGTGCGGAAGTAATAAAGATAGAAGATCCGACGACAGGTGGTGACGTAGCGCGTTATGTCCCACCAGCAACTAACAACGCCGATTCTCTATATTTCCAATCCTTCAACCGCGGCAAGAAATCGATTGCAATTGATCTTCGTAAGCCAGAAGGCGTAAAAATATTTCATCAGCTTGTCGAAAAGTCAGATGCGGTCTTCAACAATCTACGTGGCGATCTCCCGGAAAAGCTCGGTCTCACCTACGAAACGCTACGTTCGCTAAACCCATCGATAGTCACATGCTCACTTTCAGGATTTGGACGTACAGGCCCTAGAGCCGCAGAACCTGGCTACGATCCGATAATGCAAGCGATGGCCGGTTACATGTCGATTACGGGCGAACCAGATGGACCTCCGGAAAAAGCTGGGGTATCAATAATCGACTTCGCCGGAGGCTATGCAGCTGCTCTTGGTTTAGTAGCTGCTCTGCTCGAGGCCAACACAACGGGTGTTGGCAGAGACGTCGATGTCAGCTTGCTTGACACCGCTGTATCGATGCTCACCTATTTTGGATCTTGGCAACTGAATTCCGACTGGCAACCGTCAAGAACGCCCAGTTCATCGCACCAGACGTTGGTGCCTGCTCAGAACTTCGAGACACGTGATGGGTGGATTAACGTTTTTTGTGCCAAAGAACATTTTTGGCGCAGATTCGCTGAACTCATCGAATTGCCAGAACTAATTTCTGACGAAAAATTCGCTAATTTCGCATTGCGCTATGAGAATCGTAAAATTCTGATTCCGATACTTTCCGAACGACTATTGAAAAAAAATAACGCCGAATGGCTAGATCGTTTCAGGGGCATCGTCCCGTCTGGACCAGTTAATTCGATCGAACAAGCATTCGAAGACGAACAAATCAAGGCACGTGGCCTGATCGTCGAGGTTGAGCACCCGACTTACGGGACGATCAAACAAGTTAGCTCGGCAATATCGACGGAAGGTTCCAATCAAGTTGTTTCACCTGGACCATCACTGGGCGAACATACCGACGATATACTCGCCAGCCTCCTTTCTTTAGAACCAAAAGAAGTTCAACGACTCCGCAATAGCGGTGCCGTTGGCTAATTTTCTTCTAAACAGCATTGGTTCCTCCGGCATGGTTACCCTTAGAATAGTGTGAGTGCCCCCGTAGCTCAACTGGACAGAGCAACAGGTTTCTACCCTGTAGGTTGTGGGTTCGAGTCCCTCCGGGGGTACCAATTTTTAGTACCAAGCCGATTGCTCACGTAAAACTGGGCCAAAACAAAAACGTCTTGATGATGAGGGCGTTTTCTTATTAGATAGTTAGCTGTGTTTACTAGGCTTGACGAAGGCGAACTCTAACTTGACGTAGTCATCTTGCCCGTACGAGCAGCAGGCTTAGCACGTCGTTTCGGTTGATTCGGCTGGTTAGCCTGGGCATGCTGCTCAAGAAGCTATGTACCAAACTCAACACCGTTCATCATCAGCATTAGGAGATCCAACACCACGAACTGTGGTTGGAATTCGTAAACGTCCTAAGAGCCCCAAGACCGTCTGACGCAGCGGAAGTCTG
>CAWVYJ010000058.1:0-12044 GCA_963934365.1 uncultured Dehalococcoidales bacterium | reverse complement strand
TTTTCAATTTAGTCAGTTATTTTCGAACCGCAAGGAAACGTGACACTGGCACCTACCCAGCGATGACTGGGTTGTGGAGCACACCAATGTGCTCAAGCTCAACAGTCACATCGCCACCAACGTTGATTGGCGGAGTTGTTCCCGAAGTACCAGTCCAGATCATGTCACCGGGGTAGAGAGTCACGTATGTGCTGAGGTACGCAATCGCCTGAGCAGTAGTGAAAATCATCTCTGATGAGTGGCACTTCTGACCTTCAACACCGTTTACCAAACCACGAATACCAACATCCTGAGGGTCGATGTCCGTGACGATGAACGGACCTGTTGGACCGAACGTGTCGGACGACTTGGCGCGCCACCACTGAATGTCAGCGTTAGCACCCGACTGCCATTCACGAGCACTCACGTCGTTACCAGCTGTGTAGCCGAAAACGTAATCAAGAGCGTCCGCTTCAGAAACCTTGCTGGCTTCCTTACCCATGATGGCAATTAGTTCCGACTCACAAACGACAAGACCTGCATCAGCAGGAAGCTTGATTGGATCCCCAGGACCAATAATCGCATTGGTGTTCTTGTAGAACGGCTGCGGGCGAGTAGGTCGGTCGGCACCAAGAAGGTGAGAACCGTAGTTCAACGCCAAGCAAAGCATTTTGCTTGGGTTTGGATTTGGAGCGAGGATCTTGACTTCGTTCAGGTCGTGCGTACCACCCGTCTCGGTGTAATCATGACCAATCGGCGAATTAGAAATCTCTTTTACGGTGTCGCCATCTACAAAACCGTAAGCAGCTTCGCCGCCATTTGAAAATCTTACAAACTTCATATTTTTGTTCTTTCCGGTGGCCGTTTCGATGTTCGAAACCGACTCTATAGCCGCCAGCGTGCAAATGTTCCGTCGCCTAATGCCTACAGAATTGATGTGTCACCATTGACGAGATCTGATCCTGAGCCGAAACATATTACTCCCGTATCCGCGGTATGCTCGTGCCCATTCGAAAAATCCAACTGCCATATTCTATGAATTAGGCGATCGGATCAATACAAACCTAGCTTTCATCATTCGCAGGAAAACAAAATTGTTCGATCTCATCATCAGGAACGGAACGGTAGTCGATGGAACAGGCTCAGCACGATTCAAAGCCGACGTCGCAATCAAAGACGATACCGTCATATCGGTTGGAGAGATAACCGGTGAAGCAGCAAGGGAAATCGATGCCACTGGAAAAATGGTCACTCCGGGCTTTATAGATCTTCACACCCACTCAGATAATTCGTTCCTTATTGACCCTCACGCCGATTCAAAACTCACCCAAGGCGTTACTTTCGAGCTGATGGGCAATTGCGGCATGAGTTACTGCGCTCCATTAAACGAAAACACCATTACCGGTTTCAAAGACCGAACCGACAAGTACGATCCCGACTACCAACTGGACTGGTCGACTATGGACGGCTACCTGACCGCCCTTGAACAGGCTGGCTCAACAATAAATATCGCAGCACAAGTCGGACACGGTACGGTTCGCGGCGTGGTTATGGGTATGGAAGCCCGCATGCCAACACCCAACGAACTAGAGCGAATGATAGCTCTATTCGCTGAATCTCTCGACGCTGGAGCACTCGGTATGTCGACCGGGCTCTGGTACGGACCCGGCTCGTACTCTCTCGCTGATGAAATCATTGCGGTCACCCAACCGGCTGCCGATCGTGGCAAGCTCTATTCATCTCATATCCGATCTGAAGCCGATGACCTAAGCGGACTCTTCCCGGCTCACGCTGAAGCCATCGAAGTCGGTCGACGCACTGGCGCCCGCATTCAAATTTCGCATGTCAAAGCCGTTGGGCCTAAATTCTGGGGTCGTGGCTACGAGTTGATCGAAGGCATGGAACGAGCAAGATCAGAAGGTATTGACGTTGCTGGCGATCAATATCCGTACGAATGGTCGTCGACCGGTTTCTCGGGCGCAATGTTCGCACGTTGGGCGCTGGAAGGCGGACGACAAAAGACCCTCGACCGGCTCTCAGACGCCGACACGCGAGCGCAGGTGCGATCAGACGTCACTTACTACATCAACCGGAACCACTCCGCAGAAGGATGTGTGATCGCTAGCTTCCCGCCGGATCAATCTCTCGAAGGCCGTAGCCTGCAAGACATCGCCGATGAATGGGGCTGCGAACCAGAGGAATCCGCACTACGTCTATACGAACAGTCGGAGGGTTCGTATGTGTTGCATTCGATGGAGCTTCAAGACATCGAATCGATAATAAAGTGGCCACTAATGTCGATTGCGTCTGATGGTTCGTCGTTACGAGATGAAGGACCACTTTCGTCGGGGAAACCTCACCCTCGCAGCTATGCAACGAATTCTATAATCCTTGAACAGTTTGTTGAGCAGAGGGGTCTATTCACTCTCGAAGAAGCTGTCTTCAAAATGACCGCCCTCCCCGCTTCACGCCTAAATTTATCGAGACGTGGACGATTAGCTCCAGGTCAAATTGCTGACGTACTGATTTTCGACCCAGTGAACGTCAAGCAGCACAACGATTTTGTAAACCCGCACGTCTATTCATCTGGAATGGATTACGTTTTTGTAAACGGAAAGCCAGCCCTAGAAAACGGCAAGCCAAACGGCGAATTACCGGGCAGAGTAATGCGCAAACTAAGCGATTGAAATCTATTCCAACTTGACTGAATAGCAGTCGTTATCGTCGACCAGAACGTGAAGCGGAACTTTTGCCGCCAGAACCGCCTGAGCGACCGCGCATAGCAGAACTACCACCGCGCCGTGCACCCTGACGTCGTTTCGACTTGGATCCAGATCTTCGTGAATCGCCAGAATCGAACGTTGCTCGACGCTCTACCGAACCTTCTGGTCTTGCAGGACGATTTGCGATAAACGCGAGTCGTCGGTCGTTACGTGTTTCGATTTCAGGCTTCTTCCAAGGGATCGGTGGGTTTGAGAGCTTTTTCGACTCCACTGCTAAGTCCAATAATGACTCGACCTCTTTACGGCTAAGTTCTCGCACGCCACGCTTCGGCAAATCTTCTAATCTGACAGTACCAAAACCTACCCGTCGGAGACGAATAACTGGTGCTTCAATAGAATCGAACATACGTCGGACGATCCTATTACGACCTTCATGAATAGTGATCTCGACCTTGCGTCGACGATTCGAAACGATCCTTATCTTCGCAGGAGAAGTTGGTCCATCTTCGAGCATGATGCCACGGGAAAGTAGTGTTTCGCCCTCATCCGTAAGTGGAACCGAAAGCTCCGCCAAATACGTTTTTTTGATTTCAAAACTCGGGTGAGCCATCTTCTGAGAGAAGTCTCCGTCGTTGGTCAGCAACAGCAAACCTTCGGTGTCAACATCCAAACGACCTATCGGGTAAATCCGCTCCCGAACATCAACCAAATCCATGACTGTAGGCCGGTCGTGCGGATCAGTAACCGTTGTCACATAACCGGTTGGTTTATTCAGCAGTAAATAGCGCTTTGTTTCAACCGAAACCTGGTTGCCATCAGCAACAATATCGTCGGTTTCAATATCGGCAAAATCACCGATATGAGCGGTCTCGCCGTTTACAGTGATGCGTCCTTCAGAAATCAGCTGTTCAGATTTTCTAAGCGAAGCTATTCCTGCGGCGGCGAGTATTTTGTGAAGTCGTTGTTTCATATCTACTAAGCAGTCTCTCACAGCCTCTGTTGGCCGGCGTTAAATAAACGACCCAACTGAGAAACCACTCGCAAGTTTCCTCAGTGAAGTTTAGTATCTTCGAATATCGGATCCATTAGGATGAACAAACGAAAGGCACCTCCCTTAACAAAACCAGAACGAAAGAGCCCTCATGACCTACGACCTCGTCATCAAAAACGGCACAGTTGTCGACCCCGCACAGGGAGTCCACGCGAAGAAAGACATTGCTGTCGCAGGCGGAAAAATAGCGGGTATTGAAGACTATATTTCCGATGCCGACACGCACGACGTGATCGAAGCCGAAGGATTAGTCGTTACTCCCGGCTTAGTTGATCTTCACGTTCACGTCTGGTGGGGAGTCGCACATCTCGCCATTGAAGCCGACCCTGCCTGTGTCTACCGCGGAGTAACGACCGCAATCGACGCTGGATCGTCTGGTGCAAATACCATCGCTGGCTTCCACCGGTACGTAATGGAGCAAGCAGCGACCCGAGTTCTCGCATTCCTGCACATATCGGGAATGGGTCAGCTCGATAACGACATAGGCGAGCTTGAAGACATTCGCTGGGCACGAGTCGAAAAAGCGGTTGAGGCAGCCAAGCTTCACGCAGACCGAATCGTCGGCATTAAAGTTCGACTCACAGACAACATTGTTGGGACAAACGATCTAGTTTCCCTTGATCGAGCACTCGAAGCTGGTGAAGAGTTGAATAAGCCAGTGATGATCCACGTCGGCGGTTCAGTAAACCAGTTCGAGCAGTTCATGGAAAAGCTTCGACCTGGGGATATCGTTACACACTCGTTTACTGGCCGCCCCCACGGCATTCTCGACAATAACAACAAAGTAGTTGATGCCGCTTGGGATGCAATGAACAGGGGCATAATTTTTGACGTTGGGCACGGCGCTGGATCATTCTCATTCCCTGTTGCGGAGACATGCCTCGAACAGGGATTAGGACCTGGCACGGTATCGTCGGACGTACACCGATACAACGTTCGAGGGCCTGTTTTCGATCTAATGACCACGTTGTCGAAGTACATCCACCTCGGTTACTCGCTCGATGAGGCAATTGCACTCGGCAGCTCAAAACCTGCGGCTTCGGTTGGTCTACCCGACCACATCGGTACTTTGAAAGTTGGAGCCGACGCCGATATAGCGGTAATTCAACATCGGGAAGGTTCGGTGACATTCACCGACGCCGATGGCAATGAACGTGCCGGAAACCAGTTACTTCTGCCGATCGAAACCCTCGCCAAAGGCCGTCGCTTCAACCCGCAACACTCAGTCCACCCAAAACTCGTAGGTCATCCGCACAAACACTGAAAAGATCGTTACGACGGAACTTAACGTCAACTCTTTTCATTGCATCAGACGCGGTCTCCTAGCCGAGTGTAATAACGAAGCCATTGAACGTTTGGAGTGAATCTATTCCGAAACATGAATATTCCATAATCGGTTTCCTCAAATCTCAGGCACTTTCGGTATGCTTCGCATATTCTTGGATGCATACAAATATTAAAACGGTACATAATTCGGTCGTTCTACTGATAACGACCGGGAGAGCTTCGAATGTCGAACAAGAATAGGCGAATCGGAATTTTAGTTGGTGGCGGCCCTGCGCCAGGCATCAATAGCGTCATTTCTGCGGCAGTCATCGAAGCGGTTCATTCCGGATACGAAGCCGTCGGGATTAAGAATGGTTACGAATATCTTGTAAAAGGCGACACCTCGCAAACTGTGAATCTCGATATCGAAGACGTCGCAACGATCCACACACGCGGTGGCTCGATTCTTCACACCTCACGCACGAACCCAACCAAGCGGGCTGAAGATCTCGAAACATGTGTAGCCACTCTTAACAAGCTCAACATCAACAACTTGATCACAATCGGTGGCGATGACACTTCATTCGGTGCGTCTGAAATTGCGCGATACGCTAATGGCTCGATTCGCGTAGCTCACGTTCCCAAAACTATCGATAACGATCTCCCACTGCCGGGTGGCATGCCAACTTTCGGTTATGAAACGGCACGCCACGTTGGTTCAGGAATCGTGATGAACCTCAAAGAGGACTCACGAACTACGAACCGATGGTATTTCATCATCGCAATGGGCCGCCATGCAGGCCACCTAGCACTCGGAATTGGCAAGTCAGCGGCTTCAACCGTCACTCTCATCCCAGAAGAATTCCCTGGTAAAACCGTTAGCCTTTCCGAAGTTTGTGATGTCCTAGAAGGCGCAATTCTGAAGCGACGTACTCTGGACCGGCCCGACGGAATTGCAATCATCGCCGAAGGTGTCGCCAGCAAGCTCAACATTAAAGATCTTCTAAACATATCCGGTGTCGAAATTCCTCGTGATGAATATGGAAATATTCGACTCGCTGATCTGCCATTCGCACGCATCCTAAGAGCGGAAGTTGAACGTCGATTTTCCGAGCGCGGCGAAGCGATGAACGTTGTGGATCTGACACTCGGATACGAGCTGCGATCTGCACCACCTATCCCGTTCGATATTGACTACACCCGAACTCTGGGTCACGGTGCGGTGCGGTTTCTGCTTTCAGACCCAGAAGAAGACAAAAGAACGGCTCAAGGGGCAATGATCTGCACAGTCGACAACCGACTTCAACCTGTTCCGTTCGCAGACATGCGAGATGCAAACACTGGCAAGACCATCGTCCGCATGGTCGACACCGACAATCTTTACTACGATGTGGCACGTCGATACATGACTCGAATCGAACAATCCGATCTCGACGATGAAGAGATGCTCAGGAAACTCGCCTCTTCCGCATCGATGCAACCTGCCGTCTTCAAAAATCGATTCGCAGTCAAGAGTTAACGAAACACCTACCAGTGGTTAGCCAAGCGACAAAACTAGCCGTCAAAGCCGAAGCCGTAGTTAAGAACTTCGGTGAAACGGCTGTTCTACGCGGGCTTAACCTTGAACTACCGACAGGCGAAGTTACTGTTCTGCTAGGTACCAATGGCGCTGGTAAATCGACGTTTCTTCGCATCCTAGCGTTGCTCACTAAGGTCGATTCAGGGGATATTTCCATGCTTGGCAACGACATCGCCAAACACGGGCCAGCCGTTAGATCTCTCACAGGATCGATGCTCCACTCTCCAATGCTCTACAGAGACATGTCAGTGCGAGAAAACTTGATGTTTTTTGCCGACTTGTACCGACTCAAAAACGTCGAAGATCTCATAGCGGCCATCACCGCCAAGGTAGGTATAGAACCTCGGCTCGATCATCGAGTACGAACGCTGTCGCATGGTTTTCAAAAACGAGTAGCTCTGGCACGGGCCCTAATGCACGCACCCCAACTACTACTTCTAGACGAACCAGAATCAGGTCTTGACAGTCGATCCGTCGCCAGACTCGACCAAATAATCGACGAATATCGTTCACAAGGTCGCACGGTCATCATGACCACACACATAGTCGAGCATGCTCTTGAAATTGCCGATCGCGCAGTCGTGCTGACTAACGGAAACGTAGGCCTTATATCGACCAATACGGCGCAGGACAAGGCCGAAATTATTGCCGCCTATTCATCACCAGATGAATCTGATGAAGGCGGCTATTAATGGGCTCCTTCTCGATCATTTGGGCGATCGGTCGTAAAGACCTACTTCTGGAAATTCGCAACAAGGATGTAGTTGTTGCAGTAGCCGGATTCGCATTGCTTGTTCTGGTCGTATTCACGTTCGCAATCGATCTCAATCAAGAGAATGCGAAGCTCGTTGGTCCGGGCGTGTTGTGGGCAGGAATCGCCTTTGCCGGCGTAACTGGTCTTAATCGAGCATTCGCTCTCGAAGTTGAAGGCGACACCCTAGAAGCGCTGATGCTCGCACCGATCAGTCGTGATCTCATCTACCTCGGCAAGGCACTAGGAAATTTCCTATTCATAGTAATTGCGCAAATCATCGTAATTCCAGTTTTTGCCGTGCTCTTCAATTTGGTCGTGTTCCGATGGGAGATGCTCGCGATCTCATTGCTCACAACTATCGGATTCAGTGCAGTCGGTACGCTCTTCGCTGCGATGTCGGTAAGGGTGCGAGCGAGAGAAGTAATGCTTCCTATCCTGTTTTTACCTGTGGTCACTCCCCTCCTAATGGCAGCTGTCGAATCGACCAGCCACATGGTCTACGGAAGGAGTTGGAGCGACATGGCGCAGTGGTTACAACTTGCAGTTGCTTTTGACGTAGCATTCGTGGTGGTGTCAGCATTTATCTTTCAGCACATCCTCGAAGACTAGTCTGATGTAAATCGACACGTCATAACCATGCAAAGCTTTATCTGCAATAAACCGCGTTCGTGATAAAATTCTCTAAGTATTTGCTCCATAGAAATTACTGGCACACCACTACTCGATGAACAAAATCCTCGATCTAATCGATCCATTATTGATTCTCAGCGCCGCCCTAATGGGTCTTGCGCTGTATCTGATCTTCATCTGGGTTCCCACCGAAACAAATCAGGGAGCAGTCCAGCGCATCCTATACTTCCACGTTCCAGTGGCATGGGGATCGATGCTAGGCATATTTGTAGTTAGCGGTAGCTCGTTCATGTACCTGCTCAAGAAAAATGAGAAGTGGGATCGACTTGCAGTTGCCTCGGCCGAAGTCGGAGTCATTTTCGGCGGTCTGATGCTCCTATCAGGAATGATCTGGGCTCGCCCCGTTTGGGCTGTTTGGTGGACAGGCGAAGCAAAACTAACCACAGCGCTTATCCTGTTCTTTGTATACGTCGCCTACCTGATGTTCCGAGGCTACTTTCCACCCGGAGCCCAGCGGCAACGACTTGCAGCGATCATCGGTGTGATCGGTGCAATCGACGCGCCGATAATCTACTTCGCCGCCAACCTGTGGTCGCAGGCACACCCGCCGATCATCACTGGACCTGCCGCCGATGCTGAGTCGACCTTAGGTAGCGATCTCGGAATTGTGCTTCTGGCATCGACTATTGCGTTTAGTTTCCTGTTTATTTACTTGGTTCAGACCCGTTACAAAATCCGTAAGTCTGAAGACGATCTTATCGAACTAAAAAGAGCCTCATCTACGTCAGCAATGACGGGAGTCAATTAAAGTTGATACCGACCTTGACCAATACCGCTATCCAAGTTCAAACACTACAAATCGCTCTAGCGATTGTGCTCGTAATCACCGTTTCGGTAAGTCTGACCCAGATTTCTTCTGCCGAGGACACACCTCCCATAAACGGCATCGTTGTAGGTGTTGAAACCGACGATGCCGGGGCACTAATCCGATTCGCAGTTGCAGATTCCACAGGAACGATCCACACGTTCACGATCGTCAAGGGAACTAAGTACGGCCTAGAAAATCAGGCTGGCGATCGTTGGGTTTCGACTCAAGAATCAGACCCTTCTGAATCAGCTCGGCGATTACGAGATCACCGCGAGCGATTTGCCCCAATCACTGTCACATCAGAAAACGGAACAGCCTTTTCCGTCGTAGAACGTGAGGAAGGAAAGCTGGAAACCAACCTCGGTTACCTGTTTGCAGTCTTCGCTGTAACATGGGCTCTATTCTTCGCATACGTTCTATATTTGGGACGAAAACAACGAGTGCTACAGCATGAAATTTCCCGACTTAAAGGCGCACCAAGCAAGTAGATAACGAATATGACTAACGAGCCACAAGAGAACGGCGACCAAGCACAGCAAGCGCCAATTATCGAAGCCACAACAGCCCAGACATCCACACTTATGGGGCCTCGCGCCAAGCTAGGGTTCGCGTTCATATTGGTCTCAGCAGCACTAGCATACTTCGCATTCACTGCCTTTGAAGGCGCTACCGTCGACTATCTATCGGTCGCTGAGGTAGGCGTAGCATCGCCGACTGAAATTGACCGGCAAGTTGGAGTTACAGGCAAACTCGTACAGGATTCGTACGTCAGAGATGCCGATGGTCTCACGGCACACTTCTCTATCAAAGACGAAGACGGCATTGACCAGCTAGAAGTTATCTACAAAGGTGAAATCGGCCAAGTATTTTTCAACGATCATTCGGAGATCATTCTTCAGGGTCAAAAGCTTGTCGATGGATCGTTCAACGCCGACAACCTAACGGTTCGATGCCCTTCGAAATATCTCACTGAATCCGAGCAAGCAGAAATCGATGCTCAGAACGACGGCGACCCACTCGCTCCACCGTATCAGCCCAACTACTTCGACCAAGAAGCCTAATCACTCGATTCGGCTTTGCCTAAACCGACTGCTTACCGATGCGACGACGATAGTGAAGATGATTAGTCCGATTGCTAGTACCGTGAGTGCAATTGGTGGCCCAAAGATCGCTGCCAATGATCCGCTGGCTAGCCCGCCCAGCGGGAATCCCGACCATGCGATCTCGTAGGCGCCAATCACCCGGCCACGAACCTCAGCAGGAACGTTGAACTGAATCACTGCAATTCCCAACGCAACGTGAACCGAGTTGAAGTACCCCAGCAAAAATGCGAACGGCAAAGCGACAATCAAACTACTGGTGTTCGCCCAAAAGATAACGAAAATACCGAAGAGTAAATCGGTTATCAGGAGCGCCGGACCAGCCCTGCGCACGCCACCGGTCCACGACATCGTCATCGCTCCAGCGACAGCTCCGATACCAACACCAGCGAACAGAACTCCTAGACCTTTTTCATCAATCTCGAAAATATCTTTAGCGAACGCCGGAATGATGAAGACCATCCCACCAAGCACCAGAGCATTAACTGCAGTGAACATCAGATTGATCCGAAGTAGCGGTCGCTCTCGAATCACATTAATTACTTCAACCAAATCTGGGATCACTCCCTTGGATTTAGTCCTCACGATCTGCGATACCGGTCGGAATGTTGTGTAGATCAAGAACGCCATACCAAACAATCCAGCGATTACTCCGTAAGCAGCACCCGGTCCGGCAGCTCCGAGAAGGAAGCCACCAATCAACGGGCCGACAACACGTGCGCCGTTAAACACTGACTGATCAATAGAGATTGATCGCACAATAATCTTCTTGGGAACGACGTCAGGAAGAAGCGATAATCGTGAGATCCAATCAATCGCCAACCCCGATCCCTGGAATACTCCACCGACCACGATATGCCACGGCTCAAGTAGATCAGTCGAAAAAAGAAGCGCTATTATCAACATCGGCGTACCGGCTATGAACGACCCTATCTTGAGCAATCGCGTCCGCGGCACCCTATCAGCTAAAACTCCGGCCATAACTCCGACGATTACATTCGGAATACCAACCGCCGCACCCAACGCAGCAAGCCAAAGAGTCGATCCAGTAAGTTCAAATAGTAGGTAGCCCTGAGCCACATTGATTAGCTGGTGACCTGTACCCCAAAACAATGTCGCCGCCACGAATCGTTGCAACGCTGAATTACGTATTGAATCTAGAAGACCAACATCTCGTTGTTCTACTGCGCTACTCGAATTAACATCCGTCTCGGAAATATCAGACATAGCAAGTAATTATGAACCCATCCCACCGGCAAAAGTAGGTGGTAAATCACAAACAATCATATCCCCGTAACAGGCAAAAGTTCGATCACTGATATAATCAAAAACACGATATGAGTTCTGAAGTAACCTTCACAACATACCTGCTCGCAGCAGCGATTGCGTTCGGATTCGGCGCAGTTCCAGTCGCGTACACAGTTGGGCGCCTAAACAGTGTCAACGTGTTTGAAGTTGGTTCACGACAGGCCGGTGCAACAAATGTGTGGCGCGAAGTTTCTCGTAAGCAAGGATTCGTAGTCACGCTGATCGATGCGATAAAAGGCGTCACAGCCATCATAATGGCACGACACCTCGGGCTCGATGGTGCGCAATTACTTGTTCCAGCCACCGCCGCAGTTGCAGGCCATTGGAATTCACCCTTCACGAGGTTTAAAGGTGGCGACGGTGTCGTAACGATGATGGGCTCCTCATTAGCGATAGCTCCTTTGGAAGTTTTTGTTTCGGCTGTGGTCGGAACCACACTGGCGATTTCGCTAAACCGAAAATTGGCTCATCCAAGCCTTTTTGGCGGAATCTTCGGCTACATCGCGTTCATTTCACTGTCGTTTCGACCAACCTCGAACATAGACCCAAACATCGTTTATGGTCTCACTGGAATCGGATTAGCCATCATGTTTCATAGCATGTATTTCCACAAACGGCACAGGGACTACTTCCGAGACCATTCGACTATCGAAGATGCGATTGAACCAGCATTTCGCCACGACAATAATGTTTAGTTATTTAATTCGTTAAACAAAACAGCCCCGCCATGTGCGGGGCTGTTTTGTTTAACGAATTATTCGAATGACTATTGAAGCAAGTAAGAAT
>CAWVYJ010000057.1:0-12292 GCA_963934365.1 uncultured Dehalococcoidales bacterium | reverse complement strand
GACACCATTACGGTAGTTGCTACGGCCACTTCGGTTCCTGCAGCCCCTGCCGCTGCACCTGAAGAACTAATCACGGCACCTGATACATCGACACCTGCTGGCACGGCTGTAATTGCTGTCAATGGTACGGTGGGTGACCAAAACGGATTGAACGCAGCACAATCTCAAGATTCGTTGAAGAATGTTGGTATTGCTGAAACTTTGTTCCGACGTGCAGATGATGACAGCACACTGAACTGGATCGCTAATGACTTTACAATTGCAGCGGATCTTTCCGGCGCAACCGTGAAAATTCAGCAAGGCATCCCGTTCCAGGTTGTTGATGGTTATGACGCAGGCAACCTGACCGCACACGACGTTGCTTTCTCTATGAACAACGCCAACAGCGCTGTAAATGCTGAGTCAATTCACGGCCAGGCTGGTGATTTCGCCGGTCTCTGGGGTGAGTGGACTGCTATAGACGACGAAACTGTCGAGTTCAAGTTCACTAACTTTGACTCGACTTGGAAAGACGACTACGTCAACCAGTCAGGTCAGGCTCTCTCGATTCTTTCGAAGAAGGCTTTTGACGAAAAAGGCTCAGAATGGGTTCGTGACAACATCGTCGCTACCGGTCCTTATCAGGTAGAAGAATGGCTCCGAGACGAGTCATACACCGTCGTTAACCGAGAAGGCACTCACTGGAATAGTGATTTAGAGCCAAAGACTGACCGAGTTCAAATAGTTCAGGTGACTGAAGCAACTACTCGATCTTCGCTTCTGCGAACTGGTCAAGTTGACATGGCTCACCTCGAGCCGAAGGACGCTGCCAAGTATGACTTGACACAGTTCACACAGGCATCCGCTGGTGGTGCTGTTCAGCTTGGTGTGTTCTTCGCTGGTAACCTCTGGGAAGATGTTTACGGTGGAGGAGATCTTGAGGGTCAGCCTCTACCGCCTAAGGCTACTTTCGTTCATGACTTAGCATGGATTGGTAAGCCTGGCTCAAGCCACGGTGAAGGCGACCTCGAACAAGCAAAAACTGTTCGAAACGCTTTGGCCATTGCCATTGACCGTGACCTTGTAAACGACACTCTACTTGCAGGCCTTGGTGCTCCGGTTTACGTTGAATACTTCAACGCCGCTTCACCTAACTGGGACTCCAAGTACGACTACGCTTACGACCCAGACCTGGCCGTTGAAATGATCAACGGGCTTGACGGCGACTACCGATCAGGTGGAGCACCAGACGATGGACCTCTCGGCTCTAACGCCTTTGAGATATCCGTCTACGCTGGTCCTGAACTTGGTGGTGGTGCATCAGTTACTGGTGAAGTTGCTGACGCTGTCGCTGGTTTCTGGGCAGACATCGGACTTGAAACTTTCTCACTGAAGTTCTCCTACACGGCCTTCCGACCTACTGTCGTTGGTCGAGCCAACACGCACCCATGGATCACATCTTGTGACAAGGGTAGGGCGTCTAACCCATGGCACTTCCCTAAGGGCCTTGTACAGACATCTCTAACCCGTGGTGGTTTCTCATGTGGTTTCGAATCACCAGTCATCCTGGAGCTTTACCAGAAGATGGCTACGGCCGCTGATACTGCCACGGCAACTGCAGCAGCTAACGAATACCTAGCGTACGTTCACGACCAGGCTCTACAGCCTGGTGTTGTAGCCGTTCCTGACGCTTTTTACTTCAACAACAAGAAAGTAAAGAGCTTCAAAATGGACGTTGCTGCTGCTGCGAACCTAAACTCTCTCTGGAATATTGAACTTAAATAGTTCTGTGTGAAAGAATGGGTTTACAGTTCTAAACAGTAAACACTAGAAGGGGCTCACCAATAGGTGAGCCCCTTTTTTTAATACAGTGAAGAGTTACCATCTAATCCAAAGTAAATTGTTGAAAATAGTTCAAAATATTGTCAACAATTGGACGCAAATATGGTACGATTTCGCCGTGTCTTTAGGTGACACAAAACTTGTGGGATTCTAGGACATTAATGCGTCGCTTTATTATTCGTAGATTTGTGTTTTCTCTGGTAAGCATTGTTATTGCGACCTTGGCAGTATTTTTGCTGTCTCGCGCTCAAGGCGACCCGTTGCTGCTTTATGCCACTTCGGGATACGGCCTAACAGCTGAAAGTGAAGCGGCTCTACGTAAGAAATTGGCGTTAGATCGTCCAGTGCCAGTTCAATATGCGCTTTGGCTTGGGCGTACTCTCAAAGGTGACATGGGAGAAACGATCCTTGATCGCAAGCCAGTGGCTCGCGTGGTTTTGGCCCGGCTCCCATCGACTCTTCACCTAGGAGCTGCAGCGTTCTTTCTTTCATTTATGATCGGTATTCCACTTGGAGTTCTGTCTGCAGTGAAACGCGGAAGTATCTGGGACTACCTCGGTAGATTCTTTGCATTGCTAGGACAGGCGGTGCCTCAATTCTGGCTCGGCCTTGTGTTGATCATGCTTTTCGCTGTGAAGTGGCAAATATTTCCAGCCGGTCTTAAAGGTGAAGGTTTCTGGGACGTCAAGTATCTGGTGCTACCGACAATCACTCTGGCATCAAGCGCATTTGCGTTCTACATGCGAATCACTAGAACGGCAATGTTAGAAGTACTTGATTCTGAGTATGTCCGGCTTGCACGTGCCAAAGGTGTCGGCAATAACAAGGTAATTTGGAAGCATGCTTTTAAAAATGCCTTCATTCAACCCTTAACTGGCATGACTTTGGGATTGACCTTCTTTCTTACTGGTTCAGTTTTAGTAGAAACAATATTTGCTTGGCCTGGAATGGGGCAAATGGCTATTACGGCTGTGAACAACAACGACTTTCCGGTACTGCAAGGCGTCGTATTTTTCTTCACAATTTTGTTCGTTGGTATGACTTTCATCACCGACCTTTTGTACGCGTACATCGATCCCAGAATTCGGTACGACTAGACGCTGTACAAATTTTTAGAGACATTTAGTTTTTAGTGTAGGCACATGGCTCAACAGGCTGACATACAAACAAAAAATAGTGCTTTGGAGACGGGTAAAAGCGTAGAACAACGTACTGTTTTAAAACGTGGAATAGCTTCTCAGGCTCTCTACTTCGTTAGACGATGGCCGGTAATCCCGCTGATAGTCATGGCTATATTGCTTATTGCGGGTATATTCGCTCCTGTTTTAGCACCAGCAGATCCTATTTCACAGTCTCTTGCATTCAGAAACTACCCGCCAACTTGGGGTGCTGAAAGACCAGAGTTCAACACTGCACCAGACCCCGCTGACTACGACATGTCGATAACTAAACAGCGCTCGGCGTTTAATAGGGCAAAGAAGAGCACATTCCCACGTTCGGTATTCATACTTGGTGCCGATAACTTAGGACGTGACGTATTTTCTCGTGTGATTTACGGCGCACGTATTTCTCTTGAAGTGACTGCATACGCCCTCACTACAGGAATTATTGTCGGATCTCTTTTGGGAATAGTCTCAGGTTACTTTGGTGGATGGACTGACGAGATATTGATGCGTCTTGTGGATGTGTGGTTAGCACTTCCGTTTATTTTGATCGCACTGGTGGTAGCTCAGCAATTCATAGCGTCAGGAGGAGCCGCTAAGGGTGTTGTCATATTCTTGATCACTCTCGTGGCTTGGACAGCTTTCGTACGACAAGTACGTGCTGATGTATTGACTATTCGTGGTCAGGAATATGTCTCTGCGGCTAGAGTAGCGGGTGCGTCTTCGATACGTATTATTCTCAAGCATATATTGCCAGGTACGTACAGCACTATTCTTGTTGTTGCCTCACTTCGAGTTGGTCAATTGATTCTGACGGAATCAACACTCTCATTCCTGGGTGCTGGTATTCCAGACCCGATCCCTGCATGGGGCAAGAGTGTTAGTGACGGTAGGCAGTTCATTGAAGAAGCATGGTGGATTTCATTCTGGCCCGGATTCGCAATATTCTTGGTTGTGATGTCATTGAACTTCTTTGGTGACTGGTTGCGAGACCGACTCGACCCAAGGTTGCGACAACTGGACTAGTCTCAATTTAAAATAAAAAGAAAAAAGGCGTCGGATTATTCCGGCGCCTTTTTTCTTTTAACTAAATCCGGATCTGCTGAAAATATATTCAGCTTTCGACAATCCACAGCCGAGTAGCCGATATAATTCCGCCGCGTATCGAGGTTGCTATCTTCTTTATTTACGTAACGATGTGACATAAATTAACATTTAAGCACAATCAATATCAGATTTTCCACGGGAGTTCTCAAATAATGTCAGTCGGCTTTGTGGGTCTTGGATACATGGGACAGGGAATGGTAGACAACCTCCTCGAAAAGGGTACTGATCTAACTGTGTTCACACGCACACAATCGAAGATCGAAGCGATGATCGAACGTGGTGCTAAGGGCGCAACTTCCGTCACCGAACTAACCAAGAACGTCGAAGTCGTGATGGTCTGTTTACCAGATGTGAAAACTTCTCGAGAAATTCTTCTTGGCGAAGATGGCGTAATCGCCAACGCACACTCGGGTCAGGTGATCGTTGATCACGGAACGGTAGATATTGCAACATCACGTGATTGTGCCGAGGCCGCAGAGGCCAAAGGTGCCCATTTTCTCGATGCTCCTATCTCAGGCGGTCCTGGTGGAGCAGCAGCTGGCACATTGGCGATCATGGTGGGTGGTTCCGAAGACGCGTTCGAACTTGCGCATGAGTACTTTGCCAAAATGGGTGCCAACGTCAAACTGATGGGACCTACTGGCGCAGGCACCGCAATGAAGCTGATCAATCAGCTGCTCGTCGGTGTACATAGCGTTGCCGCTGCTGAAGCATTCGCCCTCGCCAATTCAGCTGGAGTAGATATTCAAATAGCTGCTGACTTACTTGGAGTAAGTTGGGGCGGTAGTACGATGATCGAACGAAATGCTCCAATGACTGCAGCTCGAGACTTCCCAAATTCAGCTGCGCCTCTCCGTCTCATCTGGAAAGATCTCGGCATTATCGGCCAGTTAGCTGAAGATGAAGGTCTTTCGCTTGAACTGGCTACTAAGTCACTCGAGATGTACAACACGATGATGGATGCGGGCAAAAAAGAACATGACATTTCGGGAGTCCTCGAACTCATCGAAGAGCGATCTAAGTAATCCTGTTTCACGGATTAAAACAAATTCAACACCGTGGTTCGATTCGATCACTGGATCTAACCACACTATCCAATTATTACGTAACCAACAAAAATAGGAATCCGCTCAAATGGCAACACATAAAATCGCAATCGTCAAAGGTGATGGAATTGGTGTCGACGTTGTAAACGAAGGCATGAAAGTGCTCGATGCCCTTGCTCCAAAATACGGTATTACATGGGATTACACAGAGCTTCCGTGGAGTTCCGATTACTACTTTAAAAACGGCCAGATGATGCCGGATGACGCGCTGGTAACTCTTGAGGACTTCAACGCTGTATTCCTCGGAGCAGTGGGGCACCCTGACATCCAGGACAACATCACTCTCGACGGCCTACTACTGCCGATTCGTCGACGTTTCGACCAGTACATTTGCTTACGTCCTTCGGTTTTGTACCCTGGGGTTGAGTCTCCTTTGTCGGGCAAGAAGCCTTACGACATTGACCTAACCGTAATTCGAGAAAATACTGAAGGTGAATACCTCAACATTGGCGGATTCGCTTACCACGGGACACCAAATGAAGTCGCTGTACAAACAGCCGTTTACACACGCATGGGTTGTGAGCGGGCTATTCGCTACGCGTTTGATCTCGCCCGTGAACGTGGCAAAAAAAACCACGTCACATCCATCACGAAATCGAACGCTCTTGGCTACATGACTATCTGGGACCGCACGTTCGCAGAAGTTGCCGAAGAGTACACAGACATCGACTCGGCATCGCTACTGATAGACGCAGCTTGTATGGATCTTATTCGACGACCTGAGATGTTTGATGTAATCGTGGCTCCGAACCTTTTCGGAGACATCATTACAGACATTGGTGCGATCATCACTGGCAGCATGGGATTGGCTTCAAGCGCAAACATAAACCCTGATCGATCAGTTCCATCTATGTTCGAACCAACACATGGTTCGGCTCCAGACATTGCAGGTCAGGGAATTGCAAATCCGATGGCTCAAATTTTGACCAGTGCAATGATGCTTCGTCACCTCGGTGAAGACGCTGCTGCCGCCGACGTTGATGCTGCTGTTCTGCAGTTACTTGAGCAGGGCGAACTTCTTACCCCTGACCTTGGCGGTTCTTCGACCACTGAAGGAGTTGGTGATGCCATCGCAGAGTTGGTATCAAAGTAGTCCATAAGTAAACATCTAGCAGTTAGTAATCGACAGGACAGTTCATCGAGATGGACCCATTCCAGAAAATACGATTAGGAAACACCGGCATTTCAGTTCCGAGGCTCGGCCTCGGAACTGCGCCGTTGAGTGGGAAAGTGCTCGGTGGCGGCCTCTATGGTGGTACAGAACATGACGAAGCCGTAAAGGTCATAGACCGTGCTCAAGAACTGGGCATTTCGTATGTCGATACAGCACCACTCTATGGTTCTGGTCGTGCAGAAGCTCGGGTAGGTCAATCTTCGTACGCGTCTGCAGATCGAGATTCATTCGTTATTTCGACAAAAATCGGTCGTGTTCTTAATGCCGTTGAAGGTGGAATGGTTCCTACAGATGATCCGGATGGCATCGGGGAGCTAGTCGCTGTCAATTCGTGGACTCGAGACGACGTTCACCGATCTATCGAAGAAAGCCTAAAGCGCTTAAACCTGGATAGCGTGGAAATCATCTACGTTCATGATCCAGATGTAGAAACGTACGGTGAAGCGCAAGCTCTAAATGAATCGTTCCCAGCTTTGATTGAATTACGAGATCAAGGAACTATCAAGGCAATCGGTTGTGGAATGAACGAGTGGCAGATGCCATTGCAATTCATTCAGCGATTCGACCTAGACATCATCCTGTTGGCGGGGCGATACACGCTCCTAGACCACTCAGGCTTATCTAAATTCCTGCCTGCCTGTGTCGAACGTGATGTGAAGATCACCATTGGTGGCCCTTACAACTCGGGCATTCTCGCTCGTGATCTTTCACAACCGGTAACGTTCGATTACGAACAGGCGTCAGATGATTTAGTTTCTACGGCACGTAAATTGACTGAAATATGTGTTGCGCATGGAGTCGACTTAAAGGCCGCAGCGCTTCAGTTCGTTCTTGCTCACCCGGCAGTTGCTACTGCGGTACCAGGTGCCCAGACGATCGCTGAGCTAGAGCAAAACATCGCTATGGTTCAACAAGATATTCCAAATGCTGTTTGGAGCGATATGCGTTCTGCAGGGTTGATTCCAGACGACGCCCCGACTCCCGACTAACAGCTGCTGTACTACATCAGCCTGTGTGGAAACCAGCGTTGTGTCCACCTGTCTCGATGTGAGTTTCAACCGGGGTGTTTCCGATTAGGAAGTCGAAGTCACAGCCATTTTGAGCTTGTGTGATGTGCTGAGAGTACATCTTTCCATAACCGCGGGTGAATCCACCGTCGACCTCCGACTTAGGCAGATTCGCACGTCGACGTTCAAGCTCGGCAGCATCGACGTTAAGATCGAGCACTTTTGCTTCCACGTCTAGGATAATCATGTCGCCGGACTGAACAAGCGCCAGCGGGCCACCGATCGTTGATTCGGGGGATACGTGCAATACGATTGTTCCAAACGCCGTTCCGCTCATTCGTGCGTCGGAAATTCGCACCATATCTCGAACTCCTTCGTCAAGCAGTTTCTTCGGAAGAGGAAGGAACCCAGCCTCTGGCATGCCGGGACCACCAATCGGGCCTGCACCCTTCATAACGAGAATGTCGTCCTTAGTCACATCCAAATCAGGGTCGTCGATCCTGTTTTTTAGATCAAGCGGGTTCTCAAACACAATTGCTCTGCCAGTGTGCTTTAAAAGCTCAGGCGACGCTGCGATGTGTTTGATTACGGCCCCATCGGGTGCAAGCGAACCCTTCAGTACGGTGAGCCCACCTTCTTTGGCGAGTGGGTTCTCTAGCGAAAGAACCACATCATCGTTGTGACATTCAGCATCGGCGATATTTTCGCCCAGAGAATCACCAGTGACGGTAAGACAGTCGAGATTGAGGAGACTAGACATCTTCTTCAAAACCGCCTCCACGCCACCTGCATAGTACAAATCTTCCATCAGATATTTGCCGCCGGGTTTCAGGTTGACTATTACAGGTGTTGTTTCTGACAGTTCGTTGAATCGTTCGAGAGGAAGTTTGATGCCTGCTCGACCCGCAATTGCTGTGAGATGGATAATTGCATTCGTTGAGCCACCAGCTGCCAAAAGCACGCGTATAGCGTTGTCGAAGGCTTCCTGGGTGAGGATGTCTGACGGTCGTATGCCCTTACGAACAAGATCTACAGCGGCACGACCTGAATTTTCAGCGAGGACCTTCCTGCGAGAGTCTGCGCCGGGAATGGCGGCTCCGCCCGGTAACGACATTCCAATGGTTTCAACGATGGCGCCCATAGTCGATGCCGTACCCATCACCATGCAGTGACCCGGCGAGCGGTAGATCGCGGCTTCCATCGAATCATAATCTGCCTGAGTAATCTCTCCTGCTCTCAGTTCAGACCAGTAGCGTCGGCAATCAGTACAAGACCCAAGCTCTTCACCCTTCCAGTTGCCATTCAGCTGAGGTCCTCCAGTTAGAACGATGGCTGGAAGGTCGGCTGATGCCGCGCCCATAAGCATTGCGGGAGTGGTTTTATCGCAGCCAGAAAGAAGCACAACGCCGTCGATGGGAAGGCCTCGGATCATTTCTTCTACGTCCATCGACATTAGGTTTCGACAGAACATAGAAGTGGGTGATAGGAAGAATTCTCCGAGTGAGATCGTAGGAAATTCAATTGGAAATCCACCAGCAGCAAGAACACCACGTTTTACATGCTCTGCTAGTCCTCGAAGGTGGGCGTTGCAATGTGTTGCTTCCGACCAAGAGTTGGCAATCCCGATGATTGGTCGGCCGGCAAATGATTCTTCAGACCAGCCTTGGTTTTTGAGACCAGCTCGATGCAAAAACCCTTCCAAATCTTTGGTTCCAAACCACTCAGCCGAACGAAGAATTTTACCGTTTGCTAGGTCTGTACCCATTGATTGGAGTCCTATCAACTTGCTAAAGAATTTCAGAGAGGCGGGAAGTTTAGCAAACGACAAGATGATAATTTAATACCAGCCGTAGCTGCGGGTCGCAATTTGTCGTGATTTAAAGAGCTTTGGTCAGTAGCGACGTCGAATCGAAAAAAATGTCATTAGGTATGAACTCAAGATTTCCCGAACTTACTGTCTCCGGAACGCCGATCAATATGGGACGCCAGATCGGTGAACATTTCCGGTCTCACATCATCGAACTTTCAGATTTGGTTCTCGATCGTTTCAACAAAGGAACTACCCAACCAATTTCGTGGGAAAGCGCTGAAGAAGTGGCTCGGCGTAGTTTCGGTCGAGTTGAGGAGATGTTCCCTGGCCCTCTTGACGAACTCAGAGGTACCGCTGAGTCGTCAGGCGTCTCTTTGGATCGCTTGATGGTTTTGAATGCCCGTAACATGCTGGGTGACACCTCAGAAGGCTGTACGTCGATCATGGTTGGGTCAGAGGCTTCCGAATCTGGCAAGGGGTTTGCTGGGCAGAACTGGGACAATGACCCCGCTATGGGGCCATTGTCCGCTGTAATAACTCGAAAAGGCGAAGGCTTCAGTTCGTTCACATCTTGGATGCAGCCAGGAATAATTGCTTACATGGGATTCAACTCGGTGGGTATTGGAATATGTATGAACGCTCTGAATGGTCCGAGCGATTCCACCGGAATACCGTGGTACTTCTTCGTTCGTTCGATTCTCGAATCATCTTCGAGTGTTGAAGCTGTCAGCGCTGTCGAATCATCACCAAGAGCATTAACTGCTAATGCAGCGATGATTACCGTTGAAGGCCCATTAAATCTGGAGATCACCCCGGGCTCGGTTGAGTCTATTCAGGCTGAATCTGACGGAGTATTGGTTCACACCAATCACTGTATTCACCCATCACTCGAATCGAACAACGTTGAATTTGGTGATCGAATATATGGTCAATCTTTTGATCGACGAGATCGTGGGCAGGCGATTCTTGGCGAGAAAATGACCACAGGTAAACTCACGTTAGATCACGCCAAGGCGCTACTGTCTGACCATGATGGATTCCCAACATCGATTTGTCGACATCCGAATGATGAACCGACTTCTGGATGGCAACGTAGTGTTGTATCTATCATTCTTGAACCCGGTGACAATCGAATGCACGTATCAAATGGCAATCCGTGCGAGAACAAATACGAAACTTACTACGCAGGTTGACTCGGCGACGAATCAGCTTAGGAGATCGACTCAGTTGAGATTTAGCAAACCAGCATTAATGGGAGCGGGACTGGGATTTATGATGGGGATCGTATTCCTGATCTTTTCACTTTTCCAGTTCGATAGAGAAGTTAGTGATGTCAAAGGACAAATACTGCTGACAGTGGTTTTCGTGATGCCGTTCATGGTGCTCATCGGCCTTGGAATAGGCGGGCTTTGGAGCAAGTTATACGGCCCGAACAGTCTCTAACGCTTAATATGCAGTAACCTCAATATTCGGGATATTAGGTTGCTCGAATTCGCAGCGTTTTGTTTGTTCAGCCGTTCTGTCGTACATGTCGCACATGTGCAGTAAGGCGGGTGCTTTTTGCCTCGGTAAGCTTGTTCGTCCAATGCTGGTCGCTTTCGCACTAGGTGGATATATGAGAGATCGGTGACGAATGCAGTTTAGATGTATCCAAACGGAAATTGGAATCGAATACTAGGTAGGGTAAAAAAACGGAATTAACGTTAGTTATGATTCCTTTGCTAATGGTGAAAATCTTATCAATGTGTAACTTTAACGACTCCGGCTCCGTAAGTTGCTTCCAACAAATCGACTCGCCTGTATGCTGAATGTGCCCCGCAGCGTCTGCGGTCAATCGTGGTATCGAGTACAACCAGCAATTACCCCGATTCGGTAAACGGCTCTCAAATAGGGTCACACAACGATCGTATCCCAATAAGTGCTTATTACTAACTCCGCCGGTGTCGCCGATTTCTGCGAACAGGCCGCCAAATCTGAATTCGTTACCGTCGATACTGAGTTTGTCCGTGAGAAAACTTACTGGCCAATTCTTTGCCTGATACAGATAGCTACACGGGATAAAGCGGTGGCTATTGATCCGCTGGCTAAAGGGATCGATCTCGAACCTATGTACGAGCTAATGCGGAACACTTCCGTATTGAAAGTGTTTCACTCTGCGAGTCAGGACATGCAGATCATGTTCAACGCCAGTGGTTCAATGGTCGAACCAGTGTTCGATACGCAGATCGCTGCAATGGTCAGCGGCTACGGAGATCAACCGGCTTACGCCACGCTCGTACAGCGAATTGTCGGCGACACAATCGACAAACGATCGCAGATGACCGACTGGGCACGTCGTCCGCTTACCGACAATCAGATCGACTACGCGATCGGCGATGTGACTTATCTCATCAATGTCTACGACAAGCTAGTCGAAGAACTCTCAGACTCGAATCGCACGTCATGGGCTCATGAAGAGATGAGACATCTTCGTGACCAAGACTTGTACGATATAGATCCTCGAGATCTGTGGCGTAAGGTTCGGCTCCGACGTCCAACCCGCCGAGCACTCGCAGTACTCAGAGAAATTACTGAATGGCGAGAAGTCAGTGCACAAAACCGTGATATTCCAAAGGGTTGGGTCTGTCGAGATGAAGCACTCGCCGAGATAGCGTTAAACGCGCCTCAAACTCCTGCCGATCTCGAACGAGTGAGAGGCATTAATGAGCGTTTCGCTCATGGGCGTGATGGGGACGCTATTCTTGACGCTGTCCAAGTTGGCCTCGAAATTCATGACGACGACTGTCCTGATCCAGAAAAGGGCGGTCCGCCATTGCGTGGACATGAAACACTCGTCGCTCTTCTACAGGCATTGCTAAAATTGAGAAGTGATGAAAACGGGGTCGCTGCACAGATGATTGCCAATAGAAAAGAGCTCGACAGAATCGCTACTGAGGAAGATCCCGATGTAAGGGCTTTGAGTGGTTGGCGACGGGAAATCTACGGCGATGATGCCCTTGCCTTGAAACAAGGAAAGATCGCACTCACGGCGGAAGGCCTAACCGTTAGAGTCGTTTCTGCCTAAGACAGCAAAAGTACCGCAGCCGATCTATACTCGGCTCCCA
>CAWVYJ010000056.1:0-12749 GCA_963934365.1 uncultured Dehalococcoidales bacterium | reverse complement strand
CCAGCTTACGCAAGGCAGTCGACTCCGCTCAAGGACTCGCCATCGAATCCGATTCGCTGGCTCCCCCGCCCAAAAGCCACTAGAGCGCGCTAGTCTCGCAACTCTTGTCTTCGCCCATCGTGTTCAGAGATTCAAGCCACATTTCCCGAAATTCCAACGAAACACCGTCTTGCGCGGTGTAACATTCCGCCCCAACAAACGCATCGCACACCGAACTAACGAATAAGCGCGATGAGGGGATTTCAAAAATGACGGCTCTCACAGCTGAACAAAAAGAACATTTCGAAGAGTACGGATTCGTACGCGTTGAAAACGTTTTCGATCCTGAAGCTACGATCGACCCTGTAATAGACGAATACGCTGGGGTTCTCGACTCGCTGGCGGACAAACTATTCACTGAAGGCAAGATAACATCGACCTACTCTGAACTCGAATTTGGTGATCGCGTAACGAAAATATACGTCGAGTCGGGTGAAGTTCATAACGAGTATTTCGATTTCTCACTTCCACAAAACGGCGTTCTATACGACACCCCGTTCTGGGCAGGCCCAGCAGTTTTCAACGCTCTTACAGCACCCGGCGTACTCGACGTTGCAGAATCTGTGGTTGGCGGAGAGGTCTATTCAAACCCCGTTCAGCACGTTCGAATCAAAATCCCTGAATCAGTATCTCCCCGCGATAAGAATGGCAACGTTATGTTTGGGGCGAGCCCGTGGCATCAGGACGCTGGAGTCATTAACGAAGCAGCCGATAAAACTAATCTCCTAACAGTCTGGTTTCCGCTCATGGACGCAGGCGTGGAAAACGGCTGCCTAACGGTAGTTCCGGGTTCCCACCGCGGCGAGTTATTAACGCACTGCCCCGGATATAAAGATCGACCCGGCCTGCAAATCCCAGAGCATCTCTTCAACGTTGGCGACTCGATGCCAGTGCCGGTGAAGAAAGGCGATGCACTGTTGCTCACGAAGCGCACAGTTCACGCATCACTACCGAACATCAGCAACAGCATTCGTTGGAGTTTCGATCTGAGATACCAGCCAACTGGTGAAGAGACTGGGCGAGACGTGTTCCCAGGATTCGTCGCTAGGAGTAAATCTAATCCAGGCTCCGAGCTACACGATTCAGGCACGTGGTACGAGATGTGGAAAGACACCCGAGATTCACTCGCAAGAGGTGAGCAACCTTCGTTCAACCGCTGGAATTTAGACGACCCATCATGCGCGTAGTTCTGACCGTATGATTCCGACTTCAGCCGAACTCGAAACGCTCCGTGAAGCCGGAAAAATCGCTTCCAACGCTCGAAATTGGGCTGCGGAAACGATCAAGCCGGGTTATTTGCTGCGGGATCTCCAACAAGGCATGGAAACGATGATCCGTGAGGCGGGCGCTCTGCCTCCGTTTCCATCTCAGACCAGCCGAAATAAAATCGCCGCGCACTATTGCTCGTCGCCAACTGACAACTCACGGTTTGAAGAAAACGACTTGGTGAAAATCGACGTCGGAGCTCACATCGACGGGCTAATCGTCGACACCGGAGTTTCAGTTGATCTCTCAGAAGACCAACGCTGGGAGAGCATGATCGGTGCCGCTTCCGACGCTCTCGATGCTGCAATCGCCATGTGCTTACCAAACGTGGAGGTTGAAGACATCGGCGAGCGAGTTAATGAAGTCATCACCAAAGCTGGCTTTAAGCCGGTACTGAACCTAACGGGACATGGACTAGGTAGATACACTCTCCACGACTCACCACAAATACCAAACGCAAGAATCGGTTTAGATGGGTCACTCGAAGCCGGATCTATATTTGCCATCGAACCGTTCGCTACGTCTGGGCGTGGATACATAAAAGACGACGGCAAACCAGAAGTATTCATGCTTGAGCGACCGCCAAAACCATCGAACAAAATCGACGCCGAAGCGTTTGCTGAAATCGAAAGCTGGCGAGGACTGCCGATCGCACGTCGGTACTTCAACGGCCTTCCAAAAAAGCCATTCGAGCGAACGCTGAAAGAGCTTATAAAACAGGGCGCAATGCGCGAATACCCACCGCTAATCGAAGTAGCGGGTCACCATGTCGGCTGGAAAGAGCACTCGATCTGGCTCGGGCCACTCGGTCCCGAAATACTGACGGCTTAGAACCCATAAAACGGCTAATACCAACTGTCCACTCCGCAACCAATCAACCGCATCAGAGAATCTATTGACCTACAAAAAGATAAACGGCGTCATACCAATCCTTCAAACACCGTTCGATAGGAACGGTGGCATCGATACAGAGGGTCTTCGTGCGGTGGTCGACTACAACATCGATGCCGGGGTTAACGGAGTCGGTATCGCTCTCGCAAGTGAAGTTCAACTGTTCAATGAAACAGAACGGGATCTGCTGGTAAAAACGGTGGTCGAGCAGACCAACGGAAGAGTTCCAGTGGTGATGAACACTGGCGCAACAGGAACCGATCTTGCCATTTACTACAGCAAGCGAGCCGAAGAACTCGGTGCAGATGCCGTAATGCTTACACCTCCAAATTCAGGAGTAGGTAGTTCCAATCCGGAAACCATTCGGCAGTATTTCAGAAAGATCACAAACGCCGTAAATGTGTCGATCGTACTTCAAGACGTACAATTCGCCCAAGTGGCTCCCCATATGGTCGCCGAAATGGCATCGGAACTGTCTGGCATCGTCGCCTGCAAGATGGAAACTCCACCAACGGCAGCACGAGTTGCAGCAACCGTCGACGCACTTAATAGCAAAATCAATGTGCTAGGTGGAGGCGGAGCGAAGTATCTCATGGAAGAACTTGCCCGGGGCAGTACCGGAACAATGCCGTTCAGTTCCACTCCGGCAGAGTTCGTCAAAATTCTCTCGTTGTACGGTAATGGCAATACGACGGAGGCTTTGGAGTTATTCAATCTTACAATCGCCCCGTTATGTCATTTGGTCAGCCAAGCACCCGAACTCTCAATCGGCTTTCACAAGCAGATTCTGAAAAAACGCGGCTTGATCGAATCTGCCGTCGTTCGAGAGCCCGCTGCCAAACCAGACAAACACACCCAGCGAGACATCGACGCCCTACTAGAACGAGTGATCGTTTAGCAGGCACCATTTCTTGTCTGTTCAGTTCGTGCGATCAGTAGAAAAAGTGACTCGTCACCCGCCGAAGTCGAACTCTAGACCGACGCCTTGCTCCTTTGCCTGTTCGTAGACCAGCGCTGCACATGAAATGTCCTGCACTGCGAGTCCGACGCTCTTGAACAGAGTTATTTCCTCGTCGTTCTCACGACCCGGGAGCGTGCCATTGATTACTTCGCCGATAGAACCGTGAATGTCGTCAGCCGACAGCACACCCTCTTCGATCGGAATCTGGATATCGCCAGCCTCATTCAAACACGCCTGAACCTGATCGCAAATAATCTTCGACTTCACGACAGTTGCTGAATCGAGTTCACGAACCCCGGCAGCATGCGAGCCAATCGCATTGATATGAGTACCCGGCTTCCACCATGATCCATCGACTACAGGCTCAACCGCACTGGTTATGAGCGTGACGATGTCAGATTCTCCAACCAATCCCTCGGCACTTTCAGCTACCCGAACCTCGATGCCGGTCGTAGAAGAAAATTCCTCAGCAAACGCCTGTTTGGCTGCATCGTCACTTCGTGAGTAAACGAGAATCGTATCGAGATTAGCCGATTCTGCCAGCGCAAGCACCTGGCTTCGAGCCATGACTCCGGTTCCAAGAACTCCAGCAACCTTCGAATCTTTTCGGGCAAGATACTTCGTCGCAACTCCTCCGCTAGCACCAGTTCGAATACCGGTAAGCAGTCCACCATCCATCACAGCAACTACCACGCCAGTCTTGTTGTCCTGAACTAAAATCGTGCCGATCGTAGTCGGTAATCCGAACTTAACAGGGTTCTCTTTGTAGACCGTTACCGCTTTAATTCCAAGCGCTCCACCCGATTTCAGGTATGCCGGCATGTATGCGATCCAACCACCAACTGCGGGGTCGATCATCACCGTACGATCCGGCATTTCCGCCGTTCCTGCCGAAAGCTCTCCAAATGCCGCTTCGACTACGTCGATCGCCTTTGACATTGGAAGTAGTTTTTGTACGTCGGAACGGTTGAGCAGTAGTGCCAAGAGTGTTCTCCATCACTGGTAAGTTAGCTGGGTACATCAGTTCAAATGCGCCCACACCTTTTGAATTACGGTCGAATTATAGCGATGCTCTCACACCAGCAGAGACATTGACCTGAATTCCGTTCGATTATCAACGCTTAACACTTAGTTCACCCGTGGAACCAAATCGAATGTATTGTTGATGTAATAGAGACTGAATCGAAGCGATGGCTTTTAGGACGCACGTGTGATGAAATCTAACGAAAAAGATCCTTGGATCGGCGGAGAAGCCACCTCTTATACCGAGCTCGAAACCAAGACGAAAGCCGTCTGCTCGACTGAGCCTGAAGAAGCACCCAAGTTCAACGAAATCGCTGAGACAATCGAAGCTGTGGTTGAGCGTGAAGCGGTCGAAGAATCTGCGCCAGATAGCGAAGACACTGCTAACGAAAGTGATCCAGAATCCGACGACCAAGAGTCAGATGAAATTCCAACAGATGGCTTCGTGCCAGCAGTTGTCCCGGAACGTGATCGTAATATTGGTGAAGAACCGTACCACGGCGGCCGAGGCCGAGGTGGATCGTCTCTTACGTACACTCGCCCATCCGAAGCGAACTATGTTCCGGCAGAACCAAAGCTATACGTCGCTCCCGGCATGGAAGATGACGAAGAAGAAGAAAAGTTCGGCTTCCCTGAAGTTCCAGAAAACACCCAACGGCTGTTTATCTCCATCGAAATTCCTCGCGCTGTGAAACGTGAATTAGCTGATCTGCCAAAAAGTTTCATCCCACGAGAATATGAACGTGTTCGATGGATCGGCGAAGAAGCGATGCACCTAACGCTCAAATTCTTGGGCGACGTGCCGATCGACCAGATTCCAGATATCAAAACAGCTCTTGAGCTGTCTGCAGAATCGACCGGGCGCTTCCAGATGAAGATCGGTCGAACTGGCTGCTTCCCATCTTTCCGCGACCCACGTATTTGCTGGGTGGGGTTTAATGGTGAACTGCGACGACTTGAACAGCTGCAAGGCAGAGTTGAAGGTCGAATGGTCGAACTTGGTCTCGAACGCGACGACCGAAAATTCGCGGCTCACGTCACTATTGGTCGAACACGACCAGGTGTCCGTGGTCGGTTCGCACAAGACGTTGGAGCTTCATGGCAACACGCTCCACTGAAGTCGAGCGGGCGAGTCGTTCAGGTCACAGCAATCGCTCTATATCGCACCTACCTCGACGAAAACGAAAACACCCAGTACGAACAACTAGCCAACCACGAACTAGGCTGAGTTCGCTTTCGGGTAGTGTGTGACTTACACGAGCGCCAGAATCCGTCAGCACCTATACTTAACGCCGTTACAAGTAACGACGGAGACACAATCGATTGCGTCCACCCCTTTTGAGCGAGCTCGGTACGGTGGAAGCGAGCATGGGGACAGAATCGACTATCACTCCTGAACTGTTCACCGAAATTCGAGGAAATCTCGAAACTAGGCTGAACCGTCCCAGTCGAACGTTACATCGGCTCAACTGAGTGTCCCGATAAGCGATAGTGCGTCGGGAAACCAGGGTGGTACCGCGGTACCGTTTTATTTCAAAACGCCCGTCCCTGAACCATTTAGGGGCGGGCTTTGTTTTTAACTCGAACATCAACCGTCTGCGTGAACAAAGCTCGGAATAATCGAGCAGAAAACATGCCCCCGGCATAAGGAAAAAAAACGTGGCGAGCCACTTCGATTCGGTAGATCCAAAAGTCGACTTCGTAGCCAAAGAGGAAGAAATACTAAAATGGTGGGAAGACAACGACATCCCCGCTCGCTACCGAGCGTTGAACGACGATAAAGAGAAGAATTTTTCGTTTATCGACGGTCCGATCACCGCCAACAACGCCATGGGTGTTCATCACGCATGGGGTCGAACGTACAAAGACTTATTCCTCAGATTCCGCAACATGCAGGGCTACAAGCAGCGCTTCCAAAACGGATTCGACGGACAGGGCCTTTGGATCGAAGTCGAAGTCGAAAAAGAGATGGGCTTCAAGTCGAAACGCGATATCGAAGCGTTCGGCGTAGGCAAATTTGTCGAAGAATGTCGGAAGCGAGTCGACCGCTTCGCCGCACGTATTTCCGAGCAGTCCAAACGACTCGGCTACTTCATGGACTGGGACAATTCCTACCACACGAAGTCAGCCGAAAATAACTACACCATCTGGCACTTCCTAAAGACCTGCGCTGACAAAGGCTGGATATACAAAGGTCGCGACGTTATGCCGTGGTGCCCACGCTGCGGAACAGGACTCTCGCAGCACGAGATCGTCACCGAGGGCTATCAGGACATCACCCACGATAGTCCTTATTTGAAATTCCCTCTCATCGATGAAGGTCACGAAGGCGAAAACCTACTTGTTTGGACCACCACGCCGTGGACTCTTGCGGCAAACGTAGCTGCAGCAGTTAATCCTGAATACACCTACGCCAAGGTCGAAGACCGCGGCTCGATTATTTACTTCTCAAAGTCACTCATCGAATCGCTTAAGAAAGATCACGTCCTCACTGAAGACGCCAAAGTAATCGGCGAAGTGAAGGGTTACGAACTAGTCGGTCTCAAATATCGAGGACCGTTCGACGAACTACCTGCACAGTCAGAAACAATCGAACAGCACCGCGTTCTTGCGTGGGACGAAGTCGGCGAGGACGAAGGAACCGGAATTGTTCACACAGCTCCCGGCGCTGGTGCCGAAGACTTCAAGCTCGGGAAGGAAAACGGTCTCACGCCAATCGCTCCACTCGATCAAAACGGTATCTACCTAGAAGGCTTTGGCGAATTCACCGGCAAATCTGCGGCCGATGTGAAAGACATGGTCTTCGAATCTCTAAAAGAAAAAGAACTGCTGGTTCGTGTGAACAAATACACCCACCGCTACCCAGTCTGCTGGCGCTGCAGCACCGAACTAGTTTTCCGCTTGGTCGACGAATGGTTCATCAATATGGACGAAATTCGACCCAAAATGGAAAAATCCACGAAAGAAATGAACTGGTACCCGGAGTTCGGTAAGGCACGTGAGCTCGACTGGCTCAAAAACATGCAGGACTGGATGATTTCCAAAAAGCGTTACTACGGTCTCGCTTTACCGATTTACGCCTGCGACTGCGGAAACTTCGATGTGATGGGTTCACAAGAAGAGCTCAAAGAACGCGCCGTCGAAGGCTGGGACGAATTCGAAGCAAGCGGCGCATCGCCTCACCGACCTTGGATCGATGGCGTAAAAATCGCTTGCTCCGACTGTGGCGAAACCGTCGACCGAATCGCCGACGTTGGAAACGCATGGCTCGACGCCGGAATCGTTCCGTTCTCGACCATCGGCTACAAGTCTGAGCCTGAATATTGGAAAGAATGGTTCCCTGCCGACTGGATCTCAGAAAGCTTCCCTGGCCAGTTCAGAAACTGGTTCTACTCGCTCATCGTAATGGCAGCCGTTCTCGAAGACTCATTGCCCGCCAGAAACGTATTCGCCTACGCTTTGATGCGTGATGAAAACGGCGCAGAGATGCACAAGTCGAAGGGCAACGCCATTTGGTTCGAGGAGGCAGCCGACAAGATGGGTGTCGATGTGATGCGATGGACATACAGCCGTCACAATCCAGCCTCAAACCTCAACTTCGGCTATAAAACCGGAGACGAAGTACGGCGTCAATTCGTAATCCCGTTCTGGAACATCTATTCCTTCTTCACGACCTATGCCAATCTCGACAATTGGACTCCCGACGACTGCACGATACCTTCATCGTTTGGATTTACTTCCGATGGCGAGAAAAATGCTTTCGAAAATTGGGCGATGTCGAACACAGAAGGATTCTCGGAGCTGGATCGCTGGATTCTTTCTGAACTAAACCAACTCATCGCGAAGATGACTGACAATCTCGAAAACTGGCAGCTTCCATATGCTGCCGAAGCTGTCGAACAGTTCGTTGAAGATCTGTCTAACTGGTACGTTCGCCGATCACGTCGACGCTTCTGGAAGACGGAAGGAGACATCGACAAGAACGCCGCCTACTCGACGCTCTACACATGCCTAACAACCCTTTCGCGCCTGATTGCACCAATGACGCCGTTCATTGCCGACATGTTGTACCGCAACCTAGTCGCCGATCGAGTGGCAGACGCCCCTGATTCTGTTCACCTTACTTCTTGGCCAAAAGCCAATACGTCACTCATCGATGAAGATGTAATGAACCAAACAAGGCTCGCAATTCGCCTGGCTTCGCTGGGTCGTTCAGCACGTGCACAGTCACGCCTGAAAGTTCGACAGCCTCTCGCCGAGTTCGTTGCAGAAGTTCGGCACGACTGGGAGCACTTCGCTCTCCCCAAGATCGAAAACGTTCTCAAAGAAGAACTCAACGTGAAAGCAGTTCGAGACGCTGCTGAAATGGGCGGGCTACTCGGATTCGAAATCAAGCCGAACCTGCGAATACTCGGACCCAAGTATGGCAAGCAAGTCAGTGAAATTAGAAATGCAATCCAAGCTGCCGATGCCAATGAAATCGCCCGCTCTTCAGAAGCCGGTGAAAAAATTTCGCTTGAAGGATTCGAACTAGAATCTGACGAAGTTCTCATCGAACGTGTAGCGCTCGACAACTATGCGGTTGCGACCGATGCAGGGTACGCCGGTGCAGTTTTTACCGAGGTTTCTGATGAACTCAAGGCTGAAGGAACTGCACGCGAGGTAGTTCGGCTAGTTCAGAACCTACGAAAAACGTCCGGTCTCGAAATATCCGACCGAATCAACCTGTGGATTTCGTGCCCAGAGGCGGTCACTGGCGCACTAATGACTCACACCGACTACATAGCCGAGGAAACGCTCGCAGAAAACATCGATCTGGGCGCAGTTCTAAGCGACGATGCCCAAGGCGTTGCCTCATCCGACTACATCGACCTCGACGACGGCTCAAAAGTAACTGTCAATCTAGAAAAGGCTTAGACACACGGAACCCAAGGAGCAATACATCTCGAGCCCGATGACTTCCCGAGCGAAGTCATCGGGCTCGAGTGATCTTAGGTTTCCATGTACATTGAGCAGCACCAATATTCGCACGTAATCACCGGAATCAAAATAAACAATGAAAGCACTACTACTCTCCAAACCCGGTCCAGTCTCCAGCCTGCGCATCAGCGATATTCCAATACCCGAGCCCGGTGCTAACGAAATTCGTGTGAAAGTTCACGCAGTAAGCCTTAACCCGGTCGACTATAAGTTGGCAGGGCGCGGAAACGACAACTGGACTTACCCACACGTACTTGGATTAGACGTTGCAGGCACGGTCGATGCGATCGGTTCAGACGCTGTGCAATGGCAAACTGGAGATCGCGTTTTCTACCACGGCGATCTCAGCAAGTCCGGCGGATACGCCGAGTACGCAATCACGACCGCTCATACAACGGCGAAAATTCCCGACAACGTGTCGTTTGCTGAAGCCGCAGCGATTCCATGTGCTGGACTCACAGCATACGAAGCAGTGGTACGTCGACTCGATGTGCAACCCGAGCACACCGTCTGGATGCAGGGCGGTGCTGGTGGCGTAGGCGGCTTTGCGGTTCAACTATGCAAACACATAGGCGCAACGGTCATCACTACCGCCTCCGGGCGAAATCACGAATTCGTGAAGTCGCTCGGTGCGGATCACGTTATCGATTACAACACCGAACACGTTGTGAACACGATCATGTCGATCACGAACGACAGAGGTATTGATCGAGTTCTCGGTGCAGTCGACGTAAACACTGCGAACGAGGGCACTGAAGTTCTGAAGTTCAGGGGCGGAATCGCCTGTGTCGCCGGAATGCCAACGATTACCGACACCACGTTCGCTGGCGCAAAGTCGATTCACAACATCGCCTACGGTGGTGCTCACGAATCTACCAACCGTGCTGCCCAGCTTGACCTAGCTAAAATGGCAACGGAAATGATCGCTCTAGTAGCCGACAAGAAGATTGATCCGATGATCGAACAGACGATCTCTATGGAAGAAATTCCAGAAGGTCTCGCCCAACTCGAAGGTCGCCACGTAAAGGGAAAAATTGTCGCTGAGTTCGTCTAATTTCAGATTATCCGACAACGGATCGGGGCATGTGATGATGGGCCATGTCTTCGACCGATCCACCGGGAACCGCTGCGTCAACGCCTCGCCGCAGTTTGTGGCGTGATCTAGATTTCCTGAAAATCTGGATGGCGCAATCGACTTCTAATCTGGGTCGAATGATGATGGTCGTGCCACTCGTCGATATTCTCGTAGATGAAGGTTTCAGAGAAAGTTTCTGCGTTGATCGAGGTGTCGCTTGCCGGTATCTTCGCTGAAGTGGCCGGATTACCTTTGGCGTTAGCCTACGGAAGCGTAATTTGGCGCGCTGGGAGCGCAACGTACATTCATCCCGCGATTCGATCAATCTGAGTAATGTCTAGATCTTAAATTAGCCCAGATAACGACTAAGCCGAAACGCTATTCGCTATCGGATGTATCCGTTTGACTACGCATCACAGGGCTCATATTTCGTCGCACATCTGGATCATCGTCGTTGTCTAGCTCCTGGGCTCCGGTTGGAACTGGATTCGGCATCCCTGGCAATGAAGCCGTTCCACGAATTCGAGACAAACTTAGTGACAGCAAACGGTTTCTCTTTTTCTGCTCAGTTTCAGCCAGATAAAACGCGTAGCGGGATGTAAGCATCGCACCCACCAATAAAATAATCGCCGAAACGTAAACGAAAATCAGTAACACGATAATTGCACTGACACCACCGTAAATGTTGTTAGCGACATTACTCATGTTCCGAAGATAGAAAACGAAAACTGCCTTAGAAATTTCAAAAGCCGCAGCCCCTGCAAGAGCGGTCGGCCAAACCTCTTTAAACCGAAGCTTCATATTCGGTAGCCACCAGTAGAGTGTCAAGAACACAGTGAACGATAAAACAAGCGGGATAAACACCGCCGATCTTTGCCACAGAACTGGATCACTAGTGGGTGCATCGGGAAGCCATATCGCCGAAAATTGCTGAATATCCGTTATAACGGCTGAAATCAACACAGACGCAAACAACAGCGTTGCAGCCCCGAACATCAACGCTATGTCCATCAACCGTTCGGTGAAAAACGGACGGGGTTTGTTGATACCCCAAATGACATTAATGCTTTTACGCACCGCACTGAATACTTGCTGAGATACCCAAAACAGTCCGATGATGGCTACCACACCACCAGCGGTTCGACCACCCTTTATACTCTCGAAGAAATTCTTCAGAAAGGCGTCATCGGCCTCCGCAAGAACTGGAATTTGCTCTTGAAGACCCGTAATAACCTGCTCCTCGACACCTTCGATCCCAAGAACAAGAGAGAAAACGGCGATAAGAGCGAGCGAAAGCGGGAATAGCGAAAAAAACGCGTAGTACGCAATGGCCGCAGACATGTACGGTCCATTCTTTGCGAGAAACTCGTTGAAGTTGCTAGCAATGAATTTAACTATTAGTACGAGCGCGTTAATCATTAGAGGAGCTATTGTGCCTACGTGAGAACGTTTCCTGCAATCGACGATCTAAACGTAATTAGACAATGAACGACATCGTCTTCCTACTCGAATAGCTCGCAAATAACCCCTAACAAAGATAAATTAGTCGAGCTCCCCAGCCCGGAACGCAGTGATGTAGTTCATTGCGAAATCATCATTGCCTTGCAGCAAATCCAGAGCCAACTGTGCGGGTCTTGAATCCAAATCGACGTTCATCGATCGTTTTGCGGAAGTGGTCATCGGATCGATAATTCCAGAGTCGACACCCGACTTGATAGCCAAATTCAGGAACACGTCGTTGATAAGACGACGCTTTGGAATGCCAAATGAAACGTTGCTCATGCCTCCGGCTATATGAATTTCGTTGCCAAATTCAGCTCGAATACCTTCGATAGCCTCTAATGCATCCTTACCGTACGTTGAATCGACTGCGATTGGGAAGTAGAGCGGATCTACAAAAATATCGGCTTTCTCCAAACCCTTTGACAGTGCCATTTCGACGATCCTGCCAACGTTCTCAAGTCGTTCTGCCGCATCGGCTGGCATGCCCACTTCGTTCGACGCCATTACTACGGCTCGAGCGTTGTACTTCAGAGCCATATCGATTGCTTCAGGACGTTCAAGCGCTATCGAATTGAGCATCGGTCGACCCTGACCACCACCGTAAGCGGCTAGGCCAACTTCGATGATCTCGGAATTCGATGAATCGATGCTTGGAGGAACAGTAGATTCCGACTCAACAAACTTAATCAGCCATTCCATAGTGGCTTTCTGTTCATGCAGTCGGTAGGACGACTCGTCAACGTTCAGGTCGAGATAGTTTGATCCAGTTCGGATCTGCCTATCGATTTCGTACTTGATGTACGCCTTGCCTGAAGAGGCCTGCCCGTCATCTCCGTTGGCACCCATCCACATCGCAATCTGGAAGTGTTTTAGCGTGCCCTGCTCGTACGGTTGCGTGGTAGTGAAGTGTTCGGGAATGTGTACGAACTTACGCTCGCCATCGAGCTTGTACTTGATGGCCTCTTTGCCATCCTCAAAGACATGACCACGTACACCACCGCGCTTCACGAC
>CAWVYJ010000055.1:0-13049 GCA_963934365.1 uncultured Dehalococcoidales bacterium | reverse complement strand
TTGGTGGAGCTTGAGGGACTCGAACCCTCTACCTCCTGCTTGCAAAGCAGGCGCTCTACCAGCTGAGCTAAAGCCCCAAACTGGAATAATCATTGTAAGGCTAATAATCCGAAAAGTAGTGCGACTTAACCACCCAATTTAGAAAATTCTCTAAATCGCCCCTTTAAACAACCCTTTTAACACGAGCTTCCAAACCAACGCTCTCAGGAAAAAAGTCGTAAAGTGTGCCCACGCTCCCTATCATAGGTGCGCACCGAAAACGCCCAATATGGCAATACACATCCTCCTTTTTTTGATGTAAAGGAGTTAGAAGAAAGCTGAAATGCGACGCGGTACCTAGTCATCCGATGACGCCAGTACTTTAACGCAAATCAAGCCTATGAAAATCACCGATATCACCGCCACTCCCCTCAAAACTGGAAAAGCTCTGGTCCGTGTCCAAACCGATGCCGGAGTCGAGGGCTGGTCTGAAGGACCCGGCGTAAATAAAATCGTCCCCGGTCGAAACGGATCCGTCTTTGAGGCGTACCTCGAAAGCATCATAAAGCCAACCCTAATCGGCGAAAACCCACTCGAAATCGACAGACATTGGGAGACTCTAGCTACAGGCAAGGAAGACCGCCTCTACAAACTCCCCGCCGGCGTTGTAGGCGTCATAGACGTCGCACTCTGGGACTTACTCGGCAAAGAAACCGGTCAGCCCGTCTACAACCTAATGGGCGGAGCTGCACGAACCACCATCCCCCTCTACTGGAGCACCGGTTCAGGATGGAAATTCACCCCTCAGGAAATGCTCGACATCGTCAAAGTCGGCTTTGATATGGGATTTGAAGCCTTCAAAATCCGCATGGACTGGAAAGGTTGGCGACAAGACGCCAACCCAACCAAAGACTACGAAATGTTCAAACTCGTCCGAGAATTCCTATCTGAAGGTCAATATCTCGGCTTCGACGCTAACAACGGATACTCAGTAAGTACCGCTATCCAACAAGGAAGAAAGTTCGAAGAACTCGGCATCGACCACTTCGAAGAACCACTCCCGAACTGGGACCTACCCGGACTCAAGCAAGTAGCCGACGCCCTCGACGTCGCAGTCTCAGCCGGTGAGCAAGACGCCTACCGATGGTGGTTCCACCACCTCGTGCTTCTTGGCGACCCCGACATTCTGCAACCCGACATTCTCAGCGCTGGTGGTCCGTCGGAAGTAAAGAAAATCTTCGACCTCGCAACAATGTGGAATAAACCGGTAATGCCACACAGCCCACAAGCTGGAATCAACTCGATGGCATCGCTTCACACCTACTCGACCGTACAAAACGCCACACGCCCACACGAATTCTCAACCGAATTCTCAGGACCGCTCGACGACGTGCACGAACTCTACGGAGATGTCGTTATCCCCGTGAAAGGCGAAATGCACCTCTCCCGTCGACCCGGTTTAGGCATAGAACTAAACGAAACCGCCGTAACCAAACTGACTATCTAACTTCCTTCAAGAGTGGGAGCGAATAGAGGGTGAGAAACTGCGACGCTTGACTGAGTCGTCCGCCGACGGTGGTAACGCCGGCATCAAGCCGAGTCATCGGATGCCGACGTCGACTAACGCCCAACACACCAACCCAAACCTAAACCGGCAGCACAATCCCCTCAGGATCATCACCCGTCATCAACCGGCGGGCATTCCCAATAGCGTTATCGATGCTCTTCTCACGGGCCTCAACGCTCAACCCCGCCCGATGCGGCAACAACACCACGTTATCCCTGCCAATCAACGCATTCGCAGTTTCGATCGGCTCAATCTCAGTCACATCCAATCCAGCACCAGCGATCAGACCCGCATCCAAAGCACGAATCAACGCCACCTCATCAACAACCGGACCCCTACAGGCGTTAATCACGATCGCACCCGACTTCATCTTGGAAAATTCCCTATCCGACAATATTTTCTCGGTAGAACGATCCAATGGCACATGCAAGCTAATCACGTCTGAAGTCTCAATCAACTCGTCGAAATCGATTCGACTGGCACTCGCAGCAGCCTCATAGTCAGGTGAATGCGGAACAACATCCGAATAAACGATCTCGCATTCCCACCCCGCCAAACGCTTCGCCACACGCGAACCAATCTGGCCCAGCCCAACAATTCCCACTCGCTTGCCCGCCAGCTCGTGGAACCGACCCCAATCATCGTTAAAGCCTTCGCCGTATTTGCCGAGATTATTCATCTGGTTCCACTGCACCATCAACCGACGATACGCCGAAACCATCAATGCAACCGTCACCTCAGCTACCGCCACAGCGTTACCGCCCATGTTGTTCGCCACACGAACACCCATCTCGGACATAGCCACTTTCGGAATCGTGTCAGTTCCCGCACTAAGCGTCTGAATCAACTTCAGTTTCGGAAATAATCGACCCGTTTCTTCGCTTCGAATCCCGGCTCCACCAACAACCATGTCTGCATTAAAATTCTCCGATCCTACAGTCGCCACATCTGTTTTCTGAGGAATAGCAACTACTTCCATTCCTTCACCAACTCCAGCTCGGAATCGATCCGCCTCCCACAACTCCTGGTACAGAAAAATAGTCTTAAACTTCGCCATAAAAAAACCGATATCCTCTAGAAAAATAATGTAAGCCCGCTGTACCAAAAGCATAACCCCACCCCAATCCAAAAACGACACATTCGCTAGTGAATCAAAACACCACTACTTTCCAACTGACCCCACGACGATAAACACTGTATTCCCTACTCAACGCGATAAATTAACCACCCGTCCAGCGCACCACAGAATAAAACAAAATCCTAAACTGGAAATACCAGTAACCAGCGTCTATCTGACGCTCTCAGCCAAGAAACACGCAGCCTTCTGATTCGGAGCTAGCATTCTGAGCTCCGGGACACTTTCCGAACAACGCTCAGTCGCAATCGGGCACCGAGTGCTAAATCCACATCCCGGTGGAGGAGAAAGCGGACTCGGCAAATCGCCCCGCAAAACTATTCGTCCACGTGATCGCTCAAGGATCGGATTTGGCGTGGGTATAGCCGACAACAATGCCCTCGTATACGGATGCATCGGTCGTTCGTATAAGTCTTTTGAATCGGCAGTCTCAACGATCTTACCCAGATACATCACAGCCACTCGGTGGCTGATATGTCGAACAACCGAAAGATCGTGAGCAATAAACAAATAAGCCAAGTTGTACTGCTCTTGTAAATCCTGCAACAGATTCAAAATCTGAGCCTGAATCGAAACGTCCAACGCCGAAACCGACTCATCCAAAATCAGCAAACTCGGCCTCGCAGCAATCGCCCGGGCCACACCCAATCGTTGCCGCTGACCGCCACTAAACTCATTAGGATACCGCTCGGCCATAGCCGGACTCAGCCCAACCGTCGTCATCAACGACGCAACCTGTTTGCGATAGTCATCCTTAGATTCAGAAAGGCCATGAACCTTCAGAGGCTCACCAACAATGTCGCCCGCCCGCATGCGCGGATTAAGCGATCCATACGGATCTTGAAACACCATCCCCATCTTTCGACGGATAGGCCGCATCGCCGAACTACCAAGTCCCACAAGCTCTTGACCCTCGAACTTCACACTCCCGCTTTCAGGTTTCGTCAGTTGAATAACAGCCTTCGCTGCAGTAGTTTTACCTGAACCACTCTCACCAACAAGCCCGAGCGTCTCGCCCGGCATAATGTCGAACGACACACCATCTACAGCCCTAACCCGCGCAACCTCGCGCCGCACAAGAAAACCACGTTTCAATGGGAAGTGAACCTTCAAATCGCTAACGCTCAAAAGCGGATTCGAAGCGGAAGTACCAGAAGCAACAGCCGCAAACTGTTCTGACAAATCAGTTTTATTAATCACTGCAGCGCAATCCCAACCGAATCAGACACAGCCTTTGATTCAAAGCATGCCACCATCTGACGATCTTCAACCTGCTCAAGCACCGGCTCAGAAACCTCGCACTCCGCAGTAGCCCACCGACATCTGGGTCTGAACGCGCACCCACTCGGCAAATTACCCGGATCAGGAATTTCTCCCTCAATAGGATCAAGCCGTTCAGTAGCTGGGCGATCCAATCGAGGCACCGAGTTCAACAACCCAACTGTGTAGGGGTGGCTCGGACGCAAATAAACCTGTTCAGCATTCCCAGATTCCCGAATCTTCCCAGCGTACATAACGTTAAGCCGATCAGCGTATCGAGCGATAATTCCCAAGTTGTGCGTAATAATCATCAACGCCGTTCCAAGCTGAGAAGTTAAGTTCTTCATCAACTCAAGAATCTGCGCCTGAATTGTCACATCTAAAGCCGTCGTAGCCTCATCTGCGATCAGCAATTTCGGCTCGCAGCTCAACGCAATTGCGATCATGACACGCTGACGCTGTCCACCACTCAACTGATGCGGATGATCCCCAAGCCGACGTTTCGAATCGGCAATTCCAACCATCTCAAGCAGTTCCGCAGCACGATTTTCAGCAGCAGGACCTTTGATACCTAAATGAACACCCAAAGGTTCGGTAATTTGACGCCCAATCGTCAAAACCGGATTTAGCGACGACATCGGCTCTTGAAAAATCATCCCGATGCCAGCGCCTCGAACCGATTGCATCTCCTTATCGGAGATCTTCAGCAAATCGATGCCTTCGAACAGAACCTCGCCACTCTCGATCACACCTGGCGGATTCGGCACCAATCGCATAATCGAAAGCGCACTAACGCTCTTGCCGCAACCGCTCTCGCCCACCAACCCAAGCGTCTCGCCATGATGCACGTCGAACGATACCCCGTTCACTGCCCCAATCTTGCCTTCGAGCGTATTAAAAGAGGTACGCAAATCGCGCACTTGCAACAAAGGTGATGAATTGATTTGTGAATCAGTAGTCATTTATATCGAGTGCATAGTCCAATAGCGTGCGTAGGACAATCCTATATCGTGCCCAATCCAAGCGTATACACAATATACGGTACGCAACAAACCTTCAGAATGACTCCCCGGCACATACCCAACATTAACCACATACAAACAGCGCTACAAATAATTCCCTCCCCCAGAGTGGGCTTCATCGGATGCCTGACCAAGTCATCCGATGAAGCCCACGACTAACAAGAAAACCGCGCCAACAACTACCGCAAAACGCACAAATATCGCTTATCCTAGATACCTGTGTTCCCGGGTCGTTCAATGGTAGGACAGGGGCCTTTGAAGCCTCTAATCCTGGTTCGAATCCAGGCCCGGGAGCCAAACTTCCAATCTAATCACAAACAAAAAGCCCTCGGCGTTTGCCGAGGGCTTTTTTTATTTACTACATCGCTCCCAACATATCAAGGGAACCCGAACCTAGCCTTGGAATGGCTAGCAGGAGGCTGCAGCGAACGAGCGAGTCGATATCCGACCCGACAAACTAAACGCCAGCATGCCCCGTCAGCTCAACCTTCAGTCCAGCATCCGCAGCCATAGACCACGGAGTCTCAACGACCCAGTGACCAGGCTCCTTCTCAACCAAAGGTGGGCGTTCTTTTGCCCACTTGTGTTCAGGGTCGACTTCCAAAGGAGTTCGAGTCATGAACACATCACCCGGTGGAGGGTTTATAGGTGAAACAACTTCACCAGGAAGCAAGAACTCTTCACGCTGAATGTCTGGGTGCGACGGCAAAGCAGCCGAAACCAGCGCATTCGTGTAAATGTGCATCGGGTTATTGAAAATAGCTTCAGTCTCACCCGATTCCTGAACAACTCCCAAGTACATAACAGCCATATCGTGGCACATATACCGAACAGTCGCCAAGTTGTGAGCAACCAGCAAGTAAGCCAAGCCATGCTCTTCCTGAAGGTCAACTAACAGGTTCATGATCTGCGCACGAATCGAAACGTCCAAAGCCGAAACAGGCTCATCCAAAGCAATAACCTTAGGATTCAAAGCCAAAGCACGAGCGATACCAATACGCTGTCGCTGCCCACCCGAGAACTCGTGTGGGTACAAGTTAGCTTGGTAAGGATTCAGACCAGTCTCACTAAGCAAATCACCAACACGAGTTGCAATCTGACCTTTAGTCATTGTAGTAGCAATCTCAAGCGGCTCACCAACGATGGATCGAACACGCATGCGAGGGTTCAATGAAGACCAAGGATCCTGAAACACAGCCTGCACTGAACGCCGGAATTCGGTCTTACCCGCCGACGACATACTTGCAACATCTTCGCCTTCATAGTAAATCTCACCACCGGTTGGCTTTTCAAGACCAAGCAGAAGCTTCAAAGTCGTGGTCTTACCACAACCAGATTCACCAACAAGACCAAAAGTCTTATTGCGTTCGATATCAAAGCTGACATCGTCGACTGCCTTGAGGTAGTCCTTGTCGCCGAAGCCCATAAAGCCTCCGCCAACCTGATACCACTTACGAAGATTTCGAATCGAAATAATCGCATCTGCACTTGGGTTTACACCCGGTGCGCCTGGAATTGAAACGTTTTCAGCTGTTGTCATTTGTCGTTACCGATTCTCGTCGTTCGTAATAAATCTGAAGTTGTTGACTAGTCTGCGTCTTCAGCAGGCATCATGTGAGCGTACTTATCGTAATCAGCAACCGAACTCTTCGAAAGCTGTACCCAGTGATCAGGTTCCACCTCAATCAGCGGCGGGCGTCGTTCCGCATCCTCAACAGTAAAGGTTAGCGTTGAGCGAGGAGCGAATGCGTCACCGGGAGGGAGGTTGTACAGCAATGGAGGCTGCCCCTCGATCTGTGGTAATCGACCAGTCTTCTCTTCCAGCTTCGGAACAGAACTGATCAACGCCTTGGTGTACTCGTGCAAAGGCTCGTTGAAAATAGTGCGTACATCAGCAACTTCAACAATTCGGCCAGCATACATAACCGCAACACGGTCACACATCTTGGCAACAATTCCGAAGTCGTGAGTGATGAAAACAATTCCAACACCCTCTTCTTGTTGAATCTGTCGCAGAAGTCGAAGGTAAGCAGCCTGAATCGTCACGTCGAGTGACGTAGTTGGCTCGTCAGCAATAATCACTGCCGGAGCCGATGAAATTCCTATAGCCCCAACAACACGCTGTCGCATGCCACCAGAAAGCTGGTGCGGATAGTCCTTAGCCCGTGTCTCAGGAGCAGGGATTCGTACCTTACGGAGCGAATCCACAACCTTGTCCCAAAGAGGTTGACCTTTCAAGCCTTGATGAATCTTAATCGCCTCACCAACCTGGTTCTCAATACTGAAAACCGGGTTCAGAGCCTGCATAGGATCCTGAAGGATAATCGATATCTCACCACCACGAACTGATGTCATATCACTTTCGGACAGTCCAAGGAGGTTGCGACCGCCAAGGATCACCTCACCATCAACGATTTTTCCAGGAGGTGTTGGAACAAGCCTCATAAGAGATAGAGCCGTTACCGACTTACCTGACCCCGACTCACCAACGATTCCGAGAGTTTCACCCCTCTTTACGTGGTAGCTAACTCCATCCACAGCCTTCACAGTTCCCCAGCGGGTAGTGAAGTGTGTCTGAAGATCTTTCACCTCGAGGACCAATTCTTCGCTTGTGGCGCTAGCGCCGAAGCCATCGGTATCAACACTTACAGCAGAAGGAACTTCTTTCTCTTCAACTGCCGTGTCGGTGGATTCTGCCATTATCAGTCCCCTAGTAGCTACGTTTATAACCATTCCGAACCCCGAACAATCTGTTCGACATTCAAGGTCAACAACTCGTAATCAATTTACAAATAAAACCCGGCGGAACAAGCATTGAAACGTCGGAAGTGATCGGCACGATACCAAATTTTGAGCCTGAACGCTACCGATCAACAATCGTTTACGTCGCCTAAATTCCGAGATCCATTTCCAATTCATCTAAAGCACCATCAATGGCACTCACAATGAAGTCGATCTCGTCCTTATTAATTGAGAGTGGTGGGCATATCGTAATCACGTCTCCGGCACGAAAACTAACTATGTTTTTATCAAACAACATCTTTGGCAATTTCTTAGCCAAACCAGCCTCTGGCGGGAACGGAGTCTTACTATCGCGATCTGCAACAAGCTCAACGGCCGCAAGCAAACCTAAGCCACCACGAACATCACCCACACTCTTATGGCTAAATAATGTCTGCAACTGCTCATACAAGTAAGTACCCATCCGCTTCGAATTACCAACCAGATCCTCTCGCTCGAAAATCTTCAGGTTCGCCAAAGCAGCAGCAGCGGCAATCGGATGCCCACCAAACGTAATCAAGTGCTTGAACGTCTCGTTCGGACCTCCAACAAAAGCATCAGCAATCTTCTTCGTCGCAATCGCAGCACCTAATGGGGCATAACCACTCGTAATTGCCTTCGCAACACTCGTAATATCAGCCTGCACACCCCAATTAGTCGGAGCGAACCATTCGCCCGTTCGACCAAAACCAGTAATCACTTCATCAGCAATCAACACAACGTTGTACTGATCCGCAATCTCACGCAACCGTTGCCAGTACTCTGCCGGCGGAACCTGAATTCCAAAAGCAGCTGAAATCGGCTCGGCAATCATCGCCGCAACCGTATTGGCACCTTGGTGCTTAATCACTTCCTCAAATTCATTGGCGCATCGAATCGCCACATCAACCGGATCGCCCGAAAACGGCAATCGGTACGAATTCCAATTCGTCACGTGAATCGCCCCTGGCATCAATGGCCCCATTGGGTCGGCAGCAGCATTACCACCAAGACTCACTGCCATTGCAGTTCCACCGTGGTACGAATACCGACGGCTAATAACTTTGAACGCTCCCGCTTTTCCATTAAGAATCGAGTACTTCTTAGCCATCTTTACCGCAGTCTCAACAGCCTCAGAACCACCCGAAACGAAAAACGAACGCGCACCATGATCGGGATAAAGCTCGGCAACCTTGCCCGCCAGCTCTATTTGCGGAATTGTCGCACCACCCGAAGGCGCCGAATCAATCGCAGTCATCTGTGAATAAACAGCGTCAGCAATCTCAGTCCGACCATAGCCAGCCGACTTATACCAAAGCCCACCCATCGCATCTAGATACCGATGCCCATCAGCGGTCTCAACCCAAACCCCATCACCCTTCGTATAAACCTTCAGGTTCCCGCGCCAATCGTTCGTCTGGGCAGCGTGCATGAACATGTGGTCGCCGGCAATGTGCTGAAGCTCTTCAATCCGCTCACCGCTAATGGTTTCCAGATTTATGGTAGACGTCATCAAGGTCTCCGTTACACGACATAGTTGTACAAGCATCCTATGATGCGACAACAATTCTAAGACCCGAGCACCCTTCAGTCCACGACTTTAAGTGACATTTCCTTAGCCCATAAAAATCACTCACCCCCCTCCAAGCATCCAAGAACCAATGCTGTGCCCCAATTATCATCAAATTCCAATTCAATCCAGCCACAATTTATAGATAAATATGCAAAAAGTCGCACAGGGATTAGTGACCTTCGACTGAAACAGATTCTAACCAGCACAAACCCCCTAGTCGTAACGTCGACAGGGGAGTTCTTATTGCCAAAAATTGTCGCCGGCACAACGTCCATTTGTCATTGCGAGGAGAAACGACGTGGCAATAAACACTCGACTAACATCGATCCCCTTCCGGACGGAAGAGCTAGGGAAGGAGAGCTACGACGGGGAGCCGAGTCGTCCGACGACTAACGTTCTAACGCCCGCAGCCTAATCTCGCCACTCACGTTAAAGCCCAACACCGCAGTCTCATCACCAATCTTCAACGTGACAACACCCCTGTACGGGGCAACATCAACAATCACAACCTCAACCCCCGGCAGCACACCACTCTCATACAAATACCGCACCAACTCAGCATCATCTTCAGGAATCCGATCCACAATCATCGGCTCACCCATCGGAGCATTATCCAAAGTCACAACACCCTTCGGCTCCCGATACCCACTACCCGGAATTGGCTGACCGAAAGGATCAGACTGCGGATTCCCCAACTTCTCCTGAATCCGTTTTTCCAATGTGTCCGAAAGCGCGTGCTCCAGCATGTGCGCCTCGGCATCGACTTCGTGAAGAGGAACATCCAGCAAATCAACCACCATACGAGCCGCCAACCGGTGCTTACGAATCATCGATTCAGCCAACCCACGACCCCGTGACGTCAGATCGATATCACGACTATCACCCAATCGAATCAGCGACTCCTTCTCCATCCTTCGCAACATACCCGAAACCGCCGGAAGGGAAGTACCCAAGTTCTCGCTCGCAGGAACACGCCTTAACTGGCCCACAAGATTCGAATTACTAACCTTCTCCCCCCGCTCCAGCACAACATAAATCGAGAGAAGATAGTTCTCCATCGCCTGCGTCAGCCGAGGCGCAACTTGCTTTCCCTGTTCTGTCATAACCACATCCTCTGTTTACAAATCACCCGGCATCATCCGAAGCCAAACTCGTCTTTAATATTACGACAATACTTCGCATATCCAAAAAATTATAGGAATTAAGACCGAAAATGTTGATACTGTGCCGCCAATTCAAGCGGGTAATATTCAAGTATTCAACAACGACGGAATCACGGGCTACTAAACTCTGCCAAACGAACAACTCTCGTTCCAAGCCGCAAGTTCACGGTACTAATCGTATCTTCTGAAATCTACTGGCGACGACACACAGCCATTAGCTTCTAATTTACAATCAGCCATCCCAACTCGCACTTCGTTCCCCCCACGAGATAACCTCTCTCGCATGACAAACCAATCCTCTCTCGACCTCGCCGCCACCCGCTGCTTCGGCACCGGATCGCCCATCTACGAGGATTACCATGACAAAGAATGGGGCATACCAATTCACGATGACCGTTACCTCTTCGAACTCCTGATTCTAGAAGGCGCACAAGCCGGCCTCAGTTGGGAGACCATCCTTAAACGACGCGCCAACTACCGTCTAGCGTTCGATGACTTCGAAATCGAAAAAGTAGCCAACTATGACGAAGACAAAATTTCAGAACTACTTCAAGACGAAGGAATCATCCGAAATAAACTCAAAGTGAACGCAGCCGTCAAAAACGCCAACGTCGCACTCACCATTCAAAAGGAACACGGCTTACTCGATTTCTACTTCTGGTCGTTCGTCCCAAACTCGAAACCAATCCAACCTGACTTCACCTCAGTGAACGACGTACCTGCAGGGGCCACACCCGAATCCGTAGCAATGAGCAACGATCTCAAAAAGCGCGGTATGACCTTCGTCGGACCAACAATCACATACGCCTTCATGCAATCCATCGGCATGACCAACGATCATCAAACCGCCTGCCCCCGCCATCAAGCCTGCAAAGATCTATCAGAAACATAGGATGAAGAATTGTGGGACGGGTGTAACGTGATCTGAATGCACTTAATCTCCACGTATCAGCTCAGATACACCCTCAACCCATGGACCATTAGCCAACGACAGCCCTCTTCGAGGCGCAATGGGTAGGGTAGGAGAATTGCGACCCGCTACCAATTCGTCCGACGAGGCTCAGAGCAATAACGCCCGTATGACGCAACACGCCATATCGCTGCTACTACCAACAGCAGCGAACATGACCGTCGTCCCCATCCTCTCGCTCCTGCTATCCGGGATCCTTACCCGAACTAATAACCCTGACGCCGCCATCGGAGGCTTCTCCGTCGCACTCGGCATATCCATGTTCGTCGGACTCCCTCAGCTTCGAACACAACAACTCACGCTCGTGTTCTTCGACAACCATGCCTCGCTCAAACAACTCAGGAAATTTGTAGTCTTCTGGGTAGCGATCGTCACAATAATCGCCCTAATAGTGGTGATTCCGTCGGTAAGCGAATATCTACTGACCTCGGTCTTCTCAGTAACCGGCGAACTTAAACAAAACGCCCAAGACGCCTTACTCTGGCTCATCCCGCTCCCCGCACTTTTGATAATAAAAATGCACTACTACGGAGCCGTTCTAAGAATCAGCAAACCCAGACTCGCCTGGTACGGAACCGGCGCCGGAGCCATCACCGTAGTCGCAGCAGCATTCATACTTTTCTCGACCAGCCTTGTTCACGGAGCAAGCATCGCCGCCATTGCAATGTCGGCAGGAACGGCAGCCGAAGCAGTAACCCTCGCCGTACTCTCAATCAACCCAATAAAAAAATTTAGGGGAGTAGCTAATCAAAAAAAAGAAGATATCTCTATCAAAGCGATGATCCTATTCTTTTGGCCACTTCTATTCGCCGCAATGCTCCCCGCAGGAACCCAGCCCATCCTCAACGCCGGCATGGCACGATCGCCCGAACCTGATGTATCGATAGCAGCAGTCGCTCTCAGCTTCTACGTATTCCAACTCATAGCAGTAGCAACCAACGGCACCCAAAACACGGCCCTCGCGCTATTCGCCAGTGGTTACAGTCCGTTCAGAGTCAGAAGATTCGCCTTCGCTGTAGGGGCAATAACCTTCGCAATCGTCGCCCTCATCGCCTACATCCCACCAGTGACCGAATTCGTTATCGGCGACATCATGGGAGCCGAAGGGCGACTCAAGGAACTAAGCTCGACTGGATTCCGGCTACTCTCGATCCTACCAATCGCACTTGTAATGGAGCAGCTCTACACCGCCGCCCTCATGCGCACCCGCAATACGCGCCCCATCATCTACATCAACTCACTGCGACTCCTCACTCTCGCCATTTGGGTCATCATCACAGTCAACTTCACCGACCTCAACGGACTCTGGGTCGGAGCCGGTGCGTGGTCACTCACACTCTTTCTCGAAGCCGTCTATGCATACATATTCGGCCGCAAAAACCTCGCACTAGTACCCCCCGTCTAAACCGATACGATCCAACGTTAAGCGTCACTCGATATCAGTACCCACTGTCATCCTGAATTCATTTCAGGATGACTTACCATTAGCATCGACCCACTCGCACCAACCACTACAGACCACTTGTCATTGCGAGGAATTCGACGACGTGGGTATCAGTCACTATAACAACGCGATGTGCGAGTCAGCGAATCACGCGCAACACCTCGAAATCCTGATCC
>CAWVYJ010000054.1:0-13068 GCA_963934365.1 uncultured Dehalococcoidales bacterium | reverse complement strand
ATGATAATAATTACATATGTTCGGCCGCTGAAAAAGTCAGAAATCGCTTGAAAGATTGTAGGTTGAGGCAAGCCTGAAAAGGTCGCACCGAGTTCAACCCCGGCAGCGTAATCGTCACCTTGGTACTGTGTGAACACGCTGTCGGCGGCAACAACCGAATCTGGGGAACCGAAACCTTCGGCGTCGATCGATCCGCCATTCTCTGGCAGCAGCATTCGTACCTTATCGGCACCGTAAGGAAGTTTCAGGTTGAAATCGAACGAATCACCTTCGTATTCCAAAATGTAACGAACCAAAACAGCGAATTCACCCGGTGGGACCGAGTTAGTTAGCGCAAATCCCGTATCGATCGTGAGAATGTTTCCAGTTGGAAATCCAGGTGAAGATTGAGACTCAACTGCAAGATCGGTGAAACCTTCTGGAAGGTTGAATCGAAGCAAATCTAATCCTGTGAGGTTGGGATCGGTCAGATCCGGGAACCACACGCGGTCGCCGCGGTTATCCACGTAGATAACTGTTAGTACGCTAATTTCTCGGCTTCGGGCATTAATGTTCGGAATCATCATCACGTACGAACCAATAGTGATGTCTTCTAGCGACTTCGTTTCGTCGTATATAGTCATCCTGACGTTCTGCCAGTTTTCAACGGTCGACATGTCGACAAAAGGTGTGTAAATACCGTGATTCACTACAACTCGATAAAGCAGACCTGAGCCGTGTTTTATCGATAAGTTGCTAAACCCGAAAATACCATCTTTATCGACGGCAGTGGATTCCAGATCGATGATCTGGCCAGTTGCGAGGTCGATGAGCTTCAGCGAAACTTCGAGGTCTGCTGGTAATTCACCGCCCTCGGTTGCATTGGTCACTTTTCCAAGAATACTGTCAGGTTGATCTTGAGCAGAAACGATTGGAGAATCTGATGATTGGGTAACTAGGACTATTACTAACGCTGTTATTGCTGTGAACAGGGATAGTCGGATTTGCAAAGTTTTTATTTGAATGTTTATGAGATTTTGAATCTGCTTGTTTAACACAGGTTGTCGCCGCCCTCGGGTGCTTTGTTTGAAGTGGCAGACTGTTTCCTTAGTCGAGAAATTTCTTTTTCTATCTGTTCGTTACGTTTTGCGTCCGACATTGATACGCCGGATTCTTGTTTTAATATTTCCGCTGCTGCGATTCTCAACTGGTCTCGCTGCTGTTGATAGTCATGTTCAGTAAGATCGCCCGACGTGAAGTCGGCCTGGAGGTCACTTAATTTGCGATAAATTCGCAATCGCTCGGCTCGCAATTTTGCGCGGGTTACGAAAGTTTCTGAAACAAGTCGGTATCTTTTCGAGCCTAAAAATGGGTATGCGATAACTATTACCGATATCACTGCCAGCAAAGTTCCAAGGAGAATTTGCATTAAATATCGCCTTCCGGTTCACCCTTCAGTCGTTTGCGAGTAGGTCGCTTTTCAACTGCGGCCTGAGGCCATAGAGCAACCATAGTGCCAAGAATGAAGAATGGCCCCGATGCCCATAACCACCACGCTAGCGGGTTAATACTGACAGCGAGAGAGACTCTTCCATCGGCAAGGAAGTCTCGAGGGATCACATAAAGATCTTCGACAACAGTCGATCGGATACCCGAACGAACGGACGCCATGTTGAAGTCGATATAAAAACCGTGCCAGGGTTCTATAGTGTCGATCAACTCGTCGTTCGGTCTGAGTGTACTGTCCTTCAAAGTGAATCCTGCCGAACCTTGAGCTTTAGCAAAAGAAATCTCTTGTTTGTAATCGTCGGTATCGATTTCATACACCGACATTTCAGCCCATTGGGCGATACGATCGGGTCGGCTGGAATCACCGTTATCTACATACTCGATGCGGTAATTGTCGAGCACCAAACTTTCGCCAAGGGCGAGCGCTCCGTCGGTACGCTGCTGGTAGAAGTTCGTGCCGATAATGCCTAAGCCGAGCATTAGGATAGAGATGTGGACGATGTAGCCACCGTGCCTTGGGCGGTTGCCGTTGACGAGTCGCCACCACGCGAGTGCCCAGTTATCGCCAGAACGATGTCGAGCCGTAGTTCCGCGCCACCATTCTTCACCGATCGAGGTCGCAACGAACGCCACGACGCCGAACGCGAAGATGGCCACGGGGCGTTGAACGCCAAGTGCTATAAGAACGCCAATTGCTATCAGTCCAACTACCGTTGGCCAAACGAACCACTGCTTCATTGATCGCGCCGAAGCTTTTCGCCAAGGAAGTAGGGGACCGATGCCCATCATGACGACGATTCCCAATAGTACGGGGCCGTTCACTCGATCGAAGTAAGGAGCTGAAACGCTGACTGATACGTCCCGCGCCAGATCAGAGAATAGTGGGAACAACACACCCCACAGAGTGACCACCATTACGGCGAGGAACAAAAAATTGTTAATGAGGAATGATGCTTCACGTGACACGAACGATTCCATCGCTCGATCTGACTTTAGCTGCGGCATACGCCATAGGAACAGAGCGAACGCGAACACGAGACTCGCTAGCATAAACGACAAGAAGATCGCACCTAATGTAGAAGCTGCGAACGAATGGACGCTAACTACAGGGCCGCCTCGATTTATGAACATTCCAAGCTGGGCGAGCACGAAGGCGATGTTTAATAAAGCGACGTTCCACAATCGGAACATGCCTCGACGTTTTTGAACCATGATCGAATGGAGGAATGCTGTCATAACTAGCCATGGCATGAGCGCTACGTTTTCGATCGGGTCCCATGCCCAATATCCACCCCAACCAAGGATCGTATATGCCCACCATGCACCAAGCAGCATTCCAGTGCCAAGGACACCCCAGCCAATGATCGCTGAAACTCTGGCGACATCGACCCAATCGTCGCCGTAGTTTCCAGCGATCAATGCGCCGGAGACGAATGCGAACGGAATTGTGATGGCGATGAGCCCACCCATGAGAAGAGGCGGGTGGCTGAACATTCCGGGGTGAGTCAGAAGCGGGTTAATGCCACGTCCATCGACGGGTACCGTGTCAAGCAATTCGAATGGACTTGCGACGAATGCGAGGACTCCGAAGTAGAACAATTGAATTATCGCAAGAATAGCGATCGTCCAAGGCATACTTCGTGCGAGCCGCTTTGGAGCGAACCAGACGGATATGACAGAAATAACCGAAAGCGTGAGAAGAATGTAGAGCAGTGAGCCTTCATTACCGGCGTAGAACGCCACCCAAACGAATGCTCTGTCCATAAGCGTGTTCGAATGGTCGGCGACATATGCGATTGAAAAGTCATTTTGTACAAAGGCATTTATCAATGTACCTGATGCGACTGCGGCGGCGACGGCCATCATGTACAGCGCACGTCTTGCGCTTACGACAAGCGCTGCCCTGCCCATCTTTTCACCGATTACGACTCCGATTGCGCAGTACGCACTCAGGGCAACCCCAAGCAGCAATGCCATCACTCCCAGATCAGCCATTAGGAGTTCGCCTTTTCTGGGGTTGTGGTTTCGCTAGAGTCGTCGATTTCATCTGATTCATTGTTAGAGTTCACGCTCAAATTGGTGCCAGAAGATATTCCGAGGTCACGATCGACCTGCGCCAGATAGTGAGATAGATCATTCTGCTCCTGCTCAACAGTGATTGAAGATCCGTCAATGGTCTGAGATTCGAGTCCAGACTTTTTCATATTTTTGATACTCAACAATGCGATTCCGATTCCACCGGTAACGATCAGAACAGGCATTATCCATGCCAACAGGTTGAACCCGTTGCGCTCAGGGGCAGCAAGAATTTCTTGACCATATCGAAGTACAAAGTAATCTCTTACCTCTGCGTTAGTTGAACCTTCGTCGAGTAGGTCGCGAACTTTGAGTCGCATGTCGATCGCTATCTGGGCGTTGGAGCCGTCGATAGTTTGACCGTCACAAACCGGGCACATTAGCTCACCGCCAAGCTGGTGGGAACGCTGTTCGAGGGTGATGTCTGATTCTCTTACGCAGCCAGAAAGTGCCATTAAGAAAGAGAGCAGAAGCACTGTGAAGATCACGGTTGTTGGGTTTGCGGGGAGCGCACGTGGTCCGATCATTACGAACGAAAGGAGGGATGCCATAACTTTACTTTCCCCGTGCAGGGATCCACGCGATGAGTGACCAGGGCTAAAGAACGGTGCGGCTACGTGCCGCACCTCCATCAGCTTTGACGATTTACTTACTGAGACCAGTCGTATCGTCAAAGATGTAGTTAACAATGTCCCTAATGTCTTCTTCAGCCAGGAGTTTGCCAAATGCAGGCATTACTGGACCATTCCATCCGGAAATGAAACTAAACATTACCTCACGTTGGTTTAGGCGGCTAGCTGCCGAATCTACGAGGTTCGGGGGAGACTTGTACGGTGTTCCTTCTTTTGTCGCGTAGAAGCTCGAACTTGAAGTTATGTGTCGAACAGCCTTACCGTCACCAAGTCCTGAAACTCCGTGGCAAACCGAGCAGTTGACTCTATAGAGATTGCCTGCGATTGCTGGGTCGTAAGTTCGCTCTTGCTTGTCTGGAACGTTGTAGGTCTCGCTAGAATCGCCTGCAGTCTTGAAGACAACCGAATCTGCTGGAGGTGCCAAACGAGGCGGCTCTTGTTCCTTGAACGCTTGCGAGTAGTGCATTTCAGAGAATATCTCGACCGGGTAGGTGTTCGATTCCTGAACTGCACAAGCAGATGAAGCCAGCGTACTGAGCATCATTAGCCCGACAACGAGAACTATACGACGGGTAAGCATTGATTTGATATTCGTTGAGAACGAAGTCATTACGCGTGCTTGATCTCCAGAGCGCCTGCCTTGTTGAGCACGCTCTCTGCATCGGCGACTTTAGATTCGTCGTCGAATGTAATAACTACGCCAATCCAGCCTTCAGTAATACGTGTGTCATAGATCCCAGGCTGCATATTTGGGAGTCGAGACTCGAAAATGATTCCGATCACAGTTGCAATAACAGCTGCAAGCATAGTCATTTCGTACATGATGATCAGCATTGCGAAGATCGACAGGATCGGCTTACCACCGGTCACTAACGGGTATGCGAGCTGAGTCACCGCTGTCAGGAAGACCGATAATGTGAACCCGATAATTGCTCCGAATGCAGGAAAGCGGAACAGGCGGTGCTGAGGAACATATTCCCCGAATGCACCTTCTGGGTATGGAGTACCCGTCAGCACATCAAATGTGCCGAGCTCAAATCCAGCTTCTTTCAGTCCGTCCATCGCATCTGCGGCTGGTTCGGGCTGCTGAAACAGGCCAAGAATACTTTTACTCATCAAACGATCCTCTAATCAGCTTCCCTAACGATGGCCGGAATCTTCGCCCGACCAATCATTACATCATCAGTAAATACCTGGCTCTCCTTTTGCTCGAACAACGGTACGAGCGGGAAGAACTTCGAAAACAACAGCATTAGGAACGTAACCCATGCGAATGACCAAATGAAGATTGTCCATTCAACTGCGCTTGGGCGGTACGCTTCCCATGTGTATACGAACGGGGTCCTGCGAGCCAAACCTGGCACGATAATCAGGAAGCGTTCAAGCCACATGCCAATGTTCACTAGAATCGAAGTCCAGAACATTAGAGCGATGTTTGTTCGAACCCTCTTGAACAGCCACATTGGCACGGGAATTGCATATGCAGTGAGGAAGAATACGATGAAGAGTGCATTCCAGGGCCACTGGAACATCTGCATCTCACGCAATGCAATTTCTGGAGCGTCCTGCCCGTAAAGGGCGAACGTAAGTTCCAAGAAGGTGAATGCGAGCCAACCTGTTGCTACAACAATAAGAAGTCGTGCGAGAGCGTCGAAGTGTTCTGGGCGAATGAAATCGTCCCACTTCCAGAGCCATCGCATCAAAGCCATCATCGTCACCACGGCCGATACACCGGAGTGCACAGCACCAATAACGAAGTAAGGCGCAAAGATAGTTGAGTGCCAACCTTCAACCGCTGAAGCGATTGCGAAGTCCCACGAAACGATTGAGTGAACCGATACGAAAATCGGAAGCATAAGTGCTGAAAGAAGGATTCCACCAACAGTCTGCATCTTCCACTGTCGAGGGTTACCTCTCCAGCCTAGAGACAAAACGGTGTACATAGCGTTCTTCCAACCCGTCGTCCGGTCACGAAGGTTACCGAGGTCAGGGAGCAAAGCGATGTACAAGAACAGGGTTGAACCGGTGAGGTACGTGCTAATTGCGACCGGGTCCATGATCAGTGGCGACCTGATGTTTGGATAGATACCACGAGCAACGTCGTAAGGCATGATCCAGTAAGCGATTCGCCAAGGTCGCCCAGCGTGAATAAGCGGGAACACAAGAGCCGTTAGCAGCGAGAAAACCGTTAGAAGTTCTGCTGCTCTCGTAACCGGCCTGCGCCATTCAGCCTGAGTAAGGCGAAGAATAGCCGAAATCATAATTCCGGCATGAGAAATACCAACCCAGAAAACGAAGGTCGTAATGAACAGACCCCAGAAAACAGGTCGTGCAAGTCCCGTTACGCCAAGGCCCTTGTTGATCATCGTAGCAATCACGACCACGCCAATTAGGACAACGACTCCAAGGATGCTAACTGTTGGTAGCCACCATTTGGGCGTGTCTAACTGTCCGTTAAGGAGCTTACGGTTTGTATAGACCTGATCTAGTTCTCGTCGCTGTTGCATCTGTTAGTTCATTACCTGTAGTTGCCCGTCAAAAGTCTGCTGTCCGTGGGCAAATTCGTTACTGAAATTTCTTAGTCTGGCTTCGCAACCAAAGTTGCATGGCCCTTGATGTATTTGATTGGCTTCGCAAGAAGGTTGAATTCCTGAACCTGCCATACCGAAAGAACTGGAATTACACGAGTCATCATCATCACGATGAATGCTATTAGAGAAATTCCTCCAGCCATGATCAGGATATCGAATATATCTGGCCAAACTGTTTCTGGAATAACTTTGAGCCACTTCTGGTGAATTTGATCACCCGGTACAGACCAAGCTGGAACGAACGTACGAATACGGTCCATAAGCAGCCCGATAAGAATTACGAATGATCCAACGACCATCATGGCAGTTCCACGACGAACCTTATTCCAGATGAGAATCCACCATGGAACGAACCATAGAAGAATCATTCCTGCAAAGAACGCGTAGATCATGGGGCCCCTGATCAATAGATCTAGTGTGGCGATATCGTTTTCCGATCTGCCGTACCAGAACACTATGAATGAGGAGTAGAAGAAGTAGATCCACAGAAGAGTCAATGCAAACAGCAATCGACCTAGCGACCAGAAGGCATCCAAGTGAATGTACTTCTCTAACTTCATGTACTTACGTGAGAAGTAGAGAGCGATAACTACAGCAGCTACACCGGCCTGGAAGCCAGAAACCGTGTGGTACATCGGGAAGATAGCATCTCGCCATCCGGGAACCATGCTCTGACCGAAGTCGGTCGAGATCAAGAAATTTACGAATACGAGGATCAAGAAATAGAAGGTTCCGAACATGCCGATACGCATTCGGAGCGTTCGCCACTGAGCATCTGTACCAACCCAACCACGAGCAAGACGCTTGCCCAAACGCTGGCGCCAGCCATTCGAGTGGTCACGCATTGAAGCGAAGTCAGGGATTGCAGCGGAGTAGAACAGTGCGATACCGGTAATTAGCAATAGCCCGAGTGACAACGTCGTCCAGAAGTGTGGCGAGTAGTCAGGAGCCATGTACCAAACGGTTCGTCGTCGAGCACCCTCGGTTACCAAAGGAGGCAAGATAGCTACCAGAGGTATGAGCATTATGAGTGTCGCTATACTTGCGAATGAAAATAGAGAAGCAATCCGAGTAATAGGTCGTACCCAGTTTGCCTTCGCCATTACAGGAGCCATAGCCACCATCGGTGCGCCACCAGCGACTGAAAGTAAAAACGAAACCATCGCTGCGACATAGCCCCATTTGGTGCTGTCGTCGCCTTGGTCGATGAATTTCAAAATAAGCGCAACGATACCGGCTATTGAAAGAATTCCGAGTCCCCACGTCCACGCCTTGAAACGACCGCTTGCACCTGTAGTGGTAGCGATCAATTCCCGCGCAACTAGGTCAGCGTCGACGTTAGGCGGCGGTGCGTGATGTTCGGACTCGTGCGCTACAGCTTGACTAGCCATGCGTTGCAGCTTCTCCCGTGCCGACCTTCTTGTCAGCATCGATCTTTGCTAGATAGATAACGTTAGGGTCGGTTCCGAATTGGTCGAGAAGTGTGAAGTGGCGCTTGTCTTCCTTCATCCGCGATACCTTGCTATCAGGGTCATTGAAGTTTCCAAAGTTTAGTGCACTTGTCGGGCAAGCAGATGAGCAAGCAGTTTGAACTGCGCCATCAGTAATTTCGACACCGGCACTACGGGCGTTACGTGATTCTCGTCGGATACGGTGTACACAAAAGCTGCACTTCTCCATAATTCCACGGCTTCGGACTGTTACATCAGGGTTGAGGTGGTTGCGGAGAGATTCCGGCCATACAGGCTCCCAGTAGTTGAAGAACCGAACAATGTAAGGACAACCGTTTGCGCAGTATCGGGTACCAACACATCGGTTGTATACCTGAATGTTCATACCTTCCGCGTTGTGGTAGGTGGCATAAACCGGGCAGACGGGCTCACACGGCGCGTTTTCACAGTGTTGACACATGATCGGTATAAACCGAGCTTTAGCGTCAGGGAAGTCGCCTTCCCAGTATCGTTCAACACGAATCCAAGAGATCGATCGAGCTCGTTCGACACGGTCCTGTGTGTTGATTGGAATATTATTTTCTGCCTGACATGCAATTACACATGCGTTGCATCCGATGCACTTGTCGACATCGACAACCATGCCCCAGTTATGGGTTCCAAATTCTGCTGTTGTCATTGGGCTACTGCCTTTTGGCACTGGTCCTGCATATTATTCATGGTCGCCAGACTCCTTGCCTTCACCGAGGTACTGTTTCTGGTATAGGTGGTGGTTGGCTTCCTGCACATCATGTGCGTTCTCGCCAATACCAACGACTAGAACTGGTACGCCCGGCTCGACAGGTCGTGCTTCCACGTTACCTTCGAACTTCGGAACCTTGACCCGCTTGCCTGCTCGCTGAACTCTTACTCGAGTAGCAGCCCATGCAATTGCGCCGGTCTCTGAATCTTTCTCATCTACAAGAATCGAAATTACGTTTGATCCACGATCCTCAGCATATCGGCCGCTCTTGTGGTGACCTTGTCCCATAGGGATTCCGATCACACCGGGGCGAATACCTGGGTGTGGGTAAGCGAGGACTTCGATTTCACCTGAGGTTGAACGAATCAAAAGGACGTCGCCCTCTCTGATTCCGAGCTCATCAGCCTGAACGCTGTTGATCTCGGCCCAAGTTGACCATGAGGCCGATGAAATAGGGTCGGGCGTCTGCTGTGCCCAAGGAGCAGCAGCGAGTCGACCGTCTAATATTGAGTTCGATACGAACGGAACGAGGTGAAAGTCGTTGCCTTCACCAAGCGTGCCCGTATCCGAGTAGTTCGCACTCTGCGCCGCCGAAGATAACCGGCCTACGCTGCTCGAACCGTTGTTGTCGGTATCCCACCAACCACCACGCTGTAAAGCACCGTTGGTGAAGAGAGACGGTGATGCTGCTGATACCGAGCCACGTCCAGTGGAGTGAAGATCGGATAATGCACCACGTACGAGGCTTTCCATGTCTCGACCGTAAGAACCATCTGACATAGCAAGTAGCATATCGCCAAATCCACGAGCGTCACTGATTAGCCCGGCTTCGTCCTGTGAAATAGTTGGACCTACGACTGGCTGCTGTGTCCCAACAACCTGATAGCCAGGGCCTGGTTCTGGAATTTCGGTTCCCCATGATTCCAAGAAAGTCTCTTCTGGAAGTATGAGGTCAGCGAAGTCCATTGTGTCATCATGAATCGCACCAAATACGATGACGTTTGGAACTTGGTCAAGAGCTTCACGAATAACTACTGAGTTAGGCATTCCGTGAACGATGTCGGCACCACGAATGATGACTGTTTCGACGTTGCCCGCTCTCCAGTCGGCAATCTCTTGTTCCCACGCTTCGAACGAAGCACCGGTTGCAGATGCTGGGACATCATCGATTGCCGATCCGGGGTTCGAGATAACTCCGCCCTTAGAATCGACTGCACCGACCAAGATATTCAGTGCGTAGATTGCTCCGAGGTTGAAGCTTCCGTTGGTGTGAGCACCGGCCGAGCCACCACCGAAGGCGACTGAAGGTGTGTGCTCAGCGAAACGTTCAGCAGCTTTCTTGATTCGCTCAGCGTCGATGCCTGTACGGGATGCAACGTCGCCGAGAGTCACATTGCTTATTCCGCCTGGAATCGCTGCTTCAAAAGCTGCAACGTTCGATGCACTGACGAGCCCTTCATCGATGATAACCGATGCAATACCAAGTGCGAGGTGACCCTCTGTGCCTGGTACTGGTGCAAGCCATAGGTCGGCAGCCGCTGCTGTCAATGACATACGTGGCTCAGCGTGAATCATGTATCCACGGTCCTGCTGCTCACGGAATTCACCGTACTTCACACCAAACTGCGTTGGTGACCCCCAAGTACCGAGCCAGTCGGCACCGAAGGACAAAACGGTCTGTGCGTTAGAAATATCAAATGTAGGGAGCTGGTCTTGGCCGAGAACCGACTTTACTGCTCCATGGAGTACGCCCTGTTCTACAGGATCGAACGCCATGTGCTTGCCGTTGTACTGTGCGGCAAACTTGCTAGCAACGCTTCCCAAGTGACCTCGGAGAGGGTTGGTTACAACTGTTAGCGCCCCATCGGCGTTCTTAAGTGCATCTGCAAATCGTGATTCTGCCTGATCCCAAGAGATGTCGGCAAGATTTCCTGCTTTGGAATATCGAAGTTGCGGGTTGCTAATACGGTCTGGGTGATAAAGAAGCTGTAGAACCGCATCGAACCGAGCTGTAGCTTTGCCGCGTGTTACAGGGTGGTCGGGGTTTCCCTCGATCTTCTTTGCTCGACCCTGCATCACACGAACAAGCACGCTATCGCCGTTGGAGAAATCTCCCATTGAAGTGGCGTACCAAGCGTCCTCACCACGTACCAAGTCTTCTGGTAGGTCTACAGGACTCTGAACAATTAACTCGCGCTCAGGTAGTCCGCAAGCTGCGAATATCACAGCCCCGGCTGCCGTTTTACCGGTAAGCGCTAGGAATTCTCGTCGATTTAGCTTCATCTGGTCAGTGTTGTTCCTGTTGTCGCATTTTGAATATAGCGACCGGGCCGAAACCCGTTATGGATGCTTTTGGTCCTAAAGTGGTCTAGTGCCTAGTGGTGACAAGCGGCACAGTCTGTCGGTGCACCGTTATCACGGTGGCAGTCAACACACTGGCCCATTTTGAGAGATTCGACCTGCTCGACCTGCTGCATAGCTGCGACGTTTCCGTGACAGGTTGAGCAGACGCCTGAAGGTCCTTCAGTAACACCATCGGTAGAGTTTTTGACTTCCGATGGATTAGCGGTGAGATATCTAATGTGCGGTTCGTGAACGAAACGTACATGATCGGGTAGTCGGTGAACACGCCGCCAGTTGACTGGGGAAGGCCCGTCATCGCCAATTATGTCAGCTGCGTCTCGCAATATCATCAGCTGATCGTTGTCTTCAGCACCAATCACTTGGTGACAAGTTGCACAGAAAGCTACTGGCGGAATGCCGGCGTTTGCCTGAGTAGTGACAGTGCGATGACAGAAAGTACAGTCCTGTCCAAGACCTTCCATGGTTTGGCCATCGGCAGCAATATGATCAAGCTCCTTAAGAGAGGCGTGAATCGTGTGAGGGAAATCGATTGGCTGATCGAAAGTCTGCTCGAATCCGAGCACAGGAATCGGTTGGCCGAGCCACCCAGTGATTACAAATGCGGCGACTGCACCCATCACGGCAACTGCACCGAGACCGCCAATAGCCAATACCGGCACGAGCATCTTTGGTAAAGATGACGATTTGGTGTTCGAGTTATCGTTTTCCGACGCCAAGCGTTCTTTCCAGTCTAAGCGAGCCGAGGCTAGCTACTAAAGTAAAGATGGGGGCAGTATTTACTGCCACCAACGTGGGTAAGTGCGGTGCAAGAAATCGGTGTTCTCAGATGCCATAAACAGGGATGCGAAAATGCCAAACACGCAAATGATGCCAATTGCATAGAGCGGGGCTCGGAATTTTGTCCACTTAGCAGCGACTGTTTTAGTGTCGACTACTGAAGGAATAATCGCATGTGCCGTAAGCAGCGAAGGACCAGCAACAAATGCAAATCCCAGGGCAAGCCACAGAAACTTGAGTGCTGTACCGACTTCAGCCCATTCGGCTGTGGTTAACGGTTTCGGATCCATACTCTTTTTAAGAGCTCCCGATTCAATAAATACTAGAAGGGATAGAAGCGAACACGATAGGTAAGCGCTTGCCCTTCATAATAGCGCAAGTGAAAACTATCACGATTGATTTTTCAGTGTCAATACTTCGAAGAAGCAAATAGAGGGGCCTCGTAATTGAACGTGCGTGTGATTACCGATAAACGAGTCTTATTGATGCCTGTAATAGTAGGTAGGGTTCGCCTATTTGGTCGTCAACCCCGAGTACCCAAGGCGAGTTAAAAGATGCATGGTGAAGTCTAATTCCCTCGTCTCCACCATTATCTGAGCACCAGCAAATAACCTCGTCCACTTCTCTATCGTGGTACATGTGGACGGTGATGCAGCCAGCTATCTCAGAGTCGATATCGGCTACACAAACTTGCTTTGGGTTGTCCTCCATGCAAGCACCACTGACCTGCTCATGTTTTCTGGATTCGGGCTCCGCGTGAATTATTTCGAATATTTTTTGCCTTTGCCAAGGGTGTCTTTGAATGATGCAAAGACATCCTTGCTAGACAGCGACGTCGATTCGATGTTCGCCGGTTGAAACGACCGTGTACTAAACGCCACTGGTTATCGCTAACGATTCCGTACATTCGGTAGGCAGTAACTGTTCGAGCAGTGAACGGCTTTAAG
>CAWVYJ010000053.1:0-13284 GCA_963934365.1 uncultured Dehalococcoidales bacterium | reverse complement strand
AAATTTAAAAACCAACTCCCCTGCAAATAGAAATGTAATGAGCTAAGGATTCAAAGTTCTAGGCAGTCAAAGACCTAGAGCATTGATACAAAAAGCGTTACAAACTCGCAAGGGAGTTAGGTAGTTACGGCGGTTTAGCACCGCCCCATATTTAGAAACTAGTTTTCGAGGTCAGGCGATATCGTCTCGGATCCAATCTGAGGAAGTCCAATGTCAGGAAGCAGGCTTTCGAAAGCTGCGGAACTTCCACCGGACTTCTCCATTTCTTCAGCAGCAGTTAGTGCCCCTGAAATAACGTTTAGGACTCCAAACTCAGCTTGGCGATCGAGATCTCTAACAGTTATTTCAAGCGCAGATATCTGATCTTTCAATCCACTCTGATCAGCATAAAGTAGATCAAGGGCTTCCCACTTTACGGCAATCTGATCGTCTATTTCTTGTGCCTTAATTTCTAATGGGAGCATTTTTTCTTCCCGTAGACTGTCTTGCATCCCTTGAAGCTCGGTTATACGTGCTTCACGTTCGTCATAGAAAGCGTCTTCTACGTCTTCTCGCTGGTCTTCCACGTCTTTTCGCTGGTCTTCTAGCGCGTACATACGGTCTTCCATGTCACGCTGAATCGTTCGTCCTTCATCTTCCATATCTTTGCGTTCTTGGTTTACTTGCTTCTCAACCTCGTCAAAGCGATTTCGCTGCCAAGCCTCAAATTCTTGCCATGAAGCTTGTCGCGCTTGCTCAAACTCTTGCCATGCAGTTTCTTGCATTTCCTGACGAGCTTCTTCTAGTGGTTGTCGTTGTTCTTCAAGCGCTGGCCACTGACTTTGAATTGTCATTGACTCTCGATCGATAACCATTTGTTGCTTGCGCAGCGGCCTACGTTCTCTATCAATTTCTTTTTGTGCGTCCCGCAACGGATCAATCTGTTCGTCTTCGAGAGATCGAACTTGTGCACGTATCTCTTTTGCATTCGCCTCACGTGTTCGATGGTATAACTGTTCTTCTTTTTCCAGTGCACGTGCCTCTTTTTCTAATGTCTTAATCTGGAATTCAAGTTCATTGATTATTCCGGATTTGTCACCAGATCCAAGTTGTTCAGAATCAATTAAAGCTAATTGATCTTGAAGTATTTGGTCTGCCCTTTGAACTTTTGATTCAAGGTCTGATTCGACATTCGAAACATTGACAGAATTTCCACCTGCACTCACTTTATCGTCGAGCGCTTGAGAATCTATTGCGTATTGACTTTCGAGATCTTTCAGTATCGATTCATATTCAGTCTTTTCAGCATAGGCAGCTGTCATATCAGGATTTACAACCGCCGGTTCTGCCACTGGAGCATTCGACATTTGTAGTTCTAGTGACCTAACGGCCTGCTGCAACTGGGATGTTTGGCTCTTAGCCGCATCATAAGCCGGATTAGGCTTATCCTCGGTGATTGAAGTCTCAGGTGTTGTCGCAACAACAGATTCTGCTGCGTCAAAAACCGCTTGAGCATCGGCGACTGCAGCTTGTGCTGTCAAGAACTCTGGATTAACTATCATCACAGGGTCGGCTCCTGGATTATCAGGATCCGCAGGGCCCTCTATTTCCTCTGGGGTGATTGCCAGCGTTTCCTGAGCCGACTGAAGAGTTATGGCTGCATCGATGCTCGCCTGTTGTGCTGTTGTAAATTCAGGGTTAGGCTCTTCACTTCCTCTAATTATTGAATCTAGAGTGCCCAGCAGGTCATTCGTTTCTTGGTATTGCAACCGAGTTGATTCTAATTTAGCCCGAAGTTCATTCGAACTTTCTTGACCCGACGCAGACCCTCCACCCATTTCGGAGATTTTTGCATCAACTTCAGCAATGAGGCTCTGGTATTTTGCTCGAGAGTTAGCATATTCATCGGAGAGAGACGAAATGTTCTTTTCAGCAGCTGCACCGATGTCACTTTGTTCAGATTGGGCATAAGCCGCAGATCGTTCCTCGTTTATAGACTGTAGTGTTGCTGAATGTTGGTCCTCAGCTGCTCTACGCCTTTCTTCCCGTTGAACCCAATCGACTTCTTGAGCGTCTTCTTCGGATTCCCAAGCAGCTTGGAGATTATCTTGGATACTCCTGATCTTGTCATAAGCTGCATTTCTAAGAAAATTATAATCTATCGATGATTCAGATTCCCAAACAGCTTCCTGCTGTTTCTGAAGTTCTTCTCTTTGTTCATAAAGCGGACCTATTTGATCTTCTAAATCAAAACTTCGCTCTTCAATATCCATAGATTTCAGCTGGATTTCCATTCTCATAGTATTGAGGGAATTTTCCGCAGATCGCAACTGATCCATCTGTTCTTCTAACGCATCCATTTCAGGACTAGGAATGTCTTCGGGTTGTCCAACCATGTTGGTTGATTCAAGTTCAGCACGTCTGGCATCAATTTCTTTACGTGCCTCATCAAATAACTCTTCCATTCGAACTTCAACATCTGCCCGCTTGTTTTCAAAGTCTCTCTCTAGGTCTCGTCTTTCCCTATCGATATCATCGAACTGGTCCTCGATATCATCGAACTGGTCGTCTATTTCTTTCTCAAATATTCGCCTTCCTTCATCCTCATCTTGATAGACCAACTCAAATTTATCTCGCATTTCATCTTCGAATTCATCTGCAAGATCACGGCCTTGGTCAACCAATTCATCCCGTTGTTGCTCTAAATCATCGATTTCCTGTTCCAACGGTTCGATTTCAGATTGAAAACCAGACAACTGATCGAGTAGTGGATCTAATTGTTCTGTCTGTATTCGTAATACCTGTTCTTTAAGGGCAATTGCCTCACCAGCAGCTTCCGTGTCTACAAGACCACAGGCACTAAGCAAAACTGAAAATATTATTGCGGGTAATAGACGTTTGAAGAACATGATTTTCTTAAACCTAAAATAGCTGTATATACAAAAAAAAAATACGTTGCAGAATATATATTATTATGTAACACGCATTTAGCTAACTATGCGCTTGATAATAATACCACTTGGCTAATTTATTTAGTGTCAAAAAATGAGTGCTCAACATAACCTGAATCGGCCATCGCTAATACATTTGTTTGAAAAATACCTAAAAGCAACAAGAAGAAGAAGGTAGATCAATGACACAGTTCTTATATCAAGCCACTTACACGGCGGACTCGCTTACCACTCAGATGGAGAACCCAGTAGACCGCCTTGCACAAGTCGGAGCGACGATAGAAAAATCTGTCGGAGCGAAAATACTTGGTGGTGGTTTTTCATTTGGAGATTACGACATTGCTGTCATCATAGATGCGGATGACAATGGAACAATGGCTGCCATCGCTATTGCAATTGCGGCAGGTGGTGCGATCCGGTCAGCTAAAACTACACCGTTGCTAAGTGGGGACGAATGGATTGCTGCGATGACTAAGGCATCATCAGTGATATACACACCTGCCAAATAGGTTTAGCAGGAGCGTTCACCCTATTATTTGCTAACCGTAATCTGGTAAATCCATATGGTTTTGTTCGAACTCAGAACTCTTCACAAAACCTAGCCGACTTATGCACATGATCAACCTCTGTATTTGAGCTGACAATTAGTTCATTAGGGTCGACCATATTTCGGTGAAGATCTTCCTTCTACTTCAGTTTCCAAGCGAGGCAGGTCTGGCCTGGAAGATTGAGAAAAATCTATTGGGTTCAGCCTAGTCGAACGGCGGTAGGTTTACTCCGAGGATCACTCGTAGGTAGTTGACGTTATGGGCGAGGTAATCATCGACGGCGAGGTCGAGGTTTCCTCCGATGGCGTCGAAGCCGTCGTCGCCTTGTCGTGGGCCGTCCATATCGAATACGACCCAGCCTTTGTAGTGTTGGTCTCGCAGTAGTTTCATGACGGCAGGGAAGTCCACGCCTCCGCCACCCATGTTGTGGTAAACACTGGCTTTGGCGTGCTGTTCTTTAGTAGGAGTCGCCGTGTTCCCTCGGTACTTTCCGAATGTGTCCTTCAAATGCACTTCAGCGATTCTGGGGAGATATTCGCTCATGAGCTGGACAGCGTCCATGCCGCCAAGACTGAGGTGACCAGTATCAGGCGTCATCCACACATAGTTTGGGTCGGTTAGGTCGAGCATGGCTCGAACCTCGTGCTCGCGCTCAATCGGACCCCATATGTGAGGGTGCGGTGCGAGGCGAACACCCATCTCGATTGTTTGGCGTCCAATTTCATTTAATGTGTCGGCGATTCTGTGCAATTCGTCGTCGGAAGTCCCCCCCTCTGGGCGTGCACCCATGTTGCACTTGAACATATCGCTGCCGACTGGCTGAAGGAAATCCCGAGCGAATGCTACGTGGTCGGCAATCGTCTTTGGAGTTTCTTTTGGGTCGATGAAATTGGTCGACTGCCCTTTTGCACCGTTCGAGACGTCGATTAACGTTACGCCCGATTCGTCGAATTTCTTTTTGAGAGCAAGCGGATCGGCACGGTAATCCTCTATTTGCTTCGCATATGGCTCAATTCCTTGGAGACCTAGAGCCGCAATCCGCTTGATACCCCACTCGATCGAGTGACGGGCGTCCCATAGGGAACTAGTCGAGCCGTAAAGGATATATGGATTTTCTGGATCCAATGGGCTATGAGATACCGTGGGCATGGGGTGCTTTCTTCAATTAGTGATATTGCGATGACGGATCATCGCTTTATTGGTGAGTACGGTGAACAATGCGGGGTTGAAATTAGGATTTCGAGCTGGTTTAGAAGAAAGTGCTACCAGAAATTTTTGTTGTCATTTTGGACGGTCTTGGTCTTTGATTTTGGCAAAACAATTTAGATATGTCGATGGAAAAAAAGATCAGAAAGTTCGGACGCGTATCTGAACACGGTCTATTAACTTCTATTCATGAACTTGATGATCTGATTGCATATGAACAGATGCCCTCGATTGTTGAAGTGGAGCCCATCTTCGAAAATGAATTCGCCAAATCGTTCTGACGTGATCATCCCGAATATATCGATTATGTCGACGCCTGAGTTACGAGCCGTATCTTCGCCGAGTTTCACGTATTCATTCGTCAATTGAGGATCGAGACTGCGTGCCACATAGTCGACAGGATATTGCGTTAGGTACAGCACGTCTCCGATTTCAGCAGTCTCAGCGAGTATTCGCTTCAATGACTCAGCATGTCTATCGAGTGGAACTCTGATTTCTGGTTTGTCATCGATTATTCGTGGAACATCATTGATTCCCAGTGTGACCAGTGCAGCCGGATTAGACCTCGGCTTCATATCGTCGATCACACCCGATAATCGGTCGATCATCACATCTGTCGTGTCCCCACCGATCCCATGATTAATTGCTGAACCAGCATTAGTGTCCTGGAGATAGTGATCGAGTCGAGCAATAAACCCCCCCTCATCATCCTTCGAACCAGCTGCCGTACTCGCACCGAAACTGTATGCCGTAATCATGCTTTTGAAATAAACCCTTAGCACTTCTAATAAATCTCATAGTATAGATAATCACTGTTTAGGTGCATCCTCCTATGATCATGAGCATCAAGAGTTTGGCAAAGTGATAGTGTGCGCTTCGCATATCGAGAAAATCTCTCGGAAATATCCATTCTGAAAAAGTTGCATGAATTATGATTCACGAGTTTCGAACCTACGACCTGAAACCCGGTTCGCTCCCCCAGTACTACAAGAACACTGCCCCAATGGTGGAGAAGAGGCTTGAGTACTCACCATTGGTCGGATACTTCCACACCGAGGTTGGTCCACTGAACCGTGTGCTTCATATCTGGGAATACGAGGATTTGAACGAACGAGCCGACGTTCGATCCAAGGTAATTGCCGACGGAATATGGCCGCCGCCGAACAAGGGCATCGTCGAGAATCAACAGGTCGACATATTTATGCCAGCTCCATTTATGCCATCGTTCGATCGAGAGCGAGTCATTGGTCCACTTTTTGAGCTAAGACTGTATCGATATCCGGTCGGTGCAATTCCGAAAGTGTACGAAGCGTGGGCTCCAAAGATAGAAGCCCGAATGAAACTGGCGCAGCCTGTTGGGATTTGGTCGTCTGACATCGGCGGGGTGAATCAACTTGCTCATATGTGGGCATACGAGAGCTTTGAGCACCGAATGGAAGCTCGTAATCAGTTCGGTTCGATTGGCTGGCCTCCCGACTCAGGAGTTAGCCCTATAACGATGCAGAACATGATTATGTTTGCAGCCGATTTTTCGCCAGTTCAGTAATTATCCTTATTCTTAGCGGAATTCCTATGGAGCGACCCTGAAAGCCAGAGGAAATCAAAGGCCCGGCTATTTTCTTGGAGTCTCATACTTCGAGTTTTGTTATAGGAGCGATTCTTCCTATAGATGGCGGGAATCTGGCGAGTAATGCCCTAGATACTTATTCGGGATGTCCACGGGTATACGCGTAGCCGCAATTTGTAGGGCATTCCATGCTAGTGCGCCTGCTATAAGCGATTGTGGGTTATTGTTCTGTCACTTCGAGGCTTCGTTCCATTTGAAGCCTCACTATGCGAATTTCTTCGTAAGAGTAACTATCTCCAAGTAGTTCTTTAACCGGGGTGAGATATCCTGTGTCATTTGATTTTAGAGCCGATTCGATAGTCGTAATACGATCCGGGCTGGGCAGTAGCGATTCGAGGTTGAAGTCATGTTCTGCGCGTCCAATTTTCTCTAAATGAACCACGATTGTCTTACCTGCCAGTCCTCGCTCTGAGGCGATTTCGTCGATGCTGTAGCCATCTAAGAACAGTCGTTTCGTTTCGTTTAGGCTCCTGCTAAGTGATGGTCGACCGTCAGCGTTTGACATGCGTTTTGATCGTTTACGCTTTTTAGGTGGCAGGCCTGATCTAACCCGCGGTGACAGATCATTCTTGTCGCAATAATCGATCAGCAGGCTGACGAATCTATCTCCAAATTGGTCGAGCTTAGTTGCGCCGACTCCAGATATTGATCCAAAGGTTTCTAGAGAATTGGGCATGTAGTGCGCCATCTCTCGCAGTGCTACATCGCCGAAGATCACGTAGGCAGGTACGTCGCGTTCCTGTGCGATCTCTTTTCTGAGCGATTTCAGCTCTGAGAAAAGATTCTGATCGTAATCAAGATCACCGCTGTTTGAACTTTCATCGAGTCCAAGACTTGATTCAGTTTCCAGTGGTATACGAGCGAGTGTCAGGTTTACTCGGTCGTTGAGGAAATTTTTGCCTTTTTCGGTTACTGCAAGTGTCCTGAATTCTGACGATGAGATAATTAATAACCCTTCGTCTTCAAGTAGTCCTATGAGCTGGCGAAGTTCAGGGTCTGAAAAATTCGAAGCTATACCGTGTACGGTTAGTTGATCATGCTGAAGGTCTCGAATGCGCTTGGCGCGTGATCCTCTGAGTACATCGGAGACATACTTAGCACCGAAACGCTCTCCAGTTTTGATGACTGCTGAAAGGATTTTCTGAGCGATTTCGGTCGCATCGAAATCCTCTTTGACCGCGAGGCAAACATCGCAACTGCCGCAGCCGCTCTTTGAATCGTCAGGACCGTTCAATTGAGTGACGTCTGTGTGATCGCCAAAGTATCTGAGCATGTAACGACGCCGGCAGCTACGAAGTTCGCTGTACTCGACCATCGCCGACAGTTTGTCGGAGGCATGCTGCCGTTCGGTTTGATCTTCAATCTGGTTGATGAAAAAGTCTTGCTTAACCCGATCGCCAAACGTGTAGAAGAGCACGCATTCGCTTGGCAAGCCATCTCTACCTGCTCGGCCAGTTTCCTGATAGTAGCCTTCGAGCGATTTCGATAGGTTGTAGTGAACGACCAGTCGGACGTCGGGTTTGTCGATTCCCATTCCGAACGCGATCGTCGCGACGATGACTGTCACTTCATCTTTAATGAATCTATCCTGCGTTGCTCGACGAAGATCGTTGTCGAGTCCGGCGTGATAGGGCGTTGCTGAGATACCTCGCTCCGAAAGATCGTACGCAAGCTGTTCGGTTTCTTTTCGAGAGAAGCAGTAAATAATCGCTGACTCGTTGTTGTGACTTTTGATCAAACCAAGCAATGATTCAAAGGCTTGTTGCTTGGGTCGAACTGAATAGATGAGATTTGGTCGATTGAAACTTGATACGAACCATTTCGATTCGACCAACTGCAACTGATCAGCGATGTCTCGTCTCACGTCTTCGGTTGCTGTTGCAGTGAGGGCGATAACGGGAATTGATGCGAACCGCTGACGCAGGCTCTTCAAGCTCCTGTAGTCAGGTCGGAAGTCGTGACCCCACTCTGAAATACAGTGAGCTTCGTCGATCGCTATTAGGCTTGGTGGTACGTCGGCGAGAAATCGTTGGAAACGGGTCGTCGTAATTCGTTCAGGGGCGACGTACAGAATTTTCAGATCACCACGTGCGGTACTCACGAGGATTTGTTCGTTATCCTGCGCCGTTAGAGTGCTATTGACGAACGCTGCAGAAATTCCGTTCGCCTGTAGTGCGTCGACTTGGTCTTTCATAAGTGCGATTAATGGTGATACGACCAGCGTGTACCCATCACGGCAAACTGCTGGTAATTGGTAACAGAGCGACTTCCCGGCGCCGGTCGGCATCAGCACGAGGGAGTCGTTTCCAGCTAGTACGTTGGAAACGATATCTTCTTGTAGCGGTAGAAATTCATCGAAGCCGAATCGAGATTTTAAAACGCTTTGTATCGATTGATTCGTAGTGGTCAATGGTGAAATTATCGTTGTTCTGAAGCACTTGATGGCGCGTCGGTCTAGCTGTAATACGATCTTACTGAACTTCTAATTGTGTCGTATTACCTAGGCGAATCCCAAGTGAGAATGGCGCTGAGTAATTTTGGCACTTACTCTTGATTTCATTGTCGACCTGTTCGGTAACGGCGTAGAATTCGGCTCGCTAAATTCGCTCTGAAACATTCTGGGCGATTGTTTTGAAATCGTTCGACCGGGAGATGCACTTTTGTTTCGAGTTCTTATCGCTGGAATCGCCCAGGAAATATCTTCGTTTAATCCAGTTGCGACCGAGTATGAATTGTTCTCAATTCAACGTGCTGAAGAAGTGGTTGAAGTGAACAGAGGTACCCGTACTGCTATCGCGGGAGCTATGGAAATATTCGACTCAGAAATCGACGTTCAATTCGTTACGACTTTTGCCGCTAAGGCGGTAAGTGCTGGTCCGATGTCTGCCAAATGCTGGAGCACTCTATCGACTGAGTTAATAGATTCATTTCGACCATACGTAGGAGAGGTTGACGCTATTTACCTGTCTTTACACGGAGCCATGGGGGGAGAGAGTGAACTCGATCCCGAGGGATGGGTACTCGAACAAACTCGTGCTTTGTTCGGCGACGATATACCGATTGTATTTTCACTTGATCTGCACGGAATTCTGACTGCGAAGATGCTGCGATTTGGCAACGGCGTGACTTCGTATCACACGTATCCGCATGTCGATCTTCACGATACTGGCATGAGAGCTGCTTCGTTGCTTCTGAAAATCATGGCAGGTGCAAAACCCGTAGTTGCGCGAGTGCGAGTTCCCGCAATAGTTCGTGGCGACGAGCTGAAAACCGATAGCGGATGCTTTGGCGATCAGATTCGCAAGATCAAATCGCTTGAAGCGGAACGAAAAATTCTGGCCGGTGGATTTTTGATTGGAAACCCTTTTACAGACGTGCCTGAGCTTTGTTCGCAAGCGTTCATCATCACTGATGACAATCAGACAGACGCTGAGCAAATTGCACTGGAACTAACAGCAGAATTCTGGGACAACCGAGAGAAGATGCAGTCGAATTTGGTTCCATTGAAAGAATCTGTTGATAAGGCCAGTTCGATGGTGGGGCCGATAATTTTCACCGATGCCGCCGATGCCCCTTCATCTGGTTCGCCCGGAGATTCAAATTCGATCATTGCTGAACTAGCTCGTACCAACTACCCGCACTCGGTGTTGGCGCCTGTGACAGATGCTCCAGCGGTTCAGAAAGCAGTAGCTGCTGGTGTTGGGGGAACGTTTACGTCGCCTGTCGGTGGTGCGCTAGATCCTCGATTTACGCCGCTGGTGTTCGATTTCGAAGTGAAATTAATCTCTGATGGGAACTATATTCTCGAATCATGGGGCGCTCCTCAGTTCTCGGGCATCACTGCTGTTGTGACCAGCGGAGTGTTCACATTGGTGCTTACGTCTCTACCTGTGAGTTTGTTCGATCGATCACTGTTCTTAGGGCATGGGCTTGATCCTAAGAATTTCCATGCAATCGTAGTGAAATCACCACATTGCCAACCTCAGTTCTTCGACGATTGGGCCGAACACAATTTCAACGTTGACGCGCCGGGGTCTACAAGTGCGAATTTACGATCGTTAAGTCATTCGATTTGCAGTCGTCCGATGTTCCCACTGGATACCGATGTTTCGTTTGAATCTGAAGTAGAGATATTTAACTGAAAAGTCAGAAATCAGAAAATGCTCTGTTGGAGGATTTTGAGATCGCTTCCGAGAATTGCGTAGGCAGTTTCTTTAGAAAGCTTGGACTGGGTGCGCTTCAGCACCGTACTTCATCTGTATGGACTCTTGAACAATCTTGTCGGCAATTTCGGAATCCGACGTTCCCTAGTCGACGCCGAGAACGATGTCGCAACAAGAAACCCACAGTCTTTTTGTGTATTCCGAGCTAGATGCAGAATATTTAGGGGCCGAACCGTTCGGTCCTGATGGAGTTATTTCGCGTCCCTAAGTCGAGCAAATGATTGGCAATAGCTTCTACAAAACGTGAACCTCCACAGATGTAAGTACGCGAGGGAAGTACCGCGAAGTTTGATAGTGCAGATTCGATCATTGCTCGGTCGATTCTGCAGAACCGTCTAATTGAGCGATTACTCGACTTTACTTCATCGGATCGGGTGAGTGTGATGATGAGATGGAAGTTAGGGTCATTAGCCGCTAAGGATTCAAGCTCGGTGACGAAGATAATGTCGGCTTCAGTGCGGGCGCTGAACATTACTAGCAATGGCGCTTTTTTGGCGATTGCTGAGCGATGTCGAATCATAGACATTATTGGGGCGATACCCGAACCACCAGCGATCATAACGACCGGTTTCGCAGGGATAGGATTCCAAGTGAAGTGTCCGCCAATTGGACCCCGTAATTCGATTTTGTCGCCAAGTTCAACAGCTTCATGGAAGTACGATGACACCTCACCGTCGGAGATCAGTTCGACGGCGAGTTCGATAGATGTCGGATTTGCAGCGGGTTCGGGCGAAGAACTAACTGAGTAGCTTCTTTGAGCCTTATAGCCATCCGGGGCTGTGAGGCGCACGTCGAAGTGCTGACCTGCACGAAACGGTGTATTGACCTGAAGTTCAAGCGTGAATAGTTTCACCCGGGGCGATTCGACGTGAATCGACGTAACGGTTGCTATTTGCCAATCTGTAGTCGCTGCCGAATTCACGGCTAATCGTTTGTGTAGCGTTGCTCACGCCACGGATCACCGTACATGTGATAGCCGTATCGCTCCCAAAATCCTGGTTCGTCTTTATCCATGAACTTTAGACTGCGTATCCACTTTGCTGACTTCCATAAGTACAGGTGCGGGATAAGCAGGCGGACAGGACCGCCGTGTTCTGCTTCCAAAGGCTCACCACCGTAGGTGTGCACTAATAGCCCTTTGCCATCGATTACATCGGCAGATGGAACATTGGTTGTGTATCCACCATCGGAACTTGCCATGACGAATCCGACGGGAGCTTCGATTCCAGCATTGGCGAGCATGGCATCGATGGTTACACCTCGCCAATCAGTGTCTTGCTTAGACCATTTCGTTACACAGTGAAGATCGGTATGTAGATCGGTTTGCGGTAGGGCATTGAGCTCGTCCCAAGTCCATGTTCCGACGGTATCGTCACCGATTTCAATCGAGAAATTCCAAGTCGCTTTGTCGACTCGCTGGGTTGGCCCAGCAGACAGTACGGGGAAGCCATCTTCAAGATATTGGCCGGGTGGAATTGGGCGTGCTGGTTCAGCGCGTTTTCGTCCGAAGAATTTGTTGTTGATCAATGTTCTGCCCAAGGACCTAAGGAATAGATATTTAGAAAGTTGCTATGAGCCAAGTTTACTCATCACCTGCAAGTCTTTATCGCAGTATATTCATGGATTACGTATTGAAGAGCGAATTGGATCGTGGGTTACAGGAGATTTACATATGGGCTTGACGAAATCATTGGATGGGAAATCAGCAATTGTCACAGGCAGTGGTAACGGTATTGGACGTGCGATTGCGATTCGATTTGCAGCTGAAGGTGCAAAGGTAACGGTTGCAGAGATTGAGGAAGAGTCAGGACAAGAAACTGTTGAACTGATTCGTAAGGCTGGCGGTACCGCAATTTTCAGCCGAACTGATACAACTGATTCTGATTCAGTCCGAGCGACTATGGCTGATGCCAATGCTGCACACGGCGATGTCGAAGTATTAGTTAATAACGCCGCAGCGTTCGTGTTCGGCAAGGTTGAAGATGTGACTGAAGCCGACTGGGCAAAGGTGTTCGGTGTGAACGTGATTGGTTACGCCAATTGTGTTCGAGAAGCGTTGCCATCAATGCGTAGGCAGAACGGCGGGGCGATCGTTAATATCGCTTCAGTATCATCGTTTATCGCACAACCTGAATTCATCCCATATAACGCCTCTAAGGGCGCTGTTGCTCAGTTGACTAGATGTTTAGCAATGGATCTTTCAGTGGACAATATTCGAGTAAATGCAGTGTGTCCAGGATCGATTCGTACTCGGGCTACGGATAGACACATTACGTCGCTTGGGCTTGATCCTGAAAAGGCGTACGTCGATTTCGGCAAAGACTCTTTGATGAAGCGGATCGGCAAGCCAGAAGAGATTGCATCAGGGGCTCTTTTCCTCGCCTCAGACGAGGCGTCGTTTATGACCGGCGCGCAGATCGTTATCGATGGTGGAGCGACTATCGATTGATCGTTATTCGACTTATCAGTGGCTTTAATCGCTTCTTTTTCGAATGCTGACAGTTGGGGTTGGGTGTTGGGGAACAACACACCGAATTTTTGGTTTTCTACCCGCTGATCTGCGGCAAGTGTTCCATTAGGAACAACACGAGTCCGATCGCAAGTAGGGCGAGAGCGATCATGTTTAGCATCCTAAGGAAAATAAATTTCGGCAGGTGTTTTAATAGGTATGCAACACCTAGTAAACCCCACATTCCTGTATCGATCAGAGCTCCATCATTGTTGAAAGAAATTAGAGCGAGAATCCAGAA
>CAWVYJ010000052.1:0-13340 GCA_963934365.1 uncultured Dehalococcoidales bacterium | reverse complement strand
GATGGGGTAGTACTTTGCACCTAGGCAAAATTAGCCTCGAAAAATCTAATTAGTCATTTGTAGCGCTGCTCGGTTAATTAAAAACAGCCCGGAGCATGATCTACGGGCTGTTTTGTAATTAGTCGTTAGCCTTAGGCTAGATCAGGCGACTACGTTGCCGTCGAACCTGCCTAGAAAACGTGCCGCTGGCATAGCTCAGGGCTTGACCATTGAGCCGTCAGCTCGTCGTACGGTGTCCCATGCTCCACCAAACTCACGTTCCTTGAACGGGAACTTGGCAGCCATCTTTTCATCGATGTCTATTCCGAGACCAGGCTTACCGTTAGACCACATCATGCCATCCTTAAGAGTTGGAGTTCCAGGGAACATCTCTCGAGTTCGTTCTGACGGAATATTGGCTTCCTGAATACCGAAGTTGTATGTGTTCAAGTTCAACATCATGTTCGCAGCGTGACCAACCGGGGAAGTGTCGCCAGGTCCGTGCCAAGCAGTTCGAACGTTATATAGCTCGCCCATTGCGGCAAGTTTTCGTGCTGGAGTGATTCCGCCGATTTGCGACATGTGAATCCGGATGAAGTCCATCAACCTATCCTGAATCATTGGGATTACTTCGTGAGGGTTGTTGTGAAGCTCACCCATGGCTATAGGAGTAGCGCACTGCTCTCGAACCATCTTAAAGTAGGCCTGATCTTCAGGGCTGAACAGGTCTTCTAGAAAGAACAGTTGGTACTTCTCGACTTCTTTGGCGAACCAAACACCCAGAATAGGTGGAATGCGTTCGTGAACGTCGTGAAGAATTTCTAGTCCGTATCCGAAACGACCTCGGATGTATTCAAATAAGCCAAGAGCCGATCGCATGTATGGCTTAGGTTCGTACACTCCACCCGGATGAGCGTAGAGCTTGTCGGCTTCGTACTCACGCAGCCAATCAGTGTTGGGGATAGGACCGTCGAGTACGTTGTGGTTGCCGCCGGAGTTCGTGCCGGTTGCTGCACCCTTGTTGCCGTAGGTTGCGTAGCCGGGAGTCGACATCTGCACACGTACGTGGTGGAATCCCTGTTCGACAAACGCTTGAACCTTGTCACCGACTTCTTCGTGAGATTCACCAGAAGTGTGAACGTAAACAGGAGCTGCCACTCGTGCTCGACCCCCCAAAAGGTCGTAAACAGGCATGCTTGCCATTTTTCCCTTAATGTCCCAAAGCGCCTGATCGATACCAGAGAGGGCATTGTTGAGAACTGGACCGTTACGCCAGTAGGACGAAACGTACGACGACTGCCAAATGTCTTCGATATCGGCCACATTTCGACCGATAAGGAAGGGTCGTAAATAGTCATCTACTGCAGCTGCTACTGCAGTTGGTCGTTGTGTGAAGGTTGCGCAGCCGATGCCGTATAGGCCGGGCTCAGAAGTTTCTATTTTGACGATAACTAGTCGGATGTTGTCCGGCTCGGTAAGAATTGTCTTGATATCTCGAATCGTTACATTGCTCATAAATGGTTCGGCCTAATATTAATGCTGGTGATTGAAATAATTTGGACGCACGCGCCCAACGGCAACGAATTGTACTCGCGGTTATTGGTAATGGATTGATTTAGTCGATAGCTAAAGGGTAGCGTCGACTACGATTGGTGTCCTAGGGACAGAAAGCGTGCGGTCCGAACAGCACGTCGACGCCCTGCCGAGGTCTCTCTACTTCGGTCGAGACGTATGGATTTAACCGTCGGCTCGTCGCCATTTCCTTAGAGATGCCTGTTCTTGCCGTGGGTTCTGGTGGCGACCCCATTCGACATACGATACTTCGGCCACGTAAACGTTGCCTTGAGAGTCGATAGCCATGCTGTGCGGCCACAGGAACTGGTCTGGTTCATTACCGAACGTCGTGCTGCCGAAGCGAGTTAGACGATTTCCGTCTCGATCGTAAACAGCAACTCTGTTGCCGGTGTTTTCGTTTCCACGAGTTGGGGACCCGTTTGTAGGTCCCTGTTCTGCAACGTAAATTCGAACATCATCGCCAGTGCCAGTCACTTCGACCGCTACTGACTTGTGCGAGAACCACTCACGACGGAATTCTCCGTCAACGGAAAATACCTGAACACGGTGGGTTTCGCGGTCGCACACGATAACTTCTTCATCGTCTATCAAAGCAAGGTTATGCGGCAGATTGAACTCGCCGGCGTCTGTGCCGGGAGTTCCCCACGATAAGATGTGCTTGCCATCTTTATCGAGGCGATGAACGCGGGAGTTCCCGTAGCCGTCTGTAATAAAAATGTCGCCTGTCTTTTTGGAAATCGCAACGTCGGTTGGCTTGTTGAACATCTTGCCGCTTTGCGGTTCTGAAGGCTCTCCCGAGCCGATCTGCATCAGATATTCGCCCGACTTCGTCATCTTGTTGATCTGATGACCGGTATCGTCGACCAGCCATACGTTGTCTTCGTGGTCGATTGTGATGGCGTGTGGACGCGAGAACCAGGTGTCATAGAACTGCATCGAGTTGCCGTATGGGTCGCGGATAATTCTAACTGCATCTGCAGGATTATCGTTACCCCACATATCGATCACGTTACCGTCTGGGTCGAACACCAAAATGGGCTGATTTCCGCGGTTGAACACGAACACGTTATCGTTGCTATCGACGGCAACGGCAGTTGCCTCACGCAGCCAAAGTCCGTGCGGGACTTTGGCCCAGCCGGCTACCGGTTCAAAGACAGTGTTGGACGATACGAGTGATGGCATATGGGGTTCGATTACTGGCTACTAAAAGGAAATGGCGACTTCATAAACGTCGTTCGAAACGCATAGTACTGCGATTGAGGAGTTATTTGGAGCCGGTCAGAGCAATAATATGGTCGATGCTAGCTCAAGTGTGGAGGTTATTTGTCGACTTTAGAGTTCTTTGGCATAAGGGATGATCTCAACGGCTAACTGAGGGTAGTATTCGACCATATTTGACTTAGTAGAAATAAATAATTTCGTTCTCTCAACTGCCTTATTTCTTGAGCTTCTCCGTCTAAAAATCAGGTAAAGGGCTTACAAACCCCGTTTACTCGTCAGTTCTTGGTAGATTTGGGTGTGAGAAAATCTCAAATCACCGTCATATAGCTGGCTGATCGACTCGAATCACCTCTGCAAGACGATGAAATCCTAACAAGAGCAGGAAAAAATAATGTTTGCAGATTTGAGTGGAAAAGTTGCACTAGTTACCGGTGGTGGACAGGGTCTGGGTCTTGGCATCGTACTCAAGCTTGCCGGGCAGGGTGCCGACATCGCTATTGGTGACCTTAGCGAAGAGAACGCTGCTGCTGCCTCAAAGCAGGTTGAAGCGATGGGGCGCAAGGCGTACGTAGCGAAGATGAACGTTACCGATAAGGACACGATCACTGCTGCGGTTGAAAAGTTCAACAGCGAAGCCGGACAGATCGATATCCTAGTTAACAACGCTGGTGTTGCTGGTGCTCCCGGATCAACCGGAACCGGATTCCGTGATGTCGACTGGGAGTTCACTTGGCAGGTCAATGTAAAGGGGCTTTCTGACGTGACCGAAGCTGTTCTTCCTCAGATGCGAGAGCGCCGGTCTGGCAAGATCATCAACATTTCTTCGGTTGCAGCAAAAGCTGCGAAGTACCAGACTGCCTACTATGCAACAACAAAGATGGCTGTCGTTGCTTACACGCAGGCGCTGGCTCGTGAGTTCGCTGCCGAAAATATCAATGTGAACGCAGTAGCTCCGGGTCGTATCTGGACTCAGTTCCACCAAGACTGGATGAAAGAGCGTGAGGCTCTTGGTGATGAAGCGGTCGCTGGAAAAGACAAGTACGACGTGTTCATGGGAGCCTTGAAGGAAGTAATTCCTATGGGTCGACCGCAAGAGCCGTCTGACATTGGTGCTTTGGTTACGTTCCTTGCTTCAGAAGAGGCTCGCAACATCACAGGTCAGACTATCCAGTGCGATGGCGGCCAAGTAATGGTATAGCCGGTCGCTACGTTTTCTGCGAGGCTGTGTGATGGGTGGCTGAGAAGTTACGATCATTCTGCGGGGTATTTAGCGCAGTGATCTATAAAAGCGGTTGGCGATTTCGCCAACCGCTTTTATATACATTGTTGTGGATGAGTCGAGGAGTAATCGCACATAATTCGTTGTCTTCGAGATCGTCCATGATGCACCACTCGGTTTTCTCTGGTTTGTCGATACGTCGGAGACTGATGTTCCTAGTAGTTCAGAAGGTCTAGAGATGTGTTGACGTTTTGGATAGACACTTCGGGCATTCTCCTGTTAAAGATTGGCATGTTTTCATTGCTGGTGATTGGTCAACCCAGAATCTCGGTTATCAGCGACTTCAGCATTCCATCGTGTACCACGACATAAACTTCCGTCGGGTTTCGTTAGTGTTGACTGTCGAGCACATGCTGTATCGACATGGGGTTGGCTTATTGGATTGACGGCGTAGTGATTATCGTCTGTTAGTTGCGATTCGTTTCCTGAGTCGGATTAGGACATTAGAATTCCACTCCCTTTTGGGCAGGAATTCCTTGGTCGGCGTAGGGGTGCTTGATCTCTTTCATTTCGGTTACGAGATCAGCGACGTCGACCAGTTTTTTGTGTGCGTCCCGCCCTGTGATGATTAGGTTCAACATCTCTGGCTTGTTCGCTATAACTGCTAGAACTTCATCGACGTCGATCCAACCCCAAGTGACTGGATAGGTGATTTCATCGAGCATGATGACGTCATATTCGCCAGATGAAATTTTTTCTTTGGCGATTTGCCAACCGTTCTGGGCGAGGGCTTCGTCCTCTGTCAGATCTTTCGAGGTCCAACTGAACCCACGCCCCGCTGGAATCATTTCTATGCCGATTTTTTCGGCTGCCATTTGCTCACCGTATTTAGATTTTTCGCTTTTTATGAACTGAACTGCCATCGAGTTCATTCCACGACCCCACGCTCTGAGCATCATTCCAAATCCCGCAGTTGTTTTGCCTTTTCCGTTACCCGTGTTGATGACAACTAGACCTTTTCGGATACGTTTTAAGTTCGGGGGTGGCGTGAAATCGGTGGGCGGTTTGTTGAGAGGGTTTAGTGGCATATGGAATGTGGCTCTAGTGGTTTACTGATGTGTTAAATGGCACAAAAAAACCGCTCAATTACGAAGCGGGAGAGCTGATGATCAAAAGACCTTGTTATTCATTGGTCTATGTCAAAGTGAGCTGCCCCTGTTCGCGAGGAGTCGATGTACCCATGTGTCCCTGGCAGGTCTCCTGGCTTACGGTTTGACGATTTAATCGTCACGATTGCAAACCTTCCCAGCGTTAAATGAAGCCAGTGGATATTTGCGCACTCAAACCGGTAACAGTGGCGCTACCGCAGCGGATTCTCACCGCTTTCCCTTTTCACCCGAATTGCGAATTGTTCGTTTGCTCTTCAGGCACCGGGGACGCGTTATTTAATTACATGGAAGGCTATGTTGCCGAATCGGTTGAGTCAAATGAGGGCCAGTTCCTTTGTCATGCCGGCGGTCCAGCCACCGTCTACGTTGTAAGCAGATCCCGTGACGAACGCTGCTTCGTCGCTTGCCAGAAACAGGGCGACTTCCGCAACATCCTCGGGTCGTCCGATTCTTCCAGCAGGAGCGATCTTGCTGGCGAAGGCTCGCCCCTCAGGGTTTTCATCCAGATATGGAGCCGCCATTCTGGTGTCTATCCATCCTGGACAGATGCAATTAACACGTACGCGATCCGGACCGTGGTCGATCGCCATTGCTCGAGCGAGTTGCATCGCAGCTCCTTTGGTTGCACAGTATCCTGCAATATCGGATTCGGCATAAAAGCTGTTAGCTGAAGCGGTGATGATGAATGATCCACCGTCTGAATCTCGCATTGCCGGTATTCCATATTTGCCGCATAGGAACGCGCCTTTTACGTTGACGTCGAACATCGCGTCCCATTCGTTTTCCGACAGGTCGATCACATTCCCATCTCTCATTATTCCGGCATTGCTGAACATGATGTCCAGCCGACCGTGCCCGTCGACGACCGTTTGGACCATTTCCGAGACCGATGAGCCACTCGACACATCGACCACCAGCGGCTCGATGGCATCAGAAAGATCGGCCGTTTCCCGAATACCTTCTTCATTGATGTCAGCCGCAAATACTTTCGCTCCCTCGCTTGCGAACCTGAGGGCTGTTGCACGGCCGATGCCTCCTCCGGCTCCGGTCACGATGGCAATTTTGTTTGACAGCCTCATAAATGTTTCTCCAGTTACCACTTCAGTATTTGTTGTAATTCAGATGACGACCTGCACCCATGAGCGGGTCAATTCACTCTCTCGTTCAAAAAAAACTAGAAACCGTGGTCTGCGGCACTGTCTTCCGGTACAAACCCTAATACGTTCTTGGCGTGCTCGATGTCGCGATATAGGGTCGGGTTATCTGAGCAAGCAAACACAACAGCATATTTCAAATCGTCTGCTGCATGAACGGCTTTATCGATCATTTGCAGAATATCTCGATGGCTACACCAGACTGAAGCGTTACGGGCGTTCAAAGGTACATCGTCGATTTCAACTTTCCCGATTCGTATACAGATTATCGACATGTCGTGCTGCTCGGTATACATCCGTCCTAAGTTTTCGGTGAACATTTTAGATGCGGAGTACACGTTGCGTGGGCGAACAGGTGAATCGACCGTGATGACTGGACGCTGTGAGGGCATTTCAAAGTCTGGATCGTGCACTAACGATTTGTACGGTTCGTCCTTTTCATACCCGGCGATTACCGCTCCGGTACTAGCGGCAACGATTCGTTTTACGCCTGTGATTCGACAAGCTTCGAACAAGTTGTAGACCCCCGTTACGTTCGCTTTGATGTGGGTTTCTGCCGGAACATTACCGCGAGATCCAGCCATGTGAATTACCGTTTCCACACCATCAAGAGCGGGTAAGATACTGTCGATTCCATCGCCAATATCAACTATCGAATTTGGGAATCCTTCGACATTTGATCTGCCGAGAGCAGAAACGTCGTAATTTTGAGCTAACTGCCGTCCGGCAAGCCCACCGATCAATCCGCTCATACCTGTCACGAGAATTTTTGAGTTTTTCATTTGTTTCGTGTGATTTCGTAATTTAGTTAGCCTGCGAAAGAGCCTTATTGGCATTTAGGAAAATTCGGTAAAGTGTGATGACGTTGCTCTTTCGAGTTCCTTGGCGAGAGGTTGGTTTGCATTGATTGAATCGAGCGTGCCGTCGGCCAGTAAGTCTGACGCTTCTTGGCGCGCTATTTGTAGAAGGTCGACATCGTCGATGGTTGCTACCTTTAGCTCGTCCCAGCCGCTCTGACGAGTGCCCATGTAATCGCCGGGTCCTCTTATACGAAGGTCTTCTTCTGCTAGCTTAAATCCGTCGCTGTGGTTGAGCACGGCGTTGAGTCGTTCGTTGGCGATTTCACCTTTTGTGCTCGATTTAAGGATGCAATAACTTTCGTGTTCGCCACGACCTACCCGACCACGTAATTGGTGCAGCTGGGCGAGTCCGAAACGGTTGGCGCTCATAATCATCATGACCGTAGCGTTTGGTATGTCGACACCAACTTCGATTACTGGAGTGGCAACGAGAACGTCGATGTTTCGATTCCGTACACGGTCCATAACATTCTGCTTCTCAGCAAGTTTCATTCGACCATGAAGAAGTCCGACTTGTAATCCCTTAAACTCCACCTCAGAGAGCCGTTCAAACTCTTCGAGCGCTGACTCTGCCTCGATTGATTCAGACGGTTCTATTAGGGGGCAGACGACGAATGCCTGTCTGCCCTCGGACACCTGACGGCGTATTAGCTCGTACGCAGCGTTTTCGGTTGGGTTTGTGTTCGCCAGAGAAGTAGTGATTGGTTTACGACCTTTTGGAAGAACCCTGAGCGTCGTGATGTCTAAGTCACCATAGACTGTTAGCGAAAGAGTGCGCGGGATCGGAGTTGCCGACATCGCCAACAAATGCGGTCGAGGATCACGTCGGGTGAGTGCTCCTCGTTGCTCAACGCCGAATCGATGTTGCTCATCGACCACGGCGAGACCCAAGTTTGGAATAGCGACCTGCTCTTGGAGCAAGGCGTGAGTTCCAATGATGAGATCGGCTTCGCCATCGGCAATCATCTGCTGAATACGGTTTTTAATTGATCCTTGAAGACTTCCGATTAGCAGTACAATTGTGATTCGACGATTACCTTCACCGGGTAAGCTCGCGTGTCGCACGGCATCTATTGGTTCGCCGGGGAGTTGTTCTGCTTGAAGCTGTGCTGAAATGCTTAGGAAGTGCTGCTCGGCGAGCACTTCGGTCGGAGCCATCAATGCTCCCTGGTGTCCTGAAGTGTTCGCTGCTAACAGCGCTGAAAGGGCGATGACCGTCTTTCCACTTCCGACTTCACCCTGAAGCAATCTCCCCATCGGAACGCCTGTTGACATATCTTCAAGTAGGCCGTCTAGCGAGTCTTGCTGATCTGAAGTGAGTTCGAAATCGAGGGAGTTAAGAAAGGCCTCTACTACAAGGCGACCCCTACTTTGATCGATCACTATGCCGTTTCTGCGGTCCCGCCACTCGGTTTTTTTCTTCAATGCGGCGAGTTGGTACATAAACAACTCGTCGAACGCCAAACGCCTTCGAGCTTGGAACTGAAGATCTGGCGATTCGGGATAGTGCATCGACTCGACCGATAGCTTCAGATCAGTGAAGTCGTGCCGTTGTTTGAGATCGTCGTCTAGAAACTCGTCTAGTAGTGGCAAGCCCGTGTCGAGCGACTTGCGAGTAGCAGTGCGAATAGATCTCTGGACTAGTCCGTCTGTGGACGGATAGACGGGGAGTAGGTTACCGGCGTGTGTTAGCTGAAGCTCTTCATCTTGGGCGTGGCTGCTGGCAGCCGAGTTTGAGGGTAGCTGGTCGTACTCGGGATTCTGCATTTGAGCGAGGTTATTGAACGCCCCGACTTCACCTGAAAATGCAACGATATCTCCCCGCTTGAAGCGCCTGGCAAGGTACGCCTGGCGGAAGAACGTCGCTTCGAGTAGGCCACTACCGTCATTGATGAGAATCTTGGCTGCACCTGGAGGTGGTCCTATTTTGGCGATGTCAGAACGTACGACTCTACCGGCGACCGTCATTTGCTCGCCGTAGAGTACCTTGGATATTTTTGTTACCTGTGAATAATCAACGTGGCGATTCGGGAACAGACGAAGCATGTCGCGCAGGTTGGTGACATCTAATCGAGCAAGCTTTGGTCGGGTCGCCTTGTGAATAAATTTCAATTCATCTAGAGGCGTGTCTAGGGTGTATTTAACTCTCGTAGATGACGCTTGACTCGGTTTTTTTTCTGGCGGTTTTTTGGCAGGAACTGAGGCGTATGCTGTGGTTGGTGCAGATGATTTCTGATCGCCATATTCTGCTTTTAAACGACCCATAACCGATGATGCCCATCGATGACGTTGTCCCGGCTGTAGCACTGCGTAGCTGGTGCCACGTAGCGGTTCGACGTCTCTAATCCATGGCAGAGCTTTCATCGATTGTTCGATGAACTTGTCGAGTCCACCCATCACAGCTTGATCTGTGAACGCGCGTGACCGTTCAAGTTCGAGAATATTCCGTAGTGCAGTGATCGCTCGCTCTGAATCCATGCTTGGAGAAGACGAACGCTTTGTGGTGTGGGTACGAGATTGTCGGCTTTCTTCTCGCCCTCCAACGTTCATAGTTGGTATCTCTTTATAAATGTTGCTTGCATAGAGGCTATTCGGATCGAATTAAGCCCAGTCCAAGAGTGCCAGGCCCGAGATAGTTGCCCACGACTGGTCCAAGCTGCGCCACTATGGGGCGACCTTCAGGATTATGTTCAGCGACCGCATCGGCAATCTTTTCGGCGTCCTCTTTATCGGTTGTGTAGAGAACAGCCAGCTTATCGAGAGGTGCTGTTTCGGCAACCATTTCTTTAAGTCTCGCAATTCCCTTCGTTCGATTTCTTACACGGCCTGCCGGGTGCGCTACACCTTCTATCAAAGTTAGGATGGGTCGAATTCTTAGCATTGATCCGACTAAGCCCTGCGCTTTTCCTATTCGACCACCTCGAATTAGATACTCCAGCGTGTCGACCATTCCAATGAACGATGCCCGTTTGCTTGCGCTCTTCGCAAGCGCCACTACTTCTTCGAGGGAACCACCTGTTGCGATTTTTTCAGCCACCTGAACTGCTATCCAGCCCAAAGCCATCGAAGCTTGTTCGGTATCGACGACTTCGATTTTCGCACCTTTTTCGTTCAGATCGGCAGCCGCCTGTACTGCTGAATTATTAGTCAGGCTAAGTTTGGAGCTTAGATGAATGGAAATAACAGCGTCGTGGGATTTACCGAGCTTCTCGTATACCTCTATAAACGATCCAACAGAGGGTGCTGACGTAGTTGGGATTACTTTTTGGTCGGGCAGTCTTCGATACATTTCATCGGCAGAAATCGTTATACCGTCAAGATATGTCTCGTCTTCGATGTGTACATTGAGCGGAACGATTGTGATGCCGTGCTGCTCGGTGATATCGACCGGGAGATCGGATGTGCTGTCAGTTACAACGGCGATGCTCATTATTGTTCTCCACTTACTATGACGATATCTGGCGAAAATTGTTGTTCGCAGCCCCAGTAACGGCTCCGCTTATTTCGTTGCTGAAGGTGCTCTGACGTCAGGCTACTCTACTGCAACCAGATACTCGTAGTGGGGTTGTCCGCCGTAGACCACTTCAATTTCAATATTTTCGAACTTGGTTGACAGTGATTCTGTAGCGGTAGTTACTTGTTCTGACGAGAGAGATTTCCCTGTGTAGATGGTAATTATCTCGGCTCTGGTGGCCTGTTCTTCGATCATTTTTGTAAGTACCAACAATGGGTCACGACCAATAGCCACTATCTTGTCGTCAAGTGTAGCGAACGCCATTCCTTTTTTAATTTCATGGCCGTAGATCTTTACATCTCTACTTGCTTTGCAAACGCGACCATCACCTACACCGTTTACTACAGTGCTCATCGCCGACTCATTGTCGTCTAGGTTCAGTATCGTGCTGAACTCGAGCAGAGCGGCTATTCCTGATTGAACCGAACGAGTTTGAATCACTCGTACATCTTTTGAACTGAGCGCAGGAACTTCTAGGGCTGCTGGTACTACGTTTTTGTTGTTAGGCAGAAGTATTACTTGTGCAGATGGCGCCACTTCCACTGCGGCTAGCAGGTCGGCAACAGACGGATTCATAGTGTCGCCACCTTCTATGACAGAGGTGACCCCCATTCCAGTGCTAATGATCAGATTGTTTAATCCGTCGCCAGCGGCTACAGCAACGACGGCGATTTCGACTGGAGTAATTTGTTTTGCTTCAACTTCAGCATCGTTTACGCGTCGTGCAGACGCCCAGTCTGACGCTTGCTCGTCCATGTTGGCGATTTCGATATTGGATAGTTCGCCGTATGAGATACCGGCACTTAGCGCTATGCCAGGGTCTTCCATGTGAACGTGCACTTTGGCGATGCCATCTGCAGCATCACCATCGACAATAGGCGAGCGACCGATTCCTGCCATGTGGTTACGGATTTTATCTATATCGAGCGAATCAGCCTGAATAGCGAATACCGTGCAGTAGCCCCATTCGATCTCTTGGGAAGCATCGACGAAGTCAGTATTTACTGACCCTGTGAAACTCTTTCCCTCTGGCATAGGCACATCGACTACTCTGCCGACTGGATCCTCGCCTCTCAATGCTCTTAGTGCACCATCGAGCATGATGGCGAATCCGAAACCACCGGAATCAACTACCTCTGATTCGGCGAGAATTGGAAGTAGATCAGGGGTGCGTCGTACGGAATTGATCGCTTCTTTGGCAACTGCCTCTAGAACGCTTACGAGTTCTTCATTTTTCGCAGCTGCCTTCTCGGCGACCTCAGCACATTCCCGGTATACGGTGAGCATTGTTCCTTCAACGGGATTGGGTAGAGCTTTGTAGGCACTGTCGGACGCTATTCGTATTGATCTGGCGAAATGTTCGCCAGTTAGTTCTGTATCATCGCCAATCGCTTCGGCTAAGCCTTTGAAGTACTGAGCGAGTATTAATCCTGAATTGCCACGAGCGGCAAGTAGCGCTGACCTCGCGACAGTTTTCGCAACACTGTTTGCCGATTCAGTTGAATTCATCGGTAGTGCCTCGACTATAGAACGTAACGTTAACAGCATATTCGTGCCGGTATCGCCATCGGGAACAGGGAACACATTTAGGGCATTAATAGTGTCTCGATTGGCTTCGACAGATTTCGTGGTAGCGCGAATCATGTTGATGAGTCGTGACGATGTTCTACTTGGTATTTTTGTTTCAGAACGTGGCATTAATTCGATACCCTTGATGTGTCGAAGCAACAGCAGTTCAAATGTTTTACTCAGACTCGTTTTTTTCATTGAGTCATATTTCTGTTGTTCCGGCGCTACTTGCATGGTAGCGTTAATTGCTGGAGTCTCATCCGAGAACTGTAACTCGTTCGGAGTTGCTTATATTTTCGTTCAGAGACGCTCCCACTATTTAGAAGTTATTTCGAGAGTTTATTCGTTATGCCTAGCTCCGACCAGATTAGGGCAAAATTGGGTCTTGGACCCCGCCCTAAGCCATTGTTCGGTCACAACCGATCACACGCTTTGAATGCGACCCAAAAGATTTCAAAACCTAACCTGCAGAACAAGTGGGTTGTTGTTGATGGCCAACGCTACCGAGTGAAATTGACCGCTCGTGAGATGCGTACACTCGACAAAAAGGGGATCTCTCTATTCGTTGATTAGAGCCCCTCTGTAAAGATTTGAATTAAAGCCCTTCTCAGTTGAGAAGGGCTTTTTTTTGCCATTTGTTTGTACAGAGCAGAGCCCGCTTGTACTTTCGATTCTGGTTGATAGCGAGATGACATGAGGCGTGCAAAGAAAGAAGGAATGTAGGTAATTCACATATTATTTATTTTTTAGAAATATATCGTAATAGATAGATTTTTAAGTATGGACAGCAACGTTGATGTTGCCTATACTGCGCCCACTTGAAATAGGCGAAATGTGCTGCACACGCAGTATGGTGACTGTGTCGCTGGGCCGATTAATAGGTTTAGCTTCAATGTTCCTACGCCTGAATGAAGGGAAAAATATGAACTTTTATAAGAAAAAACTTTTTCTTGTGATTGCAATATTTGCGGCTTTACCAATTGCGTTAGCCGCGTGTAGTAGCGATCCAGAAATAGTTGAAGTCACTCGAGAAGTCGTCGTTCAAGGCGACACTGTTGAGGTGATTAAAGAAGTCAAGGG
>CAWVYJ010000051.1:0-13420 GCA_963934365.1 uncultured Dehalococcoidales bacterium | reverse complement strand
TTAGGTGTCAGATTAATTGCCAGAATCGACCCATCTCTTAGTCTCTAGGTTAGCGGCGGTTATCAAATCAATATTTTCGTGGTCGGGGATCTCCATTTCGTCGATCAGTCCATAGCGACGGGCTCGATTTCGCTGATAGGCGCCGCATATGTGAAATCCGATACAGCCCGGGTTATTTTGGAGCTCTGAAAGCACTTCCGAATACCACTTACCATCGTTTGGTGATATTTCACCCGGTTCGGTGTTCCACTTCATGCCTGCGGAATCGGCGAGCAGCACCGGTTTATCAGTTTTTCGATACCAGTCATTTAGGTGACTGACAGGTTCTTTGAAATCTTGGAAGGACATGATGTCAATGTACGGAAGCGCAGAGTTCACGATTTCCATCGGGATCGACTCAGTTGCCTCGTACCTGTCGCCAAGGATCAAGTGATGCGTGTCGTATCGTCTAATAGCATCGTGTGTGGTTTTGTAGTAGCGGTGTGCAAGATCGGATAATGCTTTGCGACCAGTCTCAGATTTCAGCTTCTCGGGATCAAATATCGGGCCTCGCCACGCGTTGACCGGTCGTGTGTGAACCCAGGTTGGGCAGTCGCTATAGAAGTAACCGATCAGGTTCGGATCTTCGGAAAGCTCTACGACATGAGCGCGTGCGACATAGTCGCACCAATCTTCCCACTCCGTACTTAAGAAATCGTAGTGCCGTGAGAACTGGTCCCACTGGTGCGATTCGGTGAATGGCAGCAGGTGGCAGTAAGGCATATCTAAAGTCTTGTAATCTTCCGCTGAAAAACCCGATGAATGCGGGTAGTTTCTGATTGTGACTTCTTGAGTCCAGCCGACCGAGTTAAATCCCCATTTCTTGAGATTTGGGACCACTGATTCTTTAATCCACGTCTGTGTGCTACTGCGGTACTTATTACGCCATATGTCGATATTTTCGGTATAACGCATGGTCGCAGGGTCGATGTGATTCATTCCCAGAGTGAAGAAGCGATCTCCTTCAGGCGTGATCAGCCACCAGCGACCGTCCCGCTGGTCGAGCGTGAAATATCCGTCAGGGTCGAGTTGGGTGGTTCTCAAATACTTATCTCTTTTCGAGGTGATTAATGCATGGGATATTAGCAAGCGATTCCCTACGGCGTGCCATAGTTAGTCCAGACTAGAGAAGTCCTCTCAGAAATGCGGGGACTTTTCTGTTAATTGTTGCAATACTGTTGCAATAGCACCCAATAAATAGCTGATTCGGTCGTCTGTCGTACCTAGTGGCAACACCTACCGCCGATACCGGCAATCAGCATTGTTTATATAGATGGTGTGTGTCAGGGTGCAGAGATTTTATATAATCGGCATGTCCAAGCTACCGGTATTTACACTTGTTTAACTGACGAGGATGCAGTCAATAATGAAATTTAGTTACCGCATGATTTTGTCTTCATCGCTAATGCTTGTAAGTTTCGCAATCAGCGCGTGCCAACCAAACTCTCCCGAGATGCCATTATTGACGGCGATTGATCAAGATAATTTGGTTGTTGTTAAAGAACATGTCGTACATGGAACTGATTTTAACGAGGAATATATTCCTGAATCGTTTCCCTTCGAGGGCGCAGGTGCTCTCCACCTCGCAGTTTTAAAGAACAATTCTGACATTGTGAACGCGTTGATAGAAGGAGGAGCTGATATTGACTTACATTCCAAAGATGAATCGCGGTCAACACCTCTGATTTGGGCGGCTTTCTGGGCGATACCGGAAATGGTTCAGCTATTGGTTGAGGCAGGGGCTAGCATGAGCGATAAGGACTCGTACGGTTTAAACGCGTTAACGGCAGCCTACGCTGAAAATCCGTTTATCTTGGTCGGCGACTTGGAAAAATTCAAAGAAAATCGTTTGACTATTATTGAATATTTATCTCAACATGACGGATGAGTGGCTCAGTTTTATTGATAGTCGGCACGGCATTAATACAAATCCAACGGCTGCACCAACACCAGACTCAACATCTCTTGAAATATAACTTGCATCCCTGGACTTACATCCTTATCTCCGTTCTAGTTGTCGTCATGTCTGCATGTGAGTCATCACAACCGATCAAACAAGTCGACCGGGTAGTAATGATCCAGGGAGTTTGTTCTTCGACAGAATCGTCATCGAATCTGACTGCGTGGACAACTAATATAAAGCGTCTTCTGGTTGAGGATTTCGGGCTTACAGATATGCCGACCGGGCACCCAGACGATCAAGTAATTGAGTTCGGCTATTCAGAAGATGGGTGGGACTCTAATTATTTGCCGGCAGATACTCTCAATAGCGTTCAGGAATCGTCAGCAGCGTTACGGGATATTTATTCAGCATATCCAGATTCTAGAATATTCATAATTGGCCATTCTCTCGGCGGTATCGTGGCATTGGATGGGCTTGCCAGATATTCGAACAACGAAAATAGAATGAAGTCCCGTACAGCAGGTTTAATAACCGTTAGCAGTCCAGTTAACGGGTTGTCGGAACTTGCTGTCGATATTGCCAGAATAGCAATTGAACTTGTAGCGTGCGGAATAGAACCATCTCTTGCGCAATATCCATCTCCTGTGTGGGCAGATTTACAGGAGAGAAGTGATTCAATATCGTTGATCAGAGAATCTAGGTGGGACGACGTTAGGGTTGTAAACTTCGCCAATAAAGCTGACCGAGTGGTCGATTGGCAGAGTGCAATTCTTATGACCCACTTTGAAGTCTCCTGTTACAACACCAGGAGCACTAATTTTTTTGATGGCAATCACGACACATTACTAGTAAATACCGAGTTGTCTCAGGAACTGTTGGACGTTCTTCTAAAGGAAGATATTCAAAGATATCGCTGTTGAAAATATCCTGTTCGGATCTACTGGGAACACCTACCGCCGATACCCAGAAGTACCCATTGTTCATATAGATGGTGGGGGGCAGAGTGCTGAGTTTTACGATGTTGGTAATCGTAGAAGTGCTTCGTACAGAGTTCGATTAGTTGCCGCTGATCGTGCGAAGTGACTAAAAATAGCGTTATGCTCCTTCGGAGCAATGACAGCTGCCTCCGATTATGTGGAGTTCTATTTATGAAGATCACGGATGTTGAGTTGATTCGGTTTCGATTGCCTACTTTTAGTCATGGGACTAAGTGGGGTTATGCGGTTGATGGGGCGGAGCACGATGGTGTGCAGACACTGACGAAGATCGTCACGGATGAGGGCGTCGAGGGGTATGCGACCGGCGGAATTCATTCGAATTTTTACGGCGCATCTGAAGATGAGATCGAGCGGTTGGTGAAGCCGCTATTGGTGCGGCAGGATCCGCTGGATCGTGGGATGTTGTGGGAATGGATGAAGGCTAATCGTGGGTTCTCAGAAGCACTCGTAGGCAATATCGATTCGGCGTTGTGGGATTTAGCTGGTCGAGCCGCTGGTCAGTCGGTTGCTACGTTGATGGGGCGGACTCGTACCAAGGTACGAGCTTACGCTTCAACGGCTCCGAATATTGGGTCGCCAGATGTGTACGCAAAGCTGGCGTTGGAGAGTCGGGATCGTGGTTACACGGCGTTCAAGATTCACGCTTACATTTACGCCGATCCTTCTACGTTAGAAGCAACTCCCGGCAAGCCTGCTTCGCCTAAAGCTGATCTCGAAGTGTGCGAGGCGGTTTACGAGGCTGTTGGCGATTCGATGGATTTGATGCTCGATCCGTGGGGTGTGTATTCGCTTCAGGAATCGTTGATGGTCGGTCGTGAAATTGAGCAGATGGGGTTTTACTTCTTTGAACATCCGATGGATGAGCGGGCTGTGGAGCCGTATCGTCGATTGTCGGCTGAGCTAGAGATACCGATATGTGGTCCAGAGCTGGCGGCTGGAATGCATTATTCGCGGGCTGAATGGGTGGCGCAGAAGGCTACTGATATTGGCCGGATCGACGTGAACTTCGGTGGACTTACTGCGTGTCGGCGCGCTGTGGATATGTACGAGTCGTTTGGGTTGCCGTGCGAGATGCATGTTGGCGGGTTTGGTAACGCTGCGATTTTGGGTTCGACTTCGCAGGAGACGTGCGAATTTTTCGAGAGAGGTTTGCTGTTTCCCGCTGATCATCCGCTGGGTGACTACGATAAGACGCCTTTGTATCTGAAGGCGCCGTGTGATCCGATGGATTTAGATGGAAACGTTTTGCTACCGCAGGGTGATGGGCTTGGTTATGAGTTCGATTGGGACTACATAAACGCTAACCGGCTAGGCCGGGAATAATTTGATTCCCACCTGTTATGTCTGGCTTAGGGCAAATTTATGGTGGGTGTCAGAGTGCTGAGATTAGCTTAAGGGATCTGGTTTGAACTTACGCATCCTGCGCCAGATGTAGAGAGCAAGTGGGGCCGTCAGTAGTCCGATGGATCCAAAAGAGCTTTTGCCTCCTGATTGAGCTAAGCAATCTGAGAATTTTTTAGACTGCTCCTCATTCGCTGATTTCTCGCCTTGATCGTCCAAATTACGGGATGTTCTCAGTAATTTTTATATCGCTAACAGCTCTTGGCATTTGGTGGGATGAACTTCTCTATCTAGCAAACAAGTATATTTTTTAGTAGTTGGTTAGGCTGTTCGCTTTGTGTCCGGACAAGCTGTGAGGTCTCACTGAGACTGTCATCAAGAGACAGTATCCAAAGGGTCGCCGATACTCGCCCCGTACTAAGACAAATAGGTAGGTGGTCGCATCAGGATGCTGAGGGACGAGGAGTCTTCGATTTCTTTACCTAAATTCTATTGCCCGATACCGTCGAACAGGCACCTATCTAATCAGCGGATGTGATCAGAGTTCGTTGCCGGGTGAATTTCTCAAGCAACTCCGGATCTGGTTCAGGGAGTCCGTTTTCGTACGGCAGCATGGTTTGACGCTCGGTGAGTACAACTTCGGGTTGACCAAGGTCACGTGTATAGAACCGAGAGGAAGGAAACAGATCGCCGGGATAGACGAAGTTCGGAAGGGTTGCGAGTTCGATACACACTGCAGAACCGACGGCACTTTCGAGCATGCCACCGACCCAGACAGGAACACCTGCGTCCTGGCAGATGTCGTGGATCCGGACTGCGTTGGTTAGCCCACCTACTCGACCCGGTTTGATGTTTACGAATTTACAGGCGTCTATTTTCAGCGCCTGTTCAACGACTCTCGGGCCGGTAACCGATTCGTCCAGACATATCGGCGTACCTATGGACCGGGCCAGTTCGGCATGGTCGATGATGTCGTCGTTTGCCAGTGGCTGCTCAATAAATTCGAGATTGAATTTGTCGATCTCTTTGAACATATCCAAGTCGTCGAGAGTGTAACCGGAGTTGCAATCGATGTGAAATTTTTCGTTCGGGAATGCAGATCGAACCGCACGAAGCATCTCAACGTCCCATTCCCGAGCAACCTTGAGTTTCACTCGAGGGAATCCGGTATCAATCGCTGTCTGGATGTTTCCGAGCAGCATGTCGAACGAATCTTGAATTCCAAAGTCGGCACCCGCTTGAACTTCCCTTGTTGTGCCGCCTAGAAGTTTGTGGAGCGGGGTGTTTGTGATCTTAGATTCCAGGTTCCACCAGACGATTTCGAGCGCCGCTTTTGCGAACGGATTGCCTTTGAAAACTGAAAGGGTATCGGTCACTTCGCTTGCTGAATCGTATATGCCATCAACCACTCTGGGAGCGAAGTACTCTGACACGTTCAGGTAAACGCTCGCCGCGCCTTCGGGACTGTACGCAGGCTTTTCGAGCGGTGTCGATTCTACCCACGCGAAGTGATCTCCGCTTGTTGCTTTCACCAGTACGGAGTGAATGTCGTAGTCGGCACCGTACGCCGTCCGCCACGGGTAGATCAGCGGCATTGCTACGTGGAATATTTCGAGGGAATCTATCTTCATGTCGATGTGTTGAGGTCTAGTTTATCGATGAAACCCGACGATGATAATGCGGATTTAATTGGTGTCGTTGTGTTTGAAAGCAAAGAAGCACATATAGCTAATGCAAACAGCCCCGAACAAAATGAATCCTTCGCGAAATTAATGGAGCATCTTGATTCGGAACCAACTTGGACAGATGGAGAATATATCTAGGGTTTGATGCTTTAAATAGCTGACGGCTACTGGTTGATGTCGATTTCGGGCTTAGAACCTCGACCGATTACGGTTGGCATCGGAACGGCGTTGTATTCTTCCGTTTCCAGCATCCAGTCGAGCAGCAGTGCTCGCATTTTTGAAATCACGCACATATTCTCGGAGCTCTGGGCCACGTTCGTGAGTTCCCAAGGATCATTTATGAGGTCGTACAACTCGTCCTGAGAATGTGCTGTTGACCCACTTGGACTAAAATCGCTTCCGGACGAAAGGTCGGTGACGTATTTCCAATTTCTCGTGCGGACCATCTTTCGACGACCTTCTGCCTCTCTTGCCCACAAAGATCCTATGATTGCTGTGGAACCCTTTGGCTCAGGTAGCTTTCGGAGCATGTCCAATGTGAACGCTGGTCCTCCGGTTCCATATTCGGAAAAAGCGGCGGTTCGTGCAGGAGCATCGGTGACAGTAGGTAGAAGTTTTCCTTGCAATCGTCGTAGTGACTCGGAAGTGATGATTTCTGAATTGATATTGCCTAGGAGCTTTGGTCCGGCAGGAGGCAGATCATCTCCTGCTTTTTGAGTAGGTGAAGACGCAAAATCAGCGACACCGCTCAGATGCAGTATTGTTGGAAGAAGATCAATTGTGCTGACAGGTGAGTCGTCGACTTCGCCCTGTGGCACGCCACCTGCGGGCCACGAGACGATATACGGCACACGTACGAGACTGTCATAGTAGACACCGCCCTTACCGAACATGTTGTGCTCGCCAGCGAAGTCGCCGTGGTCGGCAGTGAACACGATAATCGTGTTGTCTCGGATATCGAGTTCATCAAGCTTGTCGAGAATTCTCCCGATACCGTCATCTACGAATCGTGTCATTGCAAGATAAGTTCCGATAATGTTGCGAACTTCCTCTTCCTGTTTCTCTTCGAGGTTCAACATTTCGTACAAGACCCGGTTACGTTCTGGAGTTGACAGATCGTCAAATTCGCCATCACGTGTTGGCGGTAAGTTGATCGATTCAGGCGGAAACATGTCGGCGTATTTTCGTGGAACTTCGTTCGGCGAGTGGGGGTCTGGGAACGAAACCTGAATGGCGAACGGCATTTCCTGCTCACCAGTTTCTTTAGAACCGTCGAATGTCTCGCCGTTGGTCACTCGTTCGAGGAATGATTCGATCTGGGTTGGGATAGCACTCGAAGAGTAGCCGGAGAGGTCGTGATCTGACACTTGAAATGCGTCAACCATGTTGTTCCTCGATGAATGAGATTTGTTGATCACATCCACTGGAACGACCCACTCCATTCCCTTCACCGAATTGTCTTCACCCAGATAATCGCCGAGAGAGATTCCACCATGTGAAAGCTCAAGCCTTACGTCCAATGTGTCGAGGTCGGACTTTTGGATAAAGCAGTGATTCTTACCGATCAGTCCGGTTGTGTAACCGAGTTCCTTCCAGATTCGGAAGGCGTGCAATTCGCCTGGCGGCATGAGCGTTTCGTTACGGCGAGCTCCGGTCGAGTGTGCATACCGCGAAGTCATCATGGAAACACGAGCAGGAACACAGAGCGGGTGTGGAGTGATTCCCGTTTCGAACCGCACGCCTTCGCTGGCGAGTCGTTCTAGCGACGGTGTTTCTATCCCGATATCTGAATACATCCTCAATGCTGACCACTTCATTTGGTCGGCGATGATAAATATCACGTTCGGGTATTTCGTTTTGCTCATATGGAAAGTTGGTGCTTTCTTCTGGATCGTAGGAATTGATATTTGAACGCCGTTTTAGTAAGACTTAACTACGGGTTGCTTTGTTTTACGATCATTTCTGGCAGCGGTAGAAGGTGCTTCAATTCAAAGTATCGACTGAAACAGCTACTAAAGCGTCAGCGATTTTTTGGGTAGCGACAGGAATCAGGCAAATCGTAACCTATTTTCACTTCCGTAAAACACGGAGAGCTGCTTGCTACCCAATCATTGCGCTGGTTTCCCATTCCATCGTTCCACCAAATTTGTGCGCATGGGGTTTTTAGGTCATGAAGATCACAGTAATACGGCTTATCAAATACATCGATTGAGATTGTTTCAAGGAAAATACGGTCAGATACTTGCGAATCCTGAGCGTCCAATAATGCTTCTTTAACAGCCTCATCCACGATCTCTTGTACTTCATTCTCTGTATAACCGTTTGAGCATGCTGTGATAGAAAGAATTAATAACACGAGACTTACAAATATTGTTCTGAGCATTTGGAATCCTTTATGCCGTAAGTGTAGATGGCTTGGTTATCCAATTTAGGGTCTGGTATGTGCTGTGCCCACAACTCCAAAGAGCAGTGAGGGACTGAGACTTTCTTTCCTGGACGTTTACAGCCGAGCACTGAGTGTGGACAGAACCCTATGGCCATAGCCGTGTCGGGGTTACTGCGGAATCGTTGACTTCCCAAATCTCACCATCTGTTTCGATTATCCAGGCACCGTGATCCAGTTCTTCAGCCAACCAAGTTGATGTATTGCTTCGAGTTGGGAGTCCAAGGCGCCCGGACGCAAAATAAACCTCGTCGCCGTCCAAGTCCGTAAATCCAAAGACGTGGGTTGTTGAAAGTTCTCGGTCAATTATGAAATCGGCAAGATGCTCGATCGGGTCAAAAGTACCTAATATTGATTCAGCGTCGGTCATCGCCGCCTTTTCGATTGAACTCCACAGGCAGCCTGCAGCGTTATTTCGTGCGTTTGCCTCAAGTCCAATGAACATATTCATGTGTTGACCGTCGCGCGTCCATGCCTCGGCTAATCCTGCAGCGATCAATTGCACCTCGATGCTGTTGCCTGAACTATCGTACACATAGGCCAAGCGTCTTCCGTAGGTATCTTCGAGCCGTGGGCCGTCCTCGATGCGTACCTGACTACCGATCAGCAGCCGGGAAAACTCTGTTGCCTCTGTGAAGCAGGATTCGCCTCTCTCGGGGGTGTCTACTCCAAAAAAACGTACTCGACCGATATTGGTGTCGATGGTATCGCCGTCTACTATTCCAGTCACTTCTACGAGCTGGCATCCGGGGCAAAAAATCGAAGTCGCAGTTGGCTCATCCGCAATCGTTGGTTGTTGTTCAGAATTGGATTGTGCTCCGACTGTCGAAGCTACTGTTGTTGCCGCACTAGAATCTATGGATTGTTGAACCGTTTCGGTACAAGCGGATACCAACAGAAGCAGACTGAATAGAAGAACGCTAATTAGGTGAGACATGGTTATATCGCCAACCCAGCATCGGAACTGTGGCAACCTGATTCATTTCTGACTGAACCAGCAACATTGCTGCACGATACTCCGATATAAACAGTTCGTGTCTACGAGATGTTTTGGAGTGAAGTATCACTGTGTAGTGACTTAAGAATTGTCATGAGGAACAGGTATCACAACTGGTGTTCTCCTTGGCCACCAGCTCCACTCTCCGAATATCACTGCCATGCTCGGCACTAGAAGGGCTCTAACCACGAATGTGTCGATGAGTACGCCAAGCATTACCGCAAATCCCAGTTGAAAAATATCTCGAAGTGGCAAGGTTGTGAGAACAGCGAACGTACCTGCAAGGATGATTCCTGCTGATGTGATCACACCGCCTGTGCGTCCGATAGCGGTCGCAACGCCGGCCTTGAATCCTTCCTTTTGCGTTGCTTCTCGGATTCTGGACATCACAAAAATATTGTAGTCAGCACCGAGGGCTACTAGGAAGATGAACATCCAGACCCCGTTCGAATACGCTACACCGGAGTGGTTGAATATTTGCTGGAACGCGAACACTGAAAGCCCGAATGTTGCTGCAAAACTTACGACCACACTAAACACTAGGTACAAAGGTGCGACGATAGACCTCAATAGCAGCACGAGAACAATCAAAATTGCCAGCAAAGACACAGGGGCAAGCCAGCGTATATCTGCGTCGATCGATGCCTTTGTGTCGGCCTGTACCGCCGATTCTCCACCGACAATCACTCGGATACCAGGAGTCTTTGCCAATGCTGAAGAAGCCGCAACCGAGCGTACATTCTCAACAATCGTTAACGCTTCAGCAGAATATGGGTCACTGTTAAGAACCACATCGAGACGCGCCGTTGATCCGTCAGTCGACACAAATCTCGCGGCACCTTGAGCAACGGCGACCGATTCATCAACGGTAATACCAGTTGGTCGAGTCGGCCCTGAAACTTGCAGCACGCCGGTGGTAACAGCCAACGACGCAGAGAGGGCTTCCAGCGAGCCGAGAGAATCAGATATTTGGCCAGATTGAGACTCAATAAATATCTCGGTTGGCGCTAACTGTCCCTTCGGGAATGATTTCGATAGAAGCTCGTAGCCTCGCTTTGATTCTGCATCATCTGGGAATCCATCTAAGAAGTTGAAACTCGGAATAACTGTCCATGATGGCAATGTAGCTATGACGATTCCGACCATTGTTACGGTAAATACTATTCGAGGCTTTCTAGCAACCAGGCGTCCAACGCTATGCCAAATCCCGTTGGTGCTCACAGAACTCTGTTGAATAAGCGGGCGTGGCCAGAACACCCATTTGCCGAACAGTGCGATTGCAGCCGGCATTACGAATAATCCTGATAACAGCACGATGAATATGGCAATCGCAAGCATCGGTCCCAAGGATCTGAACGACCCAAACGAAGCAAATGTCAGCGCGAACATCGCAACAATAGTCGTTCCGGCTGAGCCTCCGATTGAGGGCCCAATATTAGACATTGTGGTTCGCATGGCTCCCCACTTATCGGAATTAATCACGAGTTCTTCTCTATAACGAGAGACGATGAATAACGCGTAGTTGGTTCCAGCTCCGAATACAAGAACCGACATGATTGCTGTGACTTGCCCATTTAGAGGAAGGTCGAAATGTTGCGATAAAAGTGCCGCCGCCGATTGAGCAAGAGTCAACGCCGATCCGATAACCACTAGAGGAATTATGGCTAGGGCAGGAGATCTATAGATCACAAGTAGCAATACTAGAACGAGTAACACTGTTACCAAAGTAACTCTCAGATCGATTGATCCGAAGACTTTGACGGCATCATTAATGATGCCCGCTGGACCAGTAACGGCGGTTTCGATCTCGACCATCGCTCCTAATAATCCCGCCTGCTCCGAAAGCCAATCAACTGCTTCTCCAAATGCTGGTTCTGCAGGTGGTCCACCGATCGTTACTACCACCATTGCTGTGTTGTTGTCAGCCGAGATCAGCGTTGCAGCAGCGGCAGGCGACTCAGAGGGAGATAGGATCGAGATGATCGAATCGGGAACTTCAGGCGACCTTAATATGGAGGTAAATTCGCTGATTGTTGAGCTGAAATCGGCAGATCCGGTATTTGAACTGAAGACGACGAGCGCTGGAATTCCGTCACCAGCAGGAAATTTTTCTATGCGTAGTTTTAGTGCCGCAACCGATTCGGCCCCTGAAGGTAAAAATTCATCCTGCTCATTGGTAGTGACTTCCGAAAGCGCCGGTGCGATTGATGAGACCGCTCCAATCAATAGGAACCAACCTATGATTCCGAGGATTGCCCCTTTTCGAGTTGCAGAGCTAAATAACAATTTACTCGTCCTGATTATCTATCTACGATCTACTAGGCGGCTGCATCCGGTGCTGCTGCGTCACTTGAAGTTTTCAATGAGGTCAGTTCAAAACTAACCTCGTAGTCAATGTATCCACAGTTAACGCACTTTTTCTCGAGGCCGTCGAAACCATCATGTTCATAAATCGTGCCCACAAGGCATTTTTGACAGGAATTGAAGTGAAGCATTGTTTTTTTCTCAAGTAATACTACCGTGGGAGATCAATAAACCTCCCTTGCCATATTGGATTCAGTCCGTAATCGACGCACTTGAAAGATCCAACTATTTTGTTTTGTAAATAATGTACATAACGTAATAATTGTTGAATATATTCTATACATTTAAAAGTGTGGCGTAAAGTACTCAAATATGAAAAGATGTGGGTATGAGTCAAAGTTATTCAGTAAAGCCAAGAAAAATTGATCTCTCAAAAAGCCAAGAAGAATTACTCACGGCTCTGATTGCCGGGAATCAACTTCTGGCAACCCGTTTAGTCGATGATGTAATCTCTTTAAGGTGGGAACCGTCGTTCGTATACGTACACCTGATTGGGTACTGCCTGACAGAAATAGGTTCTCGTTGGCATGCGGGCGAACTGGACATTGCAACAGAGCACCGAGCAACTCAAATCGCATTGCGGTTGCTTTCTAAGGCTCAGGATTCGTATCTAAGTGGAAGGCGAATCGGTCGAAACGCGATCATTACCTCGGTTGAGGGCGATAATCACGTGATCGGCGGTCTTACGTTTGCGGATTTACTGCGATTTGAAGGTTGGGATGTCGATTTCTTAGGGGCAGATTCGCCAGTCGATTCAATTGTTGAATTGGTGGAGAAGGAGTCACCTGAGCTTGTTGGACTATCTGTGACGACAGAACAATTTGTCTGTAATGCTGTAGCAACGGTCGATGCACTCAAGAATCTGCCCGTCCCTCCCGTCGTAGTCGTCGGTGGAGCTGCAGCGACCTCAGATTCGATACCTACAGCAGATTTCTGCAGTACTGATGCGATCGAAGTAGTCGGTTGGACCCAAGCACATTTCAATCTAGATGAATCATCGATGTCGATTGAAGTCATGCTTGTAGAACTTGGAGTGCGAATTCAGTCGCTCAGGAAAGACCGAGGGCTCAGTCAGCAGGGTCTTGCCGCCGATGCAGGGCTGGATCGCAGCTACGTCAGTGCCATTGAACACGGCAAACAGAACGTCAGTTTCGCCACGTTAAAAGGCATTTCAGATGCACTTGGCGTTAGCGTCTCAGAGCTGATATCGGGTTAACTGCAAGGCAAAAGAACTAGTTCTAGTTCAGCATTTTGTATTGATTTAATTTATTTATGAATAATGTCTGTGACAGGACATATTGCCTTGAAATATCAAAATGAAATCGTGTTAATGACAGGTGCTACTAGTTTTTTAGTTAGCTGGCATAACCTGATCAATGTTGCTCGCTGTCCTTAGATTTGTTTGTAGTTGTGAGCTAGAGTGCTGTCGTTGACATTCACTATTCGGTAGCCGGAGGGGTCGTTGCCGAGTGGGTAGCCGAGTGCGCTGGTGACTACTACGTCGAGGCCGTTGTCGCTTGCGATGTGGTTGCGGTGCCAGTGGCCGGCGAACACTGTTTGGACGTTCGCTTCGCGTAGTAATTTGACGACTGGGATGCGTCGTTCAAGCGGGATTGTCCAGTAGCCAGATGGCTGGTTCGGTGGAGAGGG
>CAWVYJ010000050.1:0-13953 GCA_963934365.1 uncultured Dehalococcoidales bacterium | reverse complement strand
AGCAGTTCTTCGAGACCCGGGTTTTCAGACCACGACCACTCGAGCTGTTCAATGTCGACTGTTCTTAGCTGCATTCGTTGAGATTCCGTCATAATTCATGTGCCATGCTGTGTACACGACTAAACTGTCACCGCCGCAAGCATATGACGTTCGACGAACGATCGCATAAGTTCGACTCGCAATAGTTACCGAATTTACCCTGAATGCCCACAGAAATTCACGAGGACAAAGTTGAAGATCAAGTCCATCAAAGCAGTTCACGTAAAGCTGTCTGAACCGTCGAATCGCACCAAGCCAACTCGCTCTTCGTGGAACAACTCGGCGAAACGTGCGATGCCGATAAACATGTACTCGGAATTTTCAGGATTGCCTGACAGTATGCCGGGCGGTGGGCTCGGCGCCGTGTGGGTTAAAGTAACCGCTGAAGATGGCACATACGGGCTTGGGCAGGCAGCGTTCGGTGAGCCTGTTGCGGCGTTTGTAAACACGGTGATCGCTCCGATTCTTGAAGGTAGAAACTGCTTGGCTATCGAGCACCTGAACGATCTGATTCTTCGCGTTTCTCAGCGATACGGATCCGCTGGCACTGCATCAACCGCAATGGGCGGAGTCGATCTTGCTTTGTGGGATCTCAAAGGAAAAATTATTGGTCAACCTGTGTACGCCCTACTAGGCGGACCCGTTCGCGAATCGATCACTTGCTATGCAACAGGTGACGATTTAGATTGGGCGCAAGAACTCGGCTTCACCAAATTTAAAATCACCAACCCCTCTCACTATTCAGAAGGCGATGCCGGGATCAAAGCGGTGATTACTCACGTGGCTCAGGCTCGTGAACGGGTTGGTATCGATCGCGATCTAATGATCAATCCAGTTATGTCGTACAACGTCGAATTTGCATTACGATTATTGGAAGAACTTAAACCCTACAACTTGCGCTGGCTCGAAGAGCCGTTGGTTCCTACCGACTCAGATGGACTCGCCCACTTGCGCCGATCAGCTCCGTGGGTAGCGATTGCAGCCGGTGAAGACCATCATGGCCGGCACGCATTCTTAGATCTTGTAGAAAAGCGAGCTGTCGATATCCTGCAGCCCGACTTCACGTGGGGTGGCGGAATGACCGAAGCGTGGAAAGCTCATACCATCGGCGAGATGGCAGGCATGGCGACCATTCCGCACGGCGGAGCAAATAACCCGTTCGGTCAGCACTTCGCAATGGCTGCAACAGAATCGCCAATGGCAGAATACTGGATGGGCTCCGATCCGGGCGTTCCTCTCGATGAAACCGTTCGTATTCCCGGTACCGTTGTGCCCGTGAATGGCACGGTCAGACCTTCAAACGAACCGGGGTTCGGTATGCAGTTCGAACCGAGCGATATTAGTGACTGGGGGGCGAACTAGCATGAAGATCAAAAGCGTTCGCTGCGTCCAAATCAACAAGCCCACAGCTCCTACACGACCAAACATCAAACCCGGCTGGAACACATACTCACTTCGTTCTCAGCCGATAGCACGATATTCCGAGTACACACGCGTCGACGGCAATAAGCCGGGCCAGTCTGGAAAAGCGTGGGTTCAGATCACCGCTGAAGACGGAACGTTCGGACTCGGATCCTTCGCCCACGGGGCAATGGGTGCTTCGGTGGTCGATTATCTAATTGCACCTTTGATCGAAGGCAAGGACGCACTTGCCACTGAGCTAATAAACGACCAAATTTGGCGTATGAACGAGGGCTTCCAAGGTGGAATCGCAACTGCGGCTCAAAGCGGAGTCGATCTTGCACTCTGGGACCTCAAAGGCAAACTTCTAGATAGACCGGTATACGAACTGATCGGTGGACCTTCACGTGATCATGTTGAGCTATACGCAACTGGCGACGATATCGAGTGGATGCGCGAGCTCGGATTCAAAAGATTTAAGATCAGCAACCCGTTCTTTTATGAAGAGGGCTCTGAAGGACTCGTTAAACTTGAAGCTCACGTTGCAAGCCAGCGCGAAATCGCAGGCAACGACGCCGAACTAACGTTCAACCCAGTGATGTCGTACAACGCCGATCTTGCTTTGAGAGTCGCCGAACGTCTACGCCCTTACAAACTACGCTGGCTAGAAGAACCTCTTCCGCCGTGGGACCTCGAAGGTCACAAAGAACTCAAGCGAGCTATGACTTGGACAGCCCTTGCAACCGGCGAGCATCACTACGGTCGTAAACAATTTCAACAGTTGATCGCCGCTCGTGCAGTGGACATCGTTCAACCCGATATCGAGTGGGCGGGCGGACTTTCGGAAATCCTCAAGATTTACACCTACGCCGAAGCTGCAGGGATCGAAACGATCACTCACATGGGGGCAAATACGGCTTGGGGGCAGCATTTCGCTTACGCCATGCCTGAAACAACTCTTGCAGAGTGGTTCATGGACACTGACGTTGGACAGCCGGTATCCGACAAACTTATGCCGGGCGTTCCATCAGCCGTCGAAGGAAAAGTAGTTCCATCAAACGCTCCCGGCTTCGGACTGGAAATTCCCGAAGAATGGATCGTTCCGTGGGACTACTCAGGTCAAAAACGAGCGGTGTACGACGCACCTTGAAAAATCGCCATACTGCACTAAACTTCCGGCAGTTATCACAAAAAGCTAACAGCTAGTCCCCTTCCGCATGGAATGGCTAGGGTGCAAGAAATGCGACGCGGAGCAGCGTCACCCGATGACGATCGCAACTAACGCCTGCGACCCACGACCAAGTTGTTCGACGACACACAGAGTAAATAACGACATGAAAATCACAGCCATAGAAACATTCGTAGTCGACGCCGGATGGCGACCCTGGCAGTACGTTGCCGTTCGCACTGATGAAGGCATTACTGGATACGGTGAAATGTCGGACGGGCGCAACCCGTACGGGATCGTCGGAGCAGTAACCGACTTCTTACCAATTCTCAAAGGACAAGACCCACTAGCGGTTGAGAAGCGCTACTGGGACATGTACCGGCTCGCCCGCCAATCCACAGGCGGTATCGCAGCAAAGGCAATCGCTGGAATCGAACTTGCGTTGTGGGACATTAAGGGTAAATCGCTTGGGGTTCCGGTCTACTCGCTATTCGGCGGCCCGACGCGCCAAAGCCAGCAGGTCTACTGGTCACACTGCGGCAGTTCACGAGTCCGCCAGCATGAACTAATCGGCGTCCCACCGATGGATTCATTCGAGGCGGTCGCTGAACTCGGCGCAGAGGTGCGCGAAAAGGGGTTTAAAGCCCTCAAGACCAACATCAACTATCCGGGAACTCCCGCTCACGGCTACGACGGCGGATTTGGAACGGGGGCTACTGATCAGAATGTTACGTGGCAGACACTCGATCACATAGAAAAGTACATAGGGGCGTTCGAAGACGGTACAAGGGGCGAAGTTCAGATTGCGATCGATCTCAACTTCCACTTTAAGCCACTCGCAGCACGCCAAATCTGCCAAGTGATGGAGCAGTTCAACACCATGTGGGTCGAGGTCGATATGTATGAGCCAGAAGGACTCGCTGAAGTAAAGGCGGGAACAACAGTTCCGATAACATCAGGCGAGAATCTGTTCGGCATTAGGGAATATCGCCCCTACTTCGACAATCGCTCGATGGATAACGTAATGATCGATGTGCCTTGGAACGGCTTCTCACGTTCTCGCGATATAGCCATGCTCGCCGAAAGCTACGAGCTGAACATCGCTCCCCACAACTACTATTCGCACCTTTCGACGATGCACTCGCTCAATCTGTGCGCAACCGTGCCGAATGTTCGAATCATGGAAGCTGATATCGACGATGTGCCGTGGAAAGACGAAATCACCGGCGGTGCTCTCGACTACACCGGCGGCGAATTACAAATTCCAACCAAGCCTGGCTGGGGTGTAGACCTCGACGAAGACGTAGCACGCGCCCACATTTGGGAACCCGGCCGAGGGCCGGGATTTTAGGCTCAACATGAACATCATCGACGCACATCCACATATCTACTCTAGTGATCGCCAAAAATACCCAACCATCGACGATGCATGGAATCCTGGTGAACCGGCGACGGCTGAAGATCTGAAAGCGAAGATGGACGATGCGTCCGTTGCGAAGGCCGTGTTCATACAGACCAGTACGTTCTACGCTCACGATAATCGGTACGTGATGGATTCCGTTCGCCAGCACTCAGAATGGGCAACCGGAGTCGTAACGCTCAGCCCGGATGATTCGCAGCACGTTGAAGTACTCGAAGACGCTGTAGCTAACTACTCAGTACGTGGTTTAAGAGGTACTTCTGACCAAAACGGCGAAATTGGTTCGCCCAATGTAAGGCGACTTTGGTCGAAAGCTCGGGATATGGGAATTACGGTGAACTGCATGGTTATGGACGATCTTGAACGCCTATATGAAATCGAACTAATGGCACGCCAGCTAGACGACCTAAACATCGTCATCGACCACTGCTTCATGCTCAACACCATCAGAAAAACGGAAGAAACGCTTCAGTCTTTAGAACGATTATCCAATTTGCCAAATGTCAACGCCAAACTAACCAGCGGCACTCATGGTTCAGCACGAATTTACCCTCACGAAGATATGCACACGCCGTTAAAGCGAGTGATCGAGGCGTTCACGCCACAACGATGCGTATGGGGGTCAAATTTCCCGAATGCCTTGTGGTCGAAAGGCACCACATACGCCCAAAACTTGAGTCTTTTCACTGATGAAATAGGACTTTCGCAAACCGATAAAGAAGCGATTCTAAGTAAAACTGCCGAACGCCTCTGGTTCTCGTAAGCGCAAACCGGCATCACCGCGCGCCAACCACACCACGTAGAATTTAGTTCCACATGACCATCACCGAACAACGACAACGTCCACCAATGAAACGCCCTCTTGCTATCCACGTGATGGCAAAGCCGAGTGGCGCTATCTGCAATATCGATTGCACTTACTGCTTCTATCTCGAAAAGGAGAAGCTCTACCCGGACAAGGCACGTGGCTCGTGGAAGATGGGCGAAGAAGAGCTTGAGGCGTACGTAAAGCAGTACATTGAAGCGAACGACATTCCGCTGGTGAACTTTGCTTGGCAGGGCGGTGAACCTACTCTGTTGGGTCTCGATTTCTACAAGAAAGCGGTAGCGCTTCAGAAGCAATACGCCGGCAAAAAACAGATTACGAATGCCTTCCAGACGAACGCCATTCTGATCGACGACGAGTGGGGCGAATTTTTTGCTGAGAACAAGTTTCTTATCGGCGTTTCAATCGACGGTCCTGAAGACATTCACAACAGATACCGCGTAGGTCGTGGTGGAGAGCCAACCTGGGACAAGGTCATGGCCGGTATCGAAGTGCTTAAAAAGCACGAAGTCGAGTTCAACACTCTGACCGTGCTTCACAAGCACAACGCCGACCACCCGAAAGAGCTTTATGAGTTCCTAACTCGCGAAGTAGGAAGCCATTTTCTGCAGTTCATCCCAATCGTAGAGCGCGTAGCCGACAAGCTTCCCGCTCACTTCCTTCAGTTGGTTGGACCGGAATTCCGAGACGGAGCGACCGTTACTGAATGGTCGGTCGGATCAGAGCAGTACGGCAATTTCCTTAACGGCATTTTCGACCAGTGGGTGCGAAAAGACATCGGGCAGTACTTCGTTCAGATCTTCGATACAGCTCTTGCCAGTTGGATGGGGCAGAACCCAGGATTATGCATCTTTGCCGAAACCTGCGGCGACGCAATGATTATTGAGCACAATGGCGACGTGTACTCATGCGACCACTATGTTTATCCCGAATTTAACCTCGGTAACGTTAAAGAAAAATCGATTCGCGTGATGGCTGAGTCGCCCGAACAGCGCAAGTTTGGTACCGATAAGCGAGATACACTTCCCGAATTTTGTCGATCTTGCGAATTCAAATTTGCTTGCAACGGCGGCTGCCCGAAGCAGCGGTTTACCAAGACGCCCGATGGCGAAGATGGCCTGAACTACCTCTGCGCCGGATACAAAAAATACTTCGCTCATACCGAGCCTTACATGAAGGCGATGGTCGGTGAGCTCCGAAGCGGGCGTCCAGCCGCCAACATCATGGTGAAAGCGGGTGCGATTCCTGCTATGTCATCCGATCCTTACGCCGGTGTCGGCCGCAACGACAACTGCCCCTGTGACTCAGGCAAGAAATTTAAACGCTGCCACGGCATCGCCAAGTAGCCATATGCCGCGTCCCGGCCAAAGAGTAAGGACTTCTGGGGTTGAGCGGTGAAATCTTGCTCGATAGGCGAGATCGCTCAAACACTTACAACACAAGGTCGAAAGCACTCTCAAAACAAAACTACGAGATCTTTCAGCTTCAGCGAGCGGTTTGCCGACGATAATACGGGCAACGTTACCCGATCCTCGCCAGATTCTTCATCTACCAATCGGTGCATTTTGGTTACGCTTTCGAAAAATTACCTCCTACAAGCACGAAATATTCTCTCTATCTGCCTCGCCCCCCCAACAGACTCGTTGGCGGGTTAGAATTCCATGGGTTAATTCAACTTGCCCGTCTATTACTCATTCTTTGTGGGGAGCAACTCCAGTGGAACTCAGAACCAACCGCGCCAAGCAGAAGCTAGCTAACGGCGAAGTAGTAACTATCGTCAGCGGAATCACTCACCCCGACGACATAGACGCTGTTGGCCCTATTGGATTCGACGGAATCTGGCTCGAAGGTGAACATGGTTCCACCGAAGCCAGCGAACTCGGCAACCTCACACGAGCGTGTGATCTCTGGGGCATGACCTCAGTCGCACGGATCAATCTGAACGAACAGGGACTCATCTACCGAACGCTCGACCGTGGAGCCCAGGCAATCGTCGTTCCGCACGTGAACAACGCGGCTGAAGCACAAAACGTTGTCGATGGGGGCAAGTTCACCCCGCTCGGCAAACGTGGCATGTTCACAAGTCGACAAGGCTACGACGTAGAAAACTACCTCCACAAAGCCAACGATGAAACAATGTTGATCGTTCTAATTGAGGACATTGTTGCGTGGGAGAATCTCGACGAGATCATCGCTGTTGACGGTATCGATGTTTTCTTCGTAGCTCCATCAGATTTCGCAGCGTCAATGGGTCATATGGGCGATCTGAATCACCCTGACGTAGTCGAGAAAATCACCGACGCTCTGACTCGTATAGTTGCCGCTGGCAAGCACGCTGGTGCTCTTGCAACAAACGAAAACGTCGCTGGGTACGTAGAGCTGGGCGTTAAATTCTTCATGACAGGAGCCGGACCTTGGATCGCTGGTGGATTCAACCAGTTCGTAGCCAATGCAAACTCTGGGAAAAAGTAGACAATTAGTCACCAGCCTTTTGCGATCATAACCGCATCGGCAACCGAAATTTCAAAACTTAGAAGCGAGAATGTTCGAATTGAAAAGTATGGTATCTAAACGAATATTGGTTTTTGGGGGAATGCTCATTCTGATAGCGCTAACCGCATGTCAGGCAGCCGGAAAAAACCCTGAAATTATCGATATTCCAGTGTTGTCGGCTACTGCCGATGTTTCACTGTGCCAAAACGAGTTCTACCCGCAGGGATCGCCAATATTTGGTGACATTACTAGCAATCAACTCCGTGGCGATGTAGATGGCATCAAGATTTTCGATATAGTCGAGGGTGAGGGCGAATCGCCAAAAATCGAAGACATGGTGACGGTCAGATACACAGGTTGGCTAGATGGCGGCTGTGTATTCGATTCAACCTACGCTCGCGGTGAAGACGCCGAACTTCTACTGGTTGCATTGATTCCAGGATGGCGTCAAGCAATGCTCACAATGAAGCCCGGCGGTTCACGCCGAGTCGAAATTCCGTCATCACTCGGGTACCGAGAACTTGGCTCACCCCCGGTCATACCCGGCAACGCAACTCTTACTTTTGAGATTGAACTTATTGCCGTTTTGACGCCTACTCAGGCAATCGCTACCGCCACTGCTATGGCAGCGAATGTCACTGCTCCCCCAATTCCAACTGCTACGCCCGAAGGAGGGCCAATAGTGTCTTGTGACAACGCCGGTTACCCTGAATCCGCACCTCAGTATGACGATATAACTGAAGACCAGTACACAGACGAGCCATCAGGTATTCGCGTATTCGACACGAATGTTGGCGACGGCAGCGCTGTTAACCCTGCAAACACGGTCGATGTTCACTACACCGGCTGGCTTGTTGCTGACGGATGTGTATTTGATTCGTCGTACTCACGTGGAGCGTCTGTTTCGTTCCCAGTCGGCGGCGTAATTCCAGGATTCCGTGACGCTATTTTGGGTATGAAGGTTGGCGGGCAGCGACGTGTCTACATTCCTGCCGATCAGGGATACGGTGCTCAAGGCGCTGGCGGAGCAATCCCACCAAACGCTGATCTAGTATTCGACATCGTCCTCGACAGCGTTCGATAAGGTGACAGTGGCACGCTTTCTTCCGTGTGGGAGTGGTTGCCTCGCTTGCTTGTCGGCTCAGATGAAAATGCTGTATTGATATTTTGAAACAGGAGAAGCCCTTTACTACTTGGCGGAGGGCTTTTTTCTTCGATTCATATTGAAATCGGGTGGACAGCGTTCGATAGCGAAAGCAGAGATACATTTCGCTCTACTTTCAAACTCGATGAAGCAACATAGCCACGTCGATCTGACTGGGCCATTTGGAAAACCTTAATTACGTACTAGAGAATATCCAAAACTAACGCTGTAGAAGCAAAATCCTAGCCGATCACGCAAACACTTAAAGCCAAATCACGATGGCGATGCACCAGAGCAAACAAAAGCGTAAAGTTCGCCAAAACGTCACGAAGACACAGCTTAGAGATAGAACCAGTCAAACCCTAACTCTCAGAAAACGTGGTCAGACCCTCTCCCTCCTTTCGATAGGGAACAACGTAGGGGAAGCTACGACGCGCGACTAAGTCATCCTATGACTCCCGGAGCTAATCAAGCAAAATGCAAATAACTAAAGTTGAAACTATCCATGTCGACGAGTTCTGGCAGATGTGCTGGGTTCGTATTCACACGGACTCCGGCGAGATCGGACTCGGGGAAACGTGGTACCTGCCTAAATCCGTGGCCGCAGTAGTTCACGAAATATTCGGACCAACGCTGATCGGTCGAGACCCAATGGATCGTGAAGGTATCTGGGACGAACTATTCAAACTCGCCGGGATTTTCACCTACTCAGGAGCCGAACTACGAGCGTTATCGGCCATAGATATTGCATTGTGGGACGTCGTTGGGCAAGCGCTCGATCAGCCCATATACAACCTACTGGGCGGAAAATCACGAGACAAAATCCGTATCTACAACACGATTGGTAGCTACGGTGACTGGCAGGACAACGAATTTGAGCAACGAGATCCCATCGGATTTTTGCAAAGCCTCATCGACGAAGGAATCACGGCCGTAAAGGCGTACTACATGGCTCCTTACGCCGCCGAATCGGGCGGAAATTTCGTATCTGCAAAACAGATCAAAGAGGGACTCGCCCCCCTCGCTAAGCAACGCAAGGCATTGGGCGATCAGATCGAGATCGCACACGACGGTGGCGGACAGTGGGCGTTGGCTCCCGCAATCCGCATCACAAAAGCGATGGACGAGTACGATCTGTTGTGGCAGGAAGAAATGATTCATCCCGTGAACGTCGAGACGCATCTAAAACTTGCGCAGGAAACCAGAACACCAATCTGCGCAGCTGAACGACTTATGACTCGATACGAATTCCGCGAATACATCGAAAAAGGCGCTGCCGAGATCGTGATGCCTGATCTGATCTGGACTGGTGGGATATCGGAGACCAAAAAGATCGCGACAATGGCTGACACGTACCAAACACCCATAGCTCCGCACGACTGGACGGGTCCTGTCAACGTTTTTGCCTGCGCTCATATCTCAATAAATGTCCCAAATGTGATGATTCAAGAAACCAATCGAGCCTACTACCACGGCTGGTATGACAAGTTCATCGAGCCGAATATAGTAATCAAGGATGGCTATTTGCTGGCACCCGAAGGACCCGGACTAGGAACTCGTCTGAAAGACGACGTTTTCGACCGATCTGACATCCACGTAGAAGCTACCACCGAATCTCGAGTGTGGGAGCCAGTAGGTTTTAACGACCCCAACCAAAAAGTCGCCAACTTTTTCTCCCCAAATGTGCCTGAGGAAAATGGTTGATAGCAGTGAGAATAAGCAAACCAGCAGCAATCTAACGCCTTTCCTTCAACCCAATATTCTCGCGCTAGTAGAAGGGGCCGAAAATTCCACTTCGAACAACCAGCCCCATGATCCAAAAACTCGCCACAATCGCCCTCGCACTCCTAGGCTTCACCAAAAACTTCGCCTGCACGTTCTCGCGTTCGATTAAATAGCCCAAGCACTCGATTAACCCGACATTCGCTAGATAAACTCCTTATATGCCCACTCACTACCTGTCCATCGACGTCGGATCTACGTCGGTTACCGCGTTGATCATCGACATTGAGTCGAAGTCGGTTGTTGGCTCTTCGACCATCGACAATAACGCTGAAACCACATCTGAAAACGATAAAAAAATCGGTCGATCTGAGTGGGATCTCGAGTACATGACCGATCTTGCGCTCGCCAACGCAAAGAACCTCATCGCACGAACTAAGGGCCAACCCGCGGCGATCGGTATCACTGGTCAGCAGCAAGGACTTCAGCTTCTCGACCAAGATCTAAGCACGGTCGGAAACTTCATTTCCTGGCAGGATCAGCGGTCGAAAGACCTAATCCCTGGCGAAAATCTCACGTATCTCGACGCTATGGGCGAACTCGGAGGTGCCGTAACTGAAGACGGCGGACTTCCAGCCTTCGAAAACACCGGATGCCCTATCGTTACCGGCTACACAGCTCCCAATCTCTACTGGCTAAAGGCTAACAACGAACTCCCAACAAACGTCGCAAACATTCACGGCACAACAGCTCCCGAATTCGTAGTTTCTCGCCTGACAAATACCCGACCAGTTACCGATCCCACCGACGCTGTCAGTTGGGGTGTTTACGATCTATCCAAAATGGACTGGAATGACCATCTCATCGATTCACTCGGCCTGAGCCGCGAGCTCTTCTCGAATATCGCCGACTCCTGCACCCCTGCCGGAACGCTTACCAAACCGATGGCAACAAAGCTCGGAGCGAAAGCGGGCATTACAGTTTCGGTCGCATCTGGAGATCATCAGTGTAGCTTTGCCGGTACGGTATCCGACTACGAAAACACCGTTGCCATCAACATTGGCACAGGTGGACAGGCTTCTGTCTACGTTGAAAAACCAACCCCTCGGGGATGGCTCGAACTTCGTCCGTACATTCAAAGTGGCTACCTACTAGCAGGGGTCGGCGTGGTTGGTGGGCGAACGTTCCGCACCCTCAGAGATTTCTTCAACAACGCAAATCTAGCTATCACTGGATACCAAGTGGACCCCGACGTTCTTTACGTAAAACTGGTCGAACTAGCTGCCGAAGTTCCAGCTGGAGCCGAAGGAGTGGTTTTCGACCCACTGTTCACCGGCTCACGAAGTAACCCTCTGGCGAAAGCAGCGGTGCGAGAACTCACACCGGGCACATTCACGCCTGGACACATGGCACGTGCGCTCTTCGAGGCGATGGCGGCTCAGCTAGCAGACTCGTACCGAGAGGCGGCGAAGCTAGGAGCAGGAACGCGTTCGATTCTCGTCGGATCAGGCAACGGGTTAAAACTTAATCCAGTTCTTAGAGAATCACTCGAAACAGAACTCGGTATGTCTCTTCAGCTTGGTCGAAACAACGAAGAGGCGGCAATCGGTGCGGCGCTATGTGCTGCTGTAGCTGATGGATCGTTCAAGTCGATCGCCGAAGCCAGCGCTTCATTTACCAGATAGAGCGTTCCGTTGTCGCTAGTTCTGACGATTAACCCCTTATAGAAAATGTCAGCAGAAGCCCGCGCTATCCGTTTGGCTTGATAACGAATTTCACACCTTTTCCTTCACCTGAATCGACGATTGCTTGTGGCAAGTCCTGAAGCTCGTAGCGACGTGAGATCACGCCGTCAAGATTCAATTTGTCGATCTCAACGGGAGTTCGAGGAAACACGTCACCTCGCCCAAATGCTCCTCTTAGGGTGACTTCTCGATAGTGAAGGTCGTACATATCGACCGGCAAAGGTTCTCCTTCTGGGACCACCCCTACCATCAACACTTGACCGCGTGGGCGAACCACTTCAACGCACTTGGCGACCAGTTTTGGCTGTCCAACAACTTCAGCTGCGATGTTCGCACCGTATCCACTGTTGTGATCCTTGATGAACTCGGTAAGATCGCTCTCGGCAGGATCGTGCAGCAGATCGGCCCCGAACTGGGTGGCCATTTCGCGACGAGCCGCGACTGGTTCCGACATGACCATGCGTTCAACGCCACGACGTTTTAGAAATGCCAGCGTGAACAGTCCCATAATGCCGCCACCAATTACGACTCCGACTCCGTTATCGTCGATTCGCATCATTTCTGAGCCAGAGAGGCAACATGATGCCGGTTCGGATAATGCTGCTTGCTCAAGATCGAGAGAATCCGGAATTTTCACTGCCGATTGTGATGGAGCGGTGGCGTATTCAGCGAACATTCCAGAAGTGAGATCGGCGTTTTCGCAACGTGATTCCGACCAAGTAGTACATGCTGAACAAACGCCACAATGGCTCGTCGTATTCATCACGACTCGATCGCCAATTCGGCTTTTATCTATGCCTTTTCCGACATCGACAATCACACCTGAACCTTCATGCCCTAGGACTTTTGGCGGTGTTGAAGGAAATAAACCCTGCGTAATATGAACATCGGTTCCGCAAACGCCAATAGTGTCGACCTTCACGACAACTCTGCCCGGTCGTGCTTCAGGGTCTGGCATTTGATCGAGAGTGAATTTATCACCACCGTGCCAGGTCATCAGTCGCATCATCGGCTTGCCTTGTCCTTATTACTCTCGAACGTTCACGTTGTTCTCAGCGGATAGTAGGCGAGAGCACACCATGGTTCAACTCCGCTGAACACGAAATTTCACAAGGATACAAAGCTATGAACCGACACCACACACCTGAAGTACGGCGAGTAGTTCGTCAGAAATTTCAGAGATATCGCCTGCACTCGTTGCCACAACCGCAACAGCTAAATCAGAAGGGTCGAGTTCGCCTGAAAGACACGTTAGCTGCTCGATAGTTAGCTCGCTAATCGGAATCGAAGTCGCTGTGGGTTCCGTTATTGGTTCGATTGGGATCGGAGCTGTACCATCACCAGCACTATCATTTTGCTCGATAGGAATTGCGATTCCAGCCCCGCACTTTTCCAATGCAGCTTGGAAATCAGCAGGAGGCACACCGATTGGGTCGCGGAGCAATGTCAGAGGATCTTCACCGAGTTCTTCGGTAAGACATTCTAAAATATCACCGCCAGCGCCACCTGCGAATCCGCCGCGACCTGCGCCGCGTTGACCGCCACCGAACAGACCACGGCCGCCACCAAGAATTCCTCCACCAGCACCGGGTCGCCCGAACTCTGCACCACACGCTTCAAAAGCTGCAGCGATATCTGTTGGTTCGAGCTCTCTGAGGACAGTGAGATCGAATTCTCCGGCGCTTAAGTCCATACCAAGTTGACCAGCGAGACATTCTTGCACTTCCGGATCGTCCAGGCTGGCTGCTCCAACATTGCCTCCAAGTGCACCTACAATATCCACCCCACACGACTCGAGGACGGCGAGTTCTCTGGGTCCAAATCTGCTCAACAATTCCGGTCCTACCGCTCCCAAATCATCATCAAAGCGATCACCCAATTGTTCAGACAAGCACTGTAGTACTTCGGAATCTGTAAAAGCATCTATCAGACTCCGAGTAGTATCTACATCCTGGGATGCGACCGGAGGCACCGCAGTTGGTGATTCAGCAGTTG